>NZ_LWEE01000011.1:0-217 GCF_001635445.1 Halioglobus sp. HI00S01
ATATTGCTGCGCGAAGATCGCGCCATCCCTGCCTTGAATGATGAGTCAATCTACCTGGCTGTCGACATACTCTCCGGTGACAGCTACAACTACGCGGTGGTTGAAGTCCCTACTGATCGCCTTGAACGCTTCGTCGAAATTCCCAGGCGCAAGGGAAAGGGCGGCAAAGTGTTTATTGCCCTGGATAATGTGATCCGGGCATGCCTGCCGCAGATGT
>NZ_LWEE01000012.1:0-213 GCF_001635445.1 Halioglobus sp. HI00S01
TAGGCAGCTACACCCTGATGCCGGAGATGGACTACCTGCCACCGGTGAAGCGCGATGCAGTCGACGCCTATTTCCAATTCCCCCCCGGGATTAGCGAACGCACCGTGGCTGAAGAATATGTGCGGGTACTGGATGAGCGGATGGCGCCGCTGATGAGCGGTGAACGCGAGCCCGCCCTGAAGAACTACTACATCCTCACCTGGGGTGACGGCG
>NZ_LWEE01000013.1:0-215 GCF_001635445.1 Halioglobus sp. HI00S01
CCTGGGCGACCAGCGAAAAGATCACCATGAACGCCGCAGGGCCGGACTATCTTTCAGACTTTTACTGCAGCGAAGGGACTTTGTACGACGCGATTTACGGTTTGGCGGCCGGCCTCAGCACTGAGGGAAGAAATATCACAGTAGTTCGATCGATCGACCTTAGTACAGGGACCGTCTCCATCGCGATCGAAGCTGGCTAGGAACAAAACGGTGCG
>NZ_LWEE01000014.1:0-219 GCF_001635445.1 Halioglobus sp. HI00S01
ATTGAGTCCAAGGCGGCCTTTGAACTCATTCAGTCCTACAGTCCGTACGACAATATTGAGGCCATGGACTATCCGGCGATGATGGTAACCGGTGGTTTGAATGACCCCCGTGTAACCTACTGGGAACCCGCCAAGTGGACCGCTAAAATGCGCGGTCTCAAAACCGATGATAACGAGCTGATCATGAAGATTAATATGGGCGCGGGCCATCAGGGTAAA
>NZ_LWEE01000015.1:0-382027 GCF_001635445.1 Halioglobus sp. HI00S01
AACTCCACGGCGCCGCGTGCCGTAGCTCCCGATCAGGCACGGTAACGCTGCCAGTGGCCCGACCGATCATTAGCGTGTAGAACTCCGGGTTCTCTTTGGCAAACTGGATGTAACAACGACCTAGGGAACACAGGGTTTCCAGGGGGTGGCTGCTCTCTGGCACATCGCGAAGACGATGAGTCAGCGTATTCCAACACTCCTCAAAGAGAGCGGCGATTAAACCTTCCTTCCCGCCGAATAGTGTGTAGACCGCCTGTGTCGTAACCCCGGCGTCTTCGGCTACGTTTCGTATAGTCAGCTTTCGGTTATCGGGCGTGGTCGCCAATTTAGCTGTGCAGTTCAGGATGCGATCTCGAGTAGCTCTCTTCATGAATAAAACAATATAACAATGTTATATCGATGTTATGACTCAACTGATACTTTGTCAACCTCGCTGGACTGACGGTTGGATTTTCAGGTGCTAACGTGTTATCCCGGGCAATAAATCAGATTCATGAACCTACAGTCACTAATTGATCGATAACAATGTCCAGCGCTGCGTTGCTCCCGGCCGATCAGTGCCCTTCGATTCTGGCTGGAGAGCCTTTCCAGAGCTTTCGCTTCAACGTTTCTGGAAACTACGTCAATTCTGGCAACTTCAAGCGTCACAGATGTGATTTAAGTTGGCTGCTCCTGGCCGGAAGCGGTCCTAAAAAAACGTTATTTGAACTTCATCGACCGGCCGCTTTGAGGTGATAGCGGACCTTTCTGGACACCTGGGCCATTTCGGCCCTTCAATGCCCGCTTTCGCCTAGTAGCCGACAGTTTCTGACTGAAAATGTAAATCTAAGTGACTTGATCGGCTATATAAAACGGACTTCGATTCCCCCAACATGCTGACCTCAAAGAGGATACTTGGGGTAGGAATTGGAAATGGATTGGTTGATGTCCGCCGAAGTGTACAAGTTCGTACTGATAGGGAGCTTTGTGTATGCGGCATTGATTCTGGTCGGCGCTTTTATGACGGAGGCTCCATATGGGAAGCTGGGGGCGGAGCGTGGAGGAATCAACCTTTCACCGAGACTTGGGTGGTTTCTTATGGAGTTACCCGCAACGCTGAGTTTTGTCTGGTTCTATATACATGGGAAGAATGCCCAAGCCTTGGTCCCGATGATTTTCCTGGGTATATGGTTGGTTCACTATGGTAATAGAGGTTTCATCTTTCCTCTGTTGATGCGAGTTGCCAAAGGTTCGAAAGGAACTTTCTCGATCATCGTGGTGGTCTCTGGCTGGCTTGTAACTACTCTCCACGGCTACCTCAATGCGGTCTTCATCTCACACCTGAGTACGCACATCACCGCAGAGTGGCTGTCAGACCCTCGATTCATCATCGGTATTGCCATCTATATTTGTGGCTTCCTCCTTAATCTGCAGTCCGATTCGATCATTCGCAATCTTCGGAGTCGACAAGAAGTTGAATCTGGGGAGAAAGTTTATCGGGTTCCAGAAGCAGGATTATTCAAGTACGTTACCAATCCTAGTTATTTCAGCGAACTGCTCTCATTCACCGGGTTCGCGATTGCCACTTGGTCGCTGGGAGCAGTTTTCGTGCTCGCAGTGAGTGCGGCTAACTTGATCCCGAGAGCATTCCAGGTGCATCGTTGGTATCAGGAGAAATTTCCCGACTACCCGCGCGAGCGGAAGGTGCTAATCCCGTTCATCATCTAGGTTAAATCTGTGCGAAAAGCGGATTAGTTGAGTAGTCGGGTTTAATTGGAAGCGGAAGTCGCGCGGCGGTTGAGCAAGCGTCCGCTTCTGGCCCCTAAGCTACCAGTCGATAAATGGATATCCCTGAACGGTAATGGATAGTGCAATAAAATCAGCATATATAGTTTTATTCTCGATGATCCTCTGGATGGGCGCTCTCATCGTGTTTCTTGCTGCAAATGATATCCCCGCATTCACCGCTTACCTTGGCTTTGCGCGAGGCGAGTCAGGCAATTTAATAAGCTGGCTTTGCGCACTTATCATCGCGGCCCTGTACATCAAGTCAGCGTCCAAAAATACCGACATTCGACGCTATCTTTTCAAACTCGATTTTTTGAAGGCCGCGGCGATTGTTGCAGCTGTGTGTGCGGGAATCGTTGAAGAAATGGTGTTTCGAAAGTGGATAATGGACTATTTGCACGGCAAAAATTTTTCTATCTACTTGCAAATTGTATTGTCTGGATTGGCCTTTGGCCTGGCCCACCTCTTGTGGGGTCTTAGGAACTACAAGGCAGGAATCAATGCCGCCTTATCCACGACGATTCTAGGTACAGCCCTGGCTTGCGTCTATGTCATTGGCGATCGTAGCTTGGCACCTTGCATCGCTGCCCATTTTATCATCACAGCCATGATTGAACCGGGACTAGTTATTTCTGCGGCTAGAGACAGACTAGGCTTTTGGTCTGAGAAATCAGAATGATCTTTGGCTGGGAGCGAGTGCAAGTCGGGTATTGGCCTTCATATGATTCCTTGTGAAGGTGCGGTATTTTTCGTCAGCGACGATTCAAAGCAAAGGCTCCCAGGATAACAAGTGATGGCTCCAGCCATGCGGGAGTAATCGGCATCCATTGTTCACGGACAGCTCCGATTCTTCATTCCAAAATCCGCTGCGTCACCTAAACTTTTTACTAGACATTTCCAGGGCAGGTTCCCATCAACCCATGATCGACTATGTAGCCACCTTTGTTACCTTCTTCGCCGTTATCGACCCCATAGGCACTGTGCCAGTATTTATTGCCGTCACTGCCGGCATGGAACAGCGCGACAGGACAAAAGCGGCCATGCAGGCCATTCTGGTCGCCGCAGCAGTGCTGGTATTTTTCGTCACGGTAGGCGAGTTAATCCTGGTGGCAATCGGCATTCCTTTACCGGCATTCGAAATTGCGGGAGGCATCGTCTTGTTCCTGTTTGCCCTGACCATGATTTTTGGCGACAGCAAACCCGATGAAGAACTGAAAATGCTTGCCCCGAAACAGAACCACGCCATATTTCCTCTCGCTGTACCCTCCATCGCCAGCCCCGGCGCCATGCTCGCGGCGGTCATGCAAACTGAGAATGCGGTTTACAGCATCACCGACCAGATGCTGGTCGCACTGGTGATTTTCGCTGTATTGCTTGTCGCGCTGATTCTGATGCTGGGCTCCAATCTGATTTCGCGCATAATCGGGCTCGCCGGTGCCAGCGTCGTGAGCCGGGTTATGGGGCTGATTCTCTCCGCCGTTGCGGTCACCAGCGTGTTATCAGGTATCGACTCTTACTTCGGTCTCGGCCCCGCGGCCTAATGCAGGTTCGCATCACCCATTCATCAGGACATATCTAGCGGAAAAGAGAGAGCATCATGAAAGTTCACTATCTCGAAATCGTCACCCGCGATATTGATGCGGTATGCCATGCCTGTGAGCTGTCCCAGAGAGTCAGCTTTAGTGCACCGGATGAACTGCTCGGCGGCGCCCGCACTGCCACACTGGCAGATGACTCGATCGTTGGGGTCCGCGGCCCTTTCAGGGAGACAGAGGCAACTTTGGTGCGCCATACTGGCTGATTGAAGACATCGATGAGGCGATCGCCCATGTCGCCGCTGCCGGCGCCGGGATCGCCATGCCACCGATGACCGTGCCCGGGAAAGGCTCGTTTGCTATCTATATTCAAGGCGGCAATGACCACGGTTTGTGGCAACTCTAGGAACAGAGGCAGGCGAATGTATCACTACCAGGGCGAGTGTCGCTGCGGTTCAGCGACACTTGATCTGTCATTGCCGAAACCGCTGAGCGAGTATTCGCCGCGCGCTTGTGACTGCAGCTTCTGCACCCGGCGAGGTGCTGCTTATCTTTCCGATCCAGCGGGGCAGCTCACAGTAACGTTCGCGGCTGAACCGCCACAAGTTCGGCAGGGGTCAGACCAGGCTGTTTTTCTGCTCTGCCCTAACTGTGAGCGCCTGATTTGTGGCGTCATCGCCGATGGCGATGGCTACATTGGCGCCATTAACTGTCAGGCCAGCGCAATGTTTGACGTGACACTGCCATCCACGCCAGCATCGCCCCAGCAGCTGAGCGCAACCGAGACACTGACGCGCTGGCGCCAGGTGTGGTTTCCTGTAATGCTGAACCCGCCGTTAATACTGGCCCAATCCGCTTACGAGCACCAGGCACCTATTTCCGTAAATCCCACCACCAAGGTACGCTGTGACCGCGATGACTGAGCTCAGGGAAGCAACCACTACCGATGTCGAAGCCATTGCAGGTTTTGCCGAGTACGCGTTCAGAGACGCATTTGCGTCATCCAACTCAATGGAGGATATGGACCTGTATTGTCGGAAAAGCTTTGGCAAAGATATTCAACAAAGCGAGATCGAGCACCCACATACCAGCACGCTGCTGTATTTAGAGAATGAGAAAATCGCCGGCTACGCGTACTTACGTGTCGACACCCATCTCAACTGCATCGACGCAGCCAGCTCAATGGAAATTCAACGTCTGTATGTGCACAGCCAATGGCATGGTAGGGGCGTGGCGCAGGCGCTGATGGTGGCTTGTATTGAGCAGGCTGAATCGGCGGGTGCCGGGGTGCTTTGGCTCTGTGTGTGGGAAGAAAACCCGCGCGCGATTGCGTTCTACCGTAAGCACGGCTTTCACACGGTTGGTGGTAATACGTTCATGTTCGGCACAGATCTGCAGCAGGATCTGGTTATGCTGCGACCGATAGGCCCAGGGGGCGAAAGCGCAACCACCTCGCCCGTTTAGCGCGCTTTCAAAATCGCCTGCGCTGCATTACGACCTGGCAGCCCGCTGACGCCGCCACCAGGATGCGCACCAGAACCACAGAGATAAACCCCTTCCACGGGCATCTTGTAAGCTGCATAGCCAGGAATCGGACGCAATGAATAGAACTGATCCAGGTGCAGTGCACCATGGAATATATCGCCGCCCACCATGTTCAAGTCACGCTCGATGTCCAGCGGTGTCTTGATCTGACGGCCCACCACAGACGCCCTGAAATTCGGCGCATACTGGTCGACCGTACCAATAATCTGGTCGGCCACCTCATCGCGAACCTCATCCCAACTGCGACCGTCGGGCAGATGACGCTGAAAATGTTGACAGAACAGCGACGCCACATGGCCGCCCGCCGGCGCCAGTGAATCGTCCTGGGTGGAAGGCACCTGCATGGAAATGACCGGGCGCTTCGACCAGCCATCGTTCCTGGCATCAAAGTAGGCGTTCTGGATGTATTGCAGCGAGGGGCTTACTTCAATAGCCCCCTTGAAGTGTTCCTCACCACGTCCGGCCATCGAGGTGAATTGCGGAAGCTCAGACAGCGCCACATTCATCCGGAATGTAGCAGAGTGACTGCGATACCCCTGAATCCGCCGCTGGTCCGCCTCATCGAGAAGCTCCACGTCCAGAAGGCGTTGCAATAGCACCTGCGGGTGAACACTGGCGGCCACATGGCGCGCAGTAATGGTCCGGCCATCGGCAGTTTCGACACCGACGGCCCTGCCCTTTTCAACCACAATGCGATTCACCGGACACTCGGTTTCGATGGTCGCCCCGCGGCTGCGCGCAAACGAGGCCATCGCCTCGGTAATCGCCCCCATGCCTCCGCGGGCAATCCCCCAGGCGCCAGCCCGGCCCTTTACTTCGCCAAACGCGTGGTGCAGCAGTACGTAAGCCGTGCCGGCCTGGTAGGGCTCAGCAAAGTTGCCAATCACCCCTTCCAGCCCGAGCACCCCCTTAAGCGCCTCGCCTTCAAACCACATGTCCAGGTAATCACCCAGGGAGCGGGTCATCAGTTCCGCGAGTACCGCCTGATGGCGACCATCAAGTTTACGCATCACGTTGCCGGCTTTGAGGAGGCCGACCAGGTCACCCCAGCCGCCACCGACATTGGGCGGAGCCTGGGTGGCCAGCGCACGCAGGGCAATCGCCACTTCGGCGATCTCTGCGTCGAAGGCATCAATGCGATCGGCATCACGCCGGGAAAAACGGGCAATCTCGCGACGCGCCTGCTCTCCGTCGCGAGTCATGAGCAAGTGATCATTATCCAGCAGGCTGAGTGTGCCGGCAGGACGCTCCATGATCTCCAATCCGTGTTGCTCCAACTGCAGGTCAGCGATCACCTGGGGATGTAGCAGACTGACCGAGTAAGAATATACCGAGTTGCGAAAGCCGGGGTGGAACTCTTCGGTCACCGCGGCCCCGCCTATTTTGGAGCGGGCCTCCAGTACCGTTACCTTAAGTCCCTTGCGGGCGAGATAACCGGCGCAGGTCAGGCCGTTGTGCCCGCCCCCGACAATAACAACATCGACGTCTGGTGTACTCACTGATCCCTGCCCCCTGCGCTTAAAAAACTAGTATACCCGCGACAATGCTGACGGCCTCCGTGCCGACCGGCTAGGAAGATCACAGCTCGGGCCTGTGATTCACTCGCTACACACTTGCACGCAGTGTCGTCATATAGAACCAACGGGAGATCTTACTCATGCCAGAAATCAGCGTACAACATCAATGTGCCTCGCTCACCGGACTCGTCGAAGTAGACAGCTTCGGTGACCCGGTAGGCCCCCTGCCCCTGCAGACCGATGCCGGCTTTTTCAACGGTGAATTTGAAGGCGCCAAAATGGTGACAGGCACCTGGGAATGTGAGGTGGGCACTCTGCAGCTGGACCTGGATCTGGTGGAATTCTGCCATCTACTGGAAGGCCACTGGCGCCTCACCTCGGAATCCGGCCAGGTCACCGACATCAAGGCCGGCGACAGCTGGGTCTTTCCCCTGGGCTGGAAAGGCACCGCCGAGGTCATCGAGAAGGTGCGCAAGGTGTACATGATGCTGTACACCGAATAAATCCCTCAGGGATCAGGCGTGCCGGCGTCCTTTTCAAGTGACGCCTGGTGCGCTTCCACCGTCTCCCACAGGGGCCCATCCACCCAGGTATCATCCAAGTAGAACTTCTCCGGCTCCTCTTCTTTCGGATCCACAATCAGGTTGTAGTACGAGGGATATGCCATGTTCATAATTGCATAGCTGTCCTCGTCGATTTCCTTGATCAGCATCTTCCAGTTACGCCACTTGGCGCCAAAGAGTTCGTTGCCAATGTAGATAACCATTGATTCCCGGGCCGATTTGGGCGCACTGCCCTTGAAGAAATCTGACTGGTCAACACCGTCCAGCATGCGATCATCGGGCAGTTCGCCACCTGCGAAGTTCGCCAGGGTGGGAAACACGTCGATTATGTGCACAATGTCGTTGGATACCTGACCGGCGGGAATGACTCCGGGATAGCGGATCAGAAACGGCACTCGCAGCGATCCTTCATAGGGTGAAAACATTGTGCCGCGCCAGGGGCCGGTAAAACCGAAGGAACGTTTAATGCCCTCGCGGCCGTTATCAGCAGAAAAGATCACGATGGTGTTCTCAGCCACGCCCAATTTTTCCAGCGTCGCCAACACATCGCCTACATATGCGTCCGTCTGTGCAAGCACATCGGCGAAGCTGCCATTGCCGGTTTTACCCTTGAAATCAGGATGCGCATCCACCGGCTCATGGGTTTGTGTATAAGGCAGATAGGCGAAAAACGGCTTGCCCGCCTTGGCCTCTCGCTCGATAAAATCAATAGCCCGATCGGTAATCTCCCGATCAATGGTGGCGCGCTTGGCGCGGCCATACAGTTCGTGTTTCTTCGGCGTCTCACCGCGCTTGGCGGTCATCACCCGGGTCAGCTCTACGCCGGCATCAGCCTGGAAACTGTCGCTGTCGGGCCAGAATGCCTGGTCGGAGGAGTTGGGAATACCGTACCACTCGTCAAACCCCTGATCAGTGGGGTATCGATTCTTGCCTGTACCCAGATGCCATTTGCCAAACATCCCGGTGCTGTAACCGGCGTCGGACAGCATTTCCGCCAGGGTGACCTCCCAGGGCGTAATGCCATACCAAATGCCGCGCGGTTCACCTTCAGCACGCAGCCGGGTCCGAATGCCGTAACGCCCCGTCATCAAGGCCGCGCGCGAGGGTGTACACTCCGCCTCCACGTTAAAGTTGGTCAGCTGAAAACCCTGATGGGCAATGCTGTCAATATTCGGCGTAGGGGCGCCGCGCAACACGCCTCCACCGTACACCCCAACCTCGCCATAGCCGAAGTTGTCCATCAGCAGCAGCACGATATTGGGTTTGGCGGCACTACCGGGTGCTGCACCCGCGAAGGTACAGCACAAACCCAGGCAGACCCCGGTCAACGTGTTCACTAGCGATTTATTCATCTTAAAGCACGTCTTTTACTTTGAAGTACGCCATGCCCACTGCGAGCGCGGGACGCCGCAGGTATTTACCGCCAGGGAAGGGCCAGTGGGGAATGCGGGCAAATACATCAAAGTCGTCGGGCTTGCCGTCGATCATGTCCGCGGTAATTTTCGCCATCATGTGGGTGGGCGCCACGCCGTGTCCGGAGTAAGCCTGTATATAGGCGATGTTGTCCGCCAGTCGCCCCAATTGCGGCATGCGATTCAGGCCGATACCCATCTGGCCACTCCAGCCGTAATCGATGGGAATGCCGGTCAGCTCCGGGAAGACCTTTTCCATCTTGCGACGGATGGTCCCTTCCAGGTCCTTGGGTTCCAGCCCGGTGTAATTAGACAAGCCACCAAACAGCATCCGCCGGTCAGCGGAGAGGCGAAAATAGTCGAGCGCCGTGCGCGGATCGCACACTGCCACATTACCCGGCATTAGCTGCTGGGCCATACTCTCCGGCAATGGTGCCGTAGCGACCACTGAGCTGTTGGAGGGCAACACGCGGGTCGCCAGTTTGGGAATCAGGCCGCCCATATACGCATTGCCCGCCAGCACCACCTTCTTGGCCAACACGCTGCCCTCATCCGTGCGCACCCTAACCCGCTGGCCCTGCACAATTTCCTGAACCCGTGACTGCTCAAATATTCTGGCACCGCCGCGTTCTGCAGCGCGGGCCTCGCCAATACACAGGTTGAGCGGATGCACATGCCCATTGGCGGTATTCATCAAACCACCGAGATAGGCATCACTGTTGACGTACTCCTTGAGTTCATCGCGATCAAGCAAACGGTACTCGTGAGGATTGCCAATCTCTTTTTCGAAATCGCGCCACTCGGCAAATTGTTTGAGGTGCCGGGGCTTCAGCGCGACATCGCAGTAACCCCAGGTGAGGTCACAATCAATGTCATACTTCTCCACACGCTCGCGAATAATATCCCGGGCCGCAATGCCCATACGGTAGATCGCCTTGACGCCATCGGCTCCGATCTGTTTTTCAAAACGCTCCGGATCGTGGCCGATGCCACCAATCACCTGACCGCCGTTGCGACCGGTTGCGCCCCAGCTGATGCGGTTGGCTTCGAGTAACACCACATCGTAGCCTTTCTCTACCAACTCCACCGCGGTGTTTACCCCGGTAAAGCCACCCCCCACCACCACGACATCGGCCTCGATGTCGTTCTCCATGCGTGGGTAGGCCGTTTGCCAGTTGGCAGATGCTGCGTAATAAGAGCCCGTGTGCTCACGGGTTTCAACGGTTGTTTTGAGTCCGAACATGACCTGTTCCTCCTGCTATCAATGTCTGCCCGCTACACGCGAGCGCACTTGTCTGATTCAGCAGATCGAGGCGGGGTCTTCGTCTTCACCCTGAAAGATATTTTGCCAGGCCGCAGGTGTGCAGACCCAGTGACTCCAGGCAACAAAGGGGGGGGTAATGTCTGCGCGATTTTTCATTCGTGCACCGTTAATAACTGGTTACTATTGAGCAACAGCCGCACAGCCAAGTCAATTCTATCGGCTTGCTCCAGCCCTATACGTCAGGTAGACGGGCGCGTAGCGAGAGGATTATCTACGCTGTTGATAGCGGTAGGATATAGGCAAGGAGCCTTTTATCATCATGAATAACAAGACGGCGACAGAAGTCGATACGTTTCTGGAGCAGCATCCGGACATTCAGATGCTGGAACTGCTCATGCCTGACATTAACGGCATTCTTCGCTGTAAGCGCATCCACCGACGCGAGTTCGATATGCTCTTCGACAACAAATTCAAAGCCCCACTGAGCGTACCGCTGCTGGGCATGAGTGGTGATCTGTACGACGAAGGCCTGGACCACTCCTTGCTGGCCGGTGACCCCGATCAGCTGCTCCTGCCCATTCCCGGCACCCTCGCTCGGATTCCCTGGCTTGCGTCACCCACGGCCCAGGTACTCACGCGTTTTGTCGATATGCAGATGCAGCCCTCATGGCCCGATCCACGCAACGTATTGATGCGGGTACTCAAAAGGTACCGGGAAGCCGGCCTGCGTCCGGTCGTGGCCACTGAGCTGGAGTTTTACCTGTTGGCCCCTGGCACAGAAGGTAGTCCGCAACCGTTGAAGGGCAATATCCCTGGC
This sequence comes from Halioglobus sp. HI00S01, assembly GCF_001635445.1. Lineage (NCBI taxonomy): Bacteria > Pseudomonadati > Pseudomonadota > Gammaproteobacteria > Cellvibrionales > Halieaceae > Halioglobus > Halioglobus sp. HI00S01. Next base: position 10,421 of record NZ_LWEE01000015.1, read on the forward strand.
ACTGGACGCGTACAACAGGGTATTCAATACTGCATGGCTGACGATCTGATCGACTGCGACGCCTTTCTCGACGATGTGCGCACGGCCTGTGATCTGCAGAACGTGCCCCTGACGGCAATCCATTCCGAATTTGCCTCGGGCCAATGGGAAATCAATACCCATCATACTGAAGACCCACTCGAGGCTTGTGATCACGGCATGTTGCTCAAGCGCATTGTTAAAGGTGTAGCCCGCAAGCACGGCATGGGGGCGACCTTCATGGCCAAGCCCTTTGCCGATATCGCCGGCAATGGGCTGCATATTCACGCCAGCATTTACGACGCCGACGGCAACAATATTTTTGCCTGCGACGCAGGCGGTCCGCCCGAGCATTACAGCGACACATTGCGCCATGCCATTGGTGGCCTGGCAGACACCATGGACGAGGCCATGGCCATATTCGCCCCCAATGCCAACTCGTATCGTCGCTTCAAGCCAGGCGCTTTCGCGCCATCCTCACCGACCTGGGGCTATAACCATCGCGAAGTTGCCCTGCGCGTTCCTGTGTCGTCTGAACATAACCGGCGGGTGGAACATCGTGTAGCTGGCGCAGATGCAAACACCTACCTGGTCACCGCCGCGGTACTGGCAGGTATGCTCCACGGTATTTCCCATCAGTCTGATCCCGGCGAACCGGTACCGGTAGATGCCGACCTATCCGAGGCCGAAGTCACTCTACCCCGGCGCTGGGATGCAGCTCTGGAGTATTTTCGTAAAGGGAGTATCTTGAAAGACTATCTGGGTGCTACTTACTGCTCTACCTTCGCCGCGCTGCGTCAGGGTGAGAGTGACGACTACAATGGCCAGGTTCCCGACCTGGACTATGAGTGGTATCTCAGAGCGCTGTAAATCGCGCTGCCGGCCAGATTATTTCTTTTCGTTGAGGGATTCGCGTCGGTACTGAGCGGGAGTAAGGCCGGTGCTTTTCTTGAAGGCCGCATAGAAAGTTGAGGTTGAGTTAAACCCTACCGCCAGTGCAACATCGAGAATTGAGGGCGACGCTCTTTCATCCTGCACCAGGATATTCGTCGCCTCCTGCACCCGATAGCGATTGATAAAGTCGAAGAAGCTGACACCGTGTCCCTCGTTAATCGCCTGGGACAGGTGATTGATCGAACAGCCAAGCCGGGTGGCAAGTTCAGGCAGTGACAGATGCGAATCTAGGAACAACTGCTCTTTTTCCATTGCGTCCAACAGCCTCGTCAATACTGCCTGCCGCGCTGCAGGGTTAAGACCGGACTTTGCATAACGGCTGCCACTAGCCTCACCACTCCTGCGGCGCGAGACTAGTTCCGGATCGCGGTAGTAATCCTCGATGAGACCGGCGCCCTCCCCGTCCATCGTTATGAACTCGGCGCCCATCCAACCGCCCTCGCCATTTTCACCGTCAGGGCATGCACGGTACTGGAATGCGATGGAGCTCTCCCCGGAGAGCACCTCACCCACCAGCGTGTAGTAGTTTGTATCGTTGGCGAAGTACTGCTTTAGATGCCTCACGAGATCGTCGCGATTCATCTGCTGCTGTGTGGGTATGTCGAAGTAGGTCCCCCCCTTTGCCAGGTGCTCAGCCACACCGGCGGGGTCATGTTGATTCCAGGCGTCTATATAACTCGCTACAAAATCTGCGCTTACCATGCGAATGCCCTTTTATTTTATGGGTCTAATTCTATGCATATTCCATGCCGGGTGCCACCTCGCGTGTCACGCGCCCGCGACCCGGTCTGGAGGTACGTAATCAAAGATAAAGTTAATCCTGTCGTCCGCACCCTTGTTCATCACGCTGTGGGTTTTCTGGTTATTAATTTCATAGGCATGCCCCACCGTCATCCGATATGGTTGACCGGCCACTGTATAGCGCACCCGGGTGTTGGTCTTTATCGGGATATGAATTCGGTGGCCGTAATGGAACGACGGATGGTGATCCCGGTGCGGTGTGATCACCTCCCCTGGGAGCAGCTTGGCTGCCATGGCGCGAATGATGGTGCCACCCGGTGCATAATGGGTATTCACAATCTCGTTCATCAGCGGTACAGCCAAATCACTGAGCCACTCCCAACCCGACTCACGACTGACCGTGATATCCGGCCAGCCTTCACCATCGGTGAAAATGAGAACCACGGATTCGGTGCGTCGATGCACGTCATAGTCCTGCTGTCGCTGGCGGTTCGCCTCCCAGGCGGCCTGCGGCAATGCCAGGATCGCATCCGACAGCGCAACCTGATCGACCGGGCCAAGATCCTTGAGTGCTACTTCGATGTCCATCGCTTTCCCCAGAGCAAATAGCGTGTGCTCTCACACAACAATTCAGACTATAACGGGAGACCTGTCGCCGGCGCAAAGGCATAATAGCCTGCATAACAACTTCCGTGAGTCACTATGAATACAGCGCTTCCTACCGTGATCGCCACCTCTGTCGTTCGCGGCTCTCACCAGGGGGAAAGTCACGGCGGTGTCTATACGATCGACTTCAACAACGGCGCCGTCACTCAGCACATCGACTGGAACACCACAGACATCGACTTCGCCGGGCGAGGTGCCGACCGCGGTTTGCGAGGTATCGCCTTTGACCGCGACCATATATTTATCGCCGCTTCCGACGAGCTGTTCTGCTTCGATCCGCAGTTCAATCAGGTGGGCGCCTGGCGCAACCCCTATCTAAAACACTGTCACGAAATCTGTGTCTACCAGCGCATGCTGTTTCTGACCTCGACGGGATTCGACAGCATTCTCGCCTTCGATCTCGACAAGCAAGCGTTCTCCTGGGGCTTTTACCTGCAGAGTCAGGGTGGCCAGTGGAGTGGCTTCAGCTTCGACCCGCGCAGCGACAAGGGCCCGAAACCCAGCAATGAGCAACACATCAACATGGTCCACGTTGATCGAGGCGGCGTGTTCATCAGCGGCCTGCGTACAGGTGCTCTGCTGCGCAATAGTGGTGGCGCGGGCGTGACCGCCCTGTGCAGCCTGCCACAAGGCTGTCATAACGCGCGGCCCTTCGGTGAGGGTGTTCTGCTGAATGACACACAGGCGGACTGCCTGCGCCATGTGCCCCATGTCGGTGCGCAACACGCCTTCAAGGTGCCACAATACGCCGAGGAAAATATTGAGTTTGCCGGTGTGGACACATCGCGCATCGCCCGCCAGGGCTTCGGCCGCGGGCTCTGTGTCATTGACGGGACGACTATCGCCGGTGGCTCGTCGCCGTCCACTGTGAGCCTCCACGACCTAGAAACCGGCGCGACTCTGGCAAGCATTAATCTGACCATGGACATCCGCAACGCGATCCACGGCCTCGAACTCTGGCCCTACTGAGGCTTAAACGGGCGGCTAGCCGCCCGGACCGCCCCAGCGTTTCACGAACCGGATACCATATTCGCGGGGTCGGTTGACGTAAACCGGATCGACATGATCGCGACCCTCGTTAACGTTGACCTGCGACCAGCCACCCTGACGGGCGTGGCCATAAATAGCTCGCTCGTCTGTGAGGTTATAGACGAATAATGAGACGTCCCAGGTGCGGCCCTGTAGGCCCACCGTTAGATCTCCAATGTCATAAGACGGCATCGTAAACTGCGGAAACGGGTTATCGTCGGCCAGCGGTGAGGGCTCAAGATTGCTCAGGCGCTCCCCAGAATACGACCACTGGAGACGCGCGTAACCGTTGGCATCCGCGATCGGTACAGGGAAGCTGTACGATGCCCATGCTGCGCCAGTCCAGTCCGGGGTATTGGGTAGCTGAGAACCCGATGGTATGTCGGTACCTCCGTCGCCATCGGAGTCGATATCGGTGTCAGTCTCTGCCTCCAACCACTGGGCATTGAAACCTAATTCAAAGTTATCAGTCACTGCCCAGTCGAACTCGGCGTTGAACCCTAGAATACTCGCGTCACCTGCATTTGACACCGCAACCTGGAAAGGCTGCCCACACACACCCGCGATGGATCCTCCATCCGGGCAGGGCCCACTCGCTGGATCGGTCAATTCAAACTGGAAGTCCTCCCAGTCCATGTAGAACAGCGTGGCTGCCAGGCGCACTGCACCGTTGGCCATGGTACTTCGATAACCGGCCTCGTAATTGATCATTTTATCTGGGTCAAATTTCTGAGGCGTAGCCGGTTCACCCCGCTGCCGATTGGTCCCGCCCGGTCTATAGCCCTCTGAGTACAGTGCATAGACCATACTGTCGTCGCTAAGGTTGTAGGCCACAGAAAACTTGGGTGCGATTTCCGAGTCATCACCCTTGAGCACGGCCGCCTCCGTATCTGGCGCTGTCTCCGGCTGGCGCTGGATGTAGGTCGTCTCGTTCTCACGATCAAACCAGCGCGCCCCGGCGGTGAGGTCCCACCTCTCACCCACATGCCAGGTGACCTCGCCAAATACCGCCACCTGTTCAAAGTCGGAGGAACTGTCTGCATAGAAAGGCGCCGTTGCATTCGGGTAGGACTCACCCGAAGCCCATTCGAACCAGTCTAGCGAAATGGTCTGTTGGTATAGGTCCTGTGCGTCTCCACGCCCATCCGCGTTGGCCGTGGGGTAACCGAAGAATTCTTCATAGGAATAGTTACTTTCCTCATAGAACGCCCCCACCAACCAATCGATGGTTTCTCCCGAGGAAAACAGCCGCAATTCCTGGGCGAAACGGTCGCTAGTAGGGTCTTCATCGAAGGCTGATAGGAAGTCGCCTTCCACTGTGGGCGCATTACAGTAGGCGCCTTCCTGAAATAGGACGCCACCCTCGGGAGGCAGATAGTAGTAATCGCCATTGTAATAACTGGAGTCGCCACCGTAGTTGATACAGTAGTAGGCTGAGTACGATTTCTGGTAGTTGGTCACGTCCTGAGTGAAGCTGCCCTCACTATCGTAATAGGAGGTAGCTGACACTAACTGAGCAAAACCTAGGTCACCCTCGATAACCAGCGAGCTGATATCGAATTCCACATCATAAAATTCCTCGTTGTAGCGATTGACCTCTAGGTCACCGACGTTTTCATCAAACACGGAATAGGACCCGGCATTAGTTTCCTGGTGCAGATAGCTGGCCGTCGCCTGCCAGTTCTCGTTGATATTCCATAGCAGTGCGGCACGCCAGCCAGCGACTTCGAAGTCGTTGATGTCGTCCTCGACCACATCCGCATTGTTAAGGGTGCCCCAGTCGGCCGGTGAGCGGCCATAAGCGTTGTCAGTCTTGCGGTCGTTGGTGATCGTAGAGCCAAAGACATTGTCGACAAAACCGCCGTCCTCGGCGCCATAGGCAACAACACGCAGAGCCAGCGTATCATCCACGATAGGCAGGTTGACCACCAGCGAGCCGTCCCAACTGCTCTCGGCGTCACTGCCATCGCGGAAACTGCCATCGAACACCACTTCCCATGCCTGCGTGTCAGGCCGATTAGTGATGATCCGCAATGTGCCCGCCTGGGCGTCCGCACCGTAAAGTGTGCCCTGAGGGCCCGCCAGCGCCTCAACGCGGGCAACATCTACCATGCGAATATAGGGCTGCTGCCCCTGAGTGGTGACAGAGACTTCATCGAAGTAGACAGAAGAGGTTGACTGGACAACATAGCCAGGGTCAGAGGTCGCCCCACGAAATACAATATCGGTGATGCCTGCACCGAAATCGACGGTATTAATGGATGGGACAAATCGGCTGATGTCATTGACAGACCGCGTGCCGAGCTCGCGCAGGTCGTCCTCACTCAAAGCCTGGACGCTGCCGGGAATATCCATTACGGACTCGGAGCGTTTACGGGCGGTGACAAGAATCTCCTCAAGTAACCTTGCTTCCGGATCCTCATTCTGCGCATAGACCAGGGGCGACGAACCGAGGATAGCGGCAAGGGCCGAGGCCAGCGGAGCACGATTCAAGCCAGGAAGATTCTTCATAATCATTCACCTTTGAGTGTGATTTTTATTTTCGGCAACGTCCCACCACGCCGAGGTTTGATTCTTCTCATGACGGAATTTCGCAAACTTCGCCGACCCGAGCTACCTCGCCTATAGGTTCGGAACGGTTCGCAACCTAGCCCAGCCAGACCGCACTAGTTCAGTGCGTCAGGCCTGTCTTCAGGCGGCAATGCGCGCAGCAGGGGTTCCAGAACTTCTATCAAGTCACCCAGCTGCGGCTCGTATCGGCGCCACAGGTTGACCGAACTCGAGTAGATCGGTTGGCGCACCTGCTCAGAACTCGCAGTCTTGACAGCCCGTTCCGTACGGTGGAACTCTACGCATCCCTGCTCAAATGGCAGGTCACAGTAAGCCAGCAGCCGTCGGACCTGGCCTTCAAGATCCGCAACGACCTCGGCGTAATTGACGTCCAGCACTGCGCCGGGAATGACGTCATGCCAATGCCGCATCAGCTCGTCGTAGAGCAGATAGTACTCGCCAATATCCATCAGGTCGTAACTGAATGGCTGGCCGCTGGCGAACAACTGCTTGTAACTGCCGAAGCAACTGTCCAGGGGATGGCGACGCGCATTGATTATCTTTGCGTTGGGCAGTACCAGCCGCAATAGCCCAACATAGATGAAGTTGTTGGGATTCTTGTCGATGAAGTAGGCGGCGCCGGACCGATATTTACTGGTCTGTTGCAGGTAGGCTGTTCCCAGACCCGACCAACGCGCAGGTTCCAGCGTGACCAGGCTCTCGGGAAAATGGACCCCACGGCCGCTGCGCGTATTCAGTGACTGCACCAGATGAGGCAGATCACTGAGCTCGTGGGTCCCCTCTACCTGGCTGTGACTTGCCAGCACCTGCTCCAGCAGGGTCGAGCCTGAGCGCGGCAGGCCAATGATAAAGATGGGTGCTGGGTCAGGGTCACCCAGACCAGCATGTTCAGCCAGAAACTCAGCGTTGAATACCTCGCGTATTTTTCCGACCTGAACTTCATGCGCCACCGGATCATAGATTTCTCGAGAGCGCCTGACCTCATTGCAGCGCTGGAAATGTGAAAACGCACGCGGGTAGTCACGCCTGGACTCATACTCAAGCCCCAGCGCGTTGTTGAGCTGTTCAATGACGGCCTCTTGCAACCCATCGCCCGCCAGAATCGATTCCATCGCCTCAACCTCCGCATCTTCGAAGCGGAAGGTCTTCAAGTTAGCCAGGTTCCAGTAGGGTTCCGAGTTACCCGGGTTGGCGGCGATATTGCGACGATGCACCGCCACAGCTTCATCCTGGCGCCCGATCGTTTTCAACTGGTGTGCAAGGCCCGAAAATGCGCCGGGGTGTGTGGGGGCTCGCTCAAGTACAGCTTCGTAGCTGGCAATCGCTTCCTCGTGCTGGTTTGCGTGCCCCTGCGCATTGGCCAGTGTCACATACGGTTCGCCGAGCTCGGGGTTCAATGCAACCAATTGCCGCGCACTGGCGATGGCGGCGGGATAGTCGCCCAGCTCCTGCTGCACCTGAGCGAGATCCAGCCAGGCGCGGGAGTAACGCGGCGCGTACTTTACCGCTCGCTGCAAAAAGGTATGTGCATCCTGGTATTGATTGTGTATTGCTGCGATTTCTGCCAGCAGTCTCAGCGCTTCAGGGTGATTCGGGTCGCGCTGCAGAATATCTCGATAGACCTTTTCGGCTTTTGCAGGCTCACCATCGGTCCTGAATTGCTCGGCACGTGCGATGGCAGCGGCAAAAAATGCCTGGCTCCGCTCATCTGTGACGCTGCCGGCAGTCTCCAGTCGCTCCTTTGCCTTATCGATCTTGGCCTGGAGACTGGTTCTCTCAGGCGCCCGGGTTTTTGCCTCCCGATAGGCTTCAATAGCCTGCGCAGGGTTGCCTGTAGCCAACAACAGGTCGCCGCTGACTTCGATCACCGGCACGAAGTGCGGGTGCTTGCGCAGTGCGCGCTCAATGCACTTGCCGGCGTCATCGAAACGCCGAAGCGCAATGAACGCTTGACCGCTCAGGCACAGCAAGTTGGGGTCATCCGGGTGCTGCCGTAGACCCTCTGCACAGGTGCTGACGGTATCGTCAGGCCGGCTCTGACGCATATGGGCCACCGCCCTGCCATAAAACTCTCTTGCACTGAGTTGCTGGATGGTCCCCTACCTCGATTTCGTCGTTTGTTTAAGCAGGTAGTACAGCATACTGGCGAGACCAACACTAGAAGCCGCCTCGAGGAGAAGCCCGTAATTGATAGAGAAACTACTGCTGCGTTGCATAGAAACGGCGCAGGGTGAAATAGAACAGACATATACTGATGACGCCTACCGCTACCGGCAACATCGCCAGCCCGCCGTATCCCGCCTCCGCCNCCAGAAAACCGCCAATGGCCGGTCCAGGTGCGGCGCCAAGCCACCACACTGCATCCGTCGCTACAGCCCAGCGGCCCTTGGGATCCATTTCGGCCATAATGCCAAGGATGTAGGGAACCACAAAATAGAAGCACATATTCCAGGCCAGATAGAGCACGGCAAATGCGATCGGGCTCTGACCCAATGCCAATGCTGCAGCCACAATAACGTTTGTGGCAATACCGATTAGCGCAGGGCGCAGATTGCCGTATCGGTCGGCCAACCACGCCGCCAGCACGCCCCCGGACAGGCCGAGAAAACCCGCTATGCCCAGCACTTCGCCAATCCTGTATTCCTCGAGGCCGGCGCGCAGACCGAACTGCTCCAGAAACACCTGTACAGCGCCCTGGCCGACTTCATAGATGAACAGCGCCAGCAGTGCAACAAGCGCGAACTCCTTGTTGGGGGCATCCCGCACGCCCAGTTTTTCCGCAAAGCGCTTGAGCGGCGGTAGCGAGGCAAGCAAGGCCTGACTGGCCGCCTCCTCCTGCAAGTTCCGCTGTGGCGGCGGCAGCCATCGGAACAGCGGCAACAGCAACACAACCGTTGCCGCCATCAGCAGATAGCCTCCTTTCGCCCCAAAGGGCACTGTGACGTAGGGGAATATGATTGCACCACCCGCGGCCATGAGACCCCAGGTCACCGAGACAACAGCGAACATCCGCTGCGGATTATTAGAAGACGCCGCAGAGGCCACGCCAGCCGCCCCAATCATGCCTGCGCCAAATCCAGTGGCGAGGCGAGCCACGCGCAAGACTTCGAAGTTTTCGGTAAAGCCAGCGATCAGGTTACCCGCAAGTACCAGAGCGCATCCTGCAAAAGCAATACTGGAACGGGGGAAGCGTGTGACCGGTCCGGCCATCAGCAGAGCGGTAATCGCATACATCGCGACTTCCTGTGACATTATCAGGCCAACGGCGGCCTCATCGAGGCTGTAACGCTCCATCACCGGACCGAACAGCTGGGCCTGGGCGTAGTATCCCATCTGGGCCAGATACCAACAGGCGGTCACAGCGACCAGCAGACGCGGGGAGAGGCCCCCTGAAGGGGTGTTTGACCTACCCAAGTTCCGCCCCGGCATGGCGCAGGAAGAGTTTTATCAGACGGTCATCGTCAAAGGCTATCGGCATGCTAACGAAGCGGCGGCGGTGTTTGCCGAGCTCGCGCAGGCGTCCAGAATGGTTTGTCCTGGATCGTGCAGCGAGCCACTTTATGTATATGTCGCAACTCTTTCTCGTAGTAAATTTCCGCCCAAATCTCGCCCTGGAGCTTGTCCGTTTCGATCATGGCGAGGGCAATATTGGCCTTGGCCGCTGGCGACCACATAGCGGAGGTCACGTAACCGATCTCTCTGCTGCAGTTCTCATTGCTGTAGAGGTGTGAACCTTCAGCCGGCTTATTCCCCTCAATATCCAGCTTGGTGAGCATGTACTTTGGCCCACCTTTATCCCGCTCTGCCAGCAGTGCATTGCGACCGTTGAAATGCGGTTTTTTGAAGTCGACCAGCCAGCCCAGATTTAGCTCAAAGGGCGTCTGGTCGTGCTGGAAATTCACCGTTTTAAGGGCCTCATTGAATTCCATATCAGGCATAATGAAGCCCGCCTCGAGGCGTGCCATATTGGTCGCTGATTCTCCATAGGGATGAATACCGTAGTCAGCCCCCACTCCATAGAGCTCGTCCCACAAAGTCAGCGCATGTTCCGGCTGCGCCCACAGCTCGTAACCCAGGTCGCCGGTAAAGCCGGTGCGAGACACCATCAGCATGCCGCCGTGATAGGGAAAATGCATGATGCCAAACGGCTTCAGATCTTCGAGACCCTCCAGGCCCATGGCCTTGAGCACTGCAAACGATGTTGGCCCCTGCAACGACAGTGCCGCAAAGCCCTCGGTGACATCCTCAATGTGTAAATCATCAAAACCTAGACTGCTCATGCGCAACCAAGCCAGGCAAGGACTGCCACAGGTGAGCATGAACTGGTCTTCGCCGAGACGGAAAATCGTACCGTCGTCGACCATACGCCCTTCGTCGGTGCACCAGGCCACGTAAGTCACTCGATTAATACCCAGCTTACTCACGTCGCGAGTAACCATGCGATTGAGCATGGCGAGCGCATCACCCCCTGTCACCATATACTTCTGCATGGGACAGATATCGTAGGTGCCGCAGGTATTGCGCACACAGAAATACTCGTATTCTGCATCGTAGTAATAATCGGCAAACTTGAAACCATTCCAGGAAGACCAGGCTTCACGCAGGTTGCGTTCCGCCTGCCGCGGATGGAAATGTGAATGTTTCAGCCGTTCACCGGCAAAAGCGTCAGTCGTCATAAACTACTCGTCGTAACAGTCGTCTTCAGGCACGGTATTGGGGCGTTTGAGGTCCCTGAGGATCTCGCGCGCTGCGTTGGCACCACACGCAGATGACACGCCGCCACCGGGGTGTGTGGACGAGCCGCACATGTACATGTTCTTAAGCGGCATACGATACTGGCCATAGCCCGGGAACGGTCGATTGAACAACAGCTGGTCAATCGTCAACTCACCCTGGAAGATATTGCCCTCAGTGAGGCCAACCTCGTTCTCAATTTCATGGGGAGTTCGCACTTCCATGTGCACAATTAACTCTTTAAACCCGGGGCTGTAGCGCTCAATTTTATCGACGACAGTCTGGCCGAACTGGTCGCGCTTCTCGGGCGTCCATGGCCCGTCAGCCAGTTCTGCCGGGCAGTACTGAACAAAGTTCGACATCCAGTGCTGCCCCGGTGGGGCCACAGTGGGATCCCATGCAGAGGGAATCACCGACTCAATGAAGGGATCCTGCGACCAACGACCGCGCTTCCAGCAATCATAGGCTCGCTCCATGGTTTCCAGCGAGCCAACAAAACCTTGACCACCGCGATTCACATAGGGGTTGTCGGGTGTGTTGATGAACTTGGGCAGGCCCGACAGCGCGATATTGACCTTGCCGGAAGAACCGCGGATCTTGAACTTGCTGGCGCGGTCATAAATGCCCGGCGGCAAATCGTTCTTGTCCATCACCTTGGTAAAGGTGCGCTTGGCATCCAGGTTGGACACCACGAGATTGGCGTAGAGCTCATCGCCGTTCTCCAGCGCCACGCCGACGGTGGCTCCGTTCTTCACCAGAATCTGCTGCACACCGGCATTGGTGCGGATCTCACCACCGGCTTCTTTCAGCGCACTGGCCAGCGCATTGGAGATTGCACCCATACCACCGCGGGCCAGCCCCCAGGCACCCACGCTACCATCTACATCTCCCATGACATGGTGCAGCAAAATGTACGCCGAGCCCGGCGAATAAACACCGAGGGCTGTACCAATAATGCCTGGGCTCGCCATGGCCGCCTTGATCAGGTCATTCTCGAAGTAGTCGTCGAGGAACTCAGCGGCGCTCATGGTAAAAAAGCGCACATACTCGTACAGCTCTTTTTCGCCCAGCGACCAGAACTCCTTGGCGAGGAACAACAGCTCGCCGATGTCCCGAGGTTTGAAGGAGCTGGGGTCAGGGGGGGTGCGCAACAGGGTCTTGCGAATCAACTGGGCATATCGGCCCAGATCCGCCTGGAAGCGCGCCATGGAATCCGCATCATGGGGCGAATGCCGTTTTAGCTCGAGGTAATTGGCTTCCTCATCCGGGTAGTCAATCAGAGTCTGGCCACTATCCGAAAAGGCCACCGTACCAAGATAAGGCACCAGCAACAGACCGTGGCGCGACAGATCGAGGTCGCGGTGCAGAGCCTGACGCATCATGCTGCAGACATAGGAGCAGCTGGAGTAGTGCCAGCCCTCGTGCATTTCACGTGTTACCGCAGCACCGCCGATGTAGTCGTTCTTTTCGACCACCAAGACGTCCAGGCCTGCCTTGGCCAGGTATGCGGCATTTGTCAGACCATTGTGCCCGGCGCCGATAATAATCGCGTCGTACTTTTTCATTTGAGGATCTCCCGGGCCGCGTTAAATCCGGGAATACCGGTCAGGCCTCCGCCCGGGTGAGTACCCGCACCGCACAAATACAACCCCGCCAACGGTGTACTGTATTGCGCTGCCTCGTAGGTGGGTCGCATCATGAGCATCTGATCAACCGCAAATTCCGTGTGGTGCCAGTGGCCACCCGTCACGTGATACTGGGCCTCGATATCCGCCGGCGTCAGCAGTTCAGCGTGCACCACCTGGGACTGAATACCTGGCGCATAACGCTCCAGCTTCTCCAATAGAGACGCAGTCAACTTTAGACGGGCCTCTTCGGTCCAGCCGCCCTTGAGGTTGGCGGGCACGTACATGACATGCGCCGACAACACATGCTGTCCGGCGGGCGCCAGACCTTCCTGGTGCAAAGAAGGTACAACCACCTCCATGACCGGGTCTTCGGAATAGCCGCCGTATTTGGCATCATCAAAGGCGAATTCGATATCGTCCATCTGGCTGGCAATAATCATCCGGCCATCGGGCTGCTCCAGGCCCGCAAAGGCAGGCATACCATTGAGCGCCAGGTGAAGCTTCGCAACGTATCCTTCACAGCGCAGGCGGCTGATACGGTTGCTAAATTCAATTTCCAGGTTGCGGGCGCCCACCAGCTCCATGAAAGTGCGCTGTGGATCTGCGGAGGAGACAATCCGGCTCGCGGTAATCACCTCACCACTTGCCAGCTCGACACCCGAGGCCAGCAGTTCACCACTGCTGCCATCAACCAGAATGCGTTTTACCGGCGCGTTGCATCGCACCTCGGCGCCGGCAGCCTCTGCTGCCGAACGCAGGGCCTGCATCAAGCCATCAATGCCCGAGGCCGGCACACTGTGCATACCGTCGTGAGCACCGCACATACGGTACAGGAGTGTAAACACCGACTGATTCGGCGAACGCGGGGCCAGCTTGCCACCAATCACACCGTCCCAAGCCAATGCGGCCTGCAACAGCTCGTTCTCGAAGTTGTCGTCCATCAGGTCGCGCATAGGCAGAGTTGCCACACGCAGGAATTCCAGCATGTCGTCTTTGCCCAACATGCGCAGCTTCAATCCCAACTGGGCGAACGTGAACAACTCACCCGGGGAGTTGTCGCCAATGCCCGGCATGGTCTTGCCCCAGAAAGGCGCCAGCGCTTTGGCGAAGGTTTTCAACTGATGGCGATACTTTGGATAGCGAGCGGCGTCTTCGCCAGTCGCGCCAGTCACCTCGACGTCGCTGATTCGAACATGATGTCCGTTTGACCCGAGACCCACGGTTTGCATTGCCTCTGATGCCGGCCGATAACCGTGAGATTCGAGCTTGAGGTCAGCGCAGACGCGCTCGGAAAAATGGTTCAGCGAGTGGGCGACGTTCACCTTGAAGCCGGGATGAAACTCGCGCAGGGCGGCGAGACCACCGACGTTAGCGCCAGCCTCCACCACCAGTACACGCTGGCCCTTGGCGGCCAGATAAGCCGCGCAGGTCAGGCCGTTGTGACCGGCACCGATTACAACAGAGTCGTAGTGTGTCAAATGGTGTTCCGTAACTATGAGAAAACTTAATCTGCCAGCAGGTTATCTGGCGCTTTTTTCGGGAACAACCGCGCCTATACGCCGGGACTATGCTTAGCCGACGGCGCGGATATCCACCGAACAATCGTAGTAGCAGGCCCCACCAGCCAAATCAGCCTTGTGTCCAGGAATCAGTGCATTGATGGTTTGCCCCGTGGGGCTGTCGCCAATCCAGGCACCTTTGGGTACAAAAACCGTACCGGTGCGAATGTTGTCGCTCACCACCAGCGGCAGTTGAACCTCGCCCTGCTCGTTGCTCAGTATCACCTCACACCCCGCCTCAAGCCCAAGCGACAGGGCATCCGCCGGCGCCATTTCACACACGACATCGCGATCGTGGCCGGCAACACCACCGAAGGTGGAATTGATACGATGTTCCGAGGCGGGAGAGACCACCAGAAAAGGCCGCTGTCCCATGAGTGCCTGATACTGCGGCACGCCGTGGCCCTCCTCTGCCTGCAGCGCGTCGGAGAACAGCTCGATCTTGCCACTGGGCGTCGCCGGAGCCGTGCCTCGCAGCAGGCTGGTGGGGCGACCGTCATCCATATTGATGGCCTCATTCGGGGGCAGGTCGCTGGGAGATCTATCCTGCAGGGCGGGCACGCCCGCCTCAATGGCTTGATCCATCAGCGCAGCATCCGTATCGGCGAAGCAGGGCTCCGTAAACCCGAATCGGGTGGCGAGACGACGAAACAGTTCGGTGTTGCTCACAGCCTCACCGACAGGCTCAATCACGGGCGCCGAGCGCTGTAGATACTGATGGCCATAAGCCTTGTACAGGTCGCCGTACTCAAGATGGGTCGTGGCCGGCAGAATCAGGTCTGCGCAGGCCATGGAGTCCGTCATGCTCACATCGGATCCCACTACGAACACATCATCGCTCAACAGTGCAGCTCGCATCTCACGCTGACGCGGATGCACCGCGACAGGGTTGTGGTTGTAAATGAACACGCCCTTAATCGGCAGCTCCGCACCGGGGTCCATGATATGACGAGGTAAGTCCAGCACATTGAATTCACGCACCGGCTGGGCGCGTAAGTCGGGGCGTGACAGGGCATCACTGTCTACCGGGAAGAAACCGGAGACATCACACACACCCGCTCCCATCGGGCCGATATTGCCCGTGAGTGCTGGCAGCGCCAGCACCGCCCTGACGCTCGATCCGCCGTTGCGATTGCGCTCCGGCGCAACACCAAGGGAAATGGCAGCCGGGGCCAGGTCGCGCCACCAGCAGGCAAACTGCTCGATATCAGCCTCGGCGACGCCGCATAGTTCGGCAGCTCGCGCCAGTGGGTATGCCGCAGCCTCCTGAAGGAAAGCATCTGCGCCATGAACATGCTCGGCGATAAAATCCGCATCCAGGCCACCATTGGCTGCCAGCTGCGCTGCCACCGCATAGGCGAGCACGACATCCGTGCCTGGCATGACGGCCAGATGCAGATCGGCTTCCCGGGCAATCCGGGTGCGCTTGGGATCGACAACCACCAGTTTGGCACCCCGCTTGCGCGCGTCGCGAATAATCGTGGTGAGATGTAGGTTGCAGGCGGTCACGTTATTGCCCCACACCACGATCAACTTTGACTGTGCCAGTTCGGTGTAGGCAATGCCGCCCACATCGCCGTACACGCGCTCCCAGGCCTCACCGGATACGCCCGCACACAACGGTGACGAATCTACTTCGCTACTACCCAGACGGTGGAAAAAGCGCGCATCCATAGAGCCATTCGCCAGCAGCCCCATCGGGCCACCATAGGTGAGCGGCGCGATCGCCTGAGCACCCCAGCGATCCATGATCTCGGAAAAACGCTGATAAATGAGATCCAGGGCCTGCTCCCAACTGATCGGGCGGTAATTGCCACCACCCTTTGGCCCGTCCAGTAGCAGTGGCTGCGTCAGGCGCTTCGGCCCATGCACCTGCTCAGCAAGACCCTGGGCGACTTTGGTGCAAATTTTGCCGCGAGTGAAAGGATTGCTGCGGCTGCCACGCACCCGACTGACCTTGCCATCCTCTAACTCGATAGAAAGGCTGCAGGTATCAGCGCAATCCAGCGGGCAAACACTGGCGTGCACATCGGAACGGTTTGATATCTGGTTCATGGCTGCTCTCCCGGGCCCGTCGCCGTGGCCCTTATCAATCTGAGTACGCGATCAGGCGTTAAACACTACCGTCTTGTTGCCGCGGACAAGAACCCTGTCTTCCAGATGATAGCGCAGACCCCGCGACAGCACCGAACTCTCCACATCGCGACCCAACCGTACTAATTCGTCCTTGTTGGAAGAGTGAGTCACACGCACCACATCCTGCTCGATAATGGGCCCTTGATCGAGATCCTCGGTGACATAGTGACAGGTGGCACCGATCAACTTTACACCGCGATCAAAGGCCTTCTGGTAGGGGTTGGCTCCGATAAACGACGGCAGGAAACTGTGGTGAATATTGATCAACCGGCCGACGTATGTCTCACACAGCGACGGCGGGATAATCTGCATATACCGGGCCAACACTACGCAATCCGCNCCGTGGCGCTCGAGAATATCTTCAACCGCCGCGAAGGCCGCAGGCTTGTCGTCCGGATCCACCGGCACATGATGGAACGGAATACCGTGCCACTCCACCATGCTGCGCAGATTTTCATGATTGGAAATCACACAGGGAATGTCGCATTGCAATTCGTCAGCCTGCCAGCGGTAGAGAATGTCCGCCAGGCAATGCGAGGCGTGGCTGGCCATAATCACAACGCGTTGTTTCTCACCACCGGGGCGCAAGTACCATTGCATGCCATAGCGCTGTGCGAGGCTATCGAAGTCTTCGCGGAACGCTTCGATACTGCAGTTCATGGCGTCGGCGTTGACGACATTGCGCATAAAAAACCAGCCCTGGTGAACGTCGGTATGGTTGGCACTCTCCACCAGGCACCCCCCGCGCTCGGCGATAAAACTCGACACCGCAGCCACCAGGCCGATCTGGTCGGCACAGGAGGTTACCAGGGTGAAATTAGGCGTAGCGTCACTCATTGCACGGAAATCCATTAACCGGTTGATTCAATAGAAATAAACCACAATCGCACGACCGGGTTCTTCCTGACGGGTCGGCTGGGAGACTAACCTATAATAGGGAATATCGTCACGCCGCACGCATCTCTAACCCTATAGGGTAAGTATTAAAGGCCACGGGCTCTGTGGCATTCTTATCACTAGGCAAGCAGCAATTTTGAGGTATCAGCCGATGGCTTCGACCAGCCCCATCGAAAAGGATCAACCCAACACCAGCGAAGGCAGCGTTACCGTACTCGGACGCGCGCTCAGCTCCGTGATTACCGCCGGCCGGGAAATCCTCGCGCGACGGCGGCCCAACCTGACCGCGGCCGAGGGTTCTACCCAGGCGCTGGTCGATTTGTGCAAGGAACTGATTGAGCACCGCGGTGAAGCCTCCGGCCTTGCCCTGGCCCAGGAAATTACCGAGGCCTACCTCGAGCTCAGCGCAGAGGCGCGGCTGGAGTTTTTCCAGCGCCTCGCCAGCGACTTCGATATCGATCGCGAGGCACTGCTGGAAGCCACCGAGCGCTACCGCGACGACCCCGACTATGACAAGCTACAGGCAATTACCCGCGCCACCGAGGCGCCGCGGCAAAAATTGTTCAGGCGCATTAACATGGCGCCCGGTGGTACTCGCACCCTGGTCGCTTTGCGCGGCGAGCTGCTGCAGCTGCTGCGCCAGCACCCGGAACTCAAACCGGTTGATTCGGACCTCAAGCACCTGTTCATCCAGTGGTTTAACAAGGGCTTTCTGGAGTTGCGCAATATCGACTGGGCGTCCCCCGCGGTGGTGCTGGAAAAACTCATCGACTATGAAGCCGTGCACGAGATCAACGGCTGGGAAGACCTGCGCGGCCGGCTCCGCGAAGACCGTCGCTGCTTCGCCTTTTTCCACCCGGCCATGGGCAATGACCCGCTGGTGTTTGTGGAAGTTGCCCTGGTCGACGATCTGCCCGATGCCATCGCTCCGCTAATCGACCGTGAGCGGGAGATCATGGAGCCAGGCAAATTCAACACCGTAGTGTTCTACTCCATCAGCAACTGCCATCCTGGCCTGGCGGGCGTTTCATTCGGCAATTTCCTGATCAAGAACGTGGTTGAAGTACTGAAGAAGGAAATTGAAGGCCTTAAGACATTCGTTACCCTGTCGCCCGTACCCGGATTCCGGCGTTGGCTCAACAAGGCCGATCTCAGTGAACTGGTCGACGAGGCGCTTATCGACAAGGTACGCGCACCGGTAAACCGCACGGTTATGGAGGCCGAGGTACAGGCAGCACTCACGCGCCTGTGCGCGCACTATCTGGTGCGGGAAAAANCCGGCGAGTTGGCCAAGGACCCGGTCGCCCGCTTCCACCTCGGCAATGGCGCCCGCCTCCACCGCCTGCACTGGGGTGCTGATTTAACGCCCAAGGGCCTGGAGCAATCCGGCAGCATCATGGTGAACTATCTCTACGATCTCGACAAAATCGAGATCAATCACGAGGAGTATTTCGACGAGGGCAAGATCAGCGCGGCCAAGTCTGTGCTACGACAACTGCCCCAGGATTAAGCGATTAACGGTCTCTGGGCTCTCGTACATGGCCCAGTGGCCGATGTCTTCGAGGATATGAAATTCCGCCTCGGGCTGGGACGCAAGCATCAGGGCGCGGCGGGCCTGAATCTGCTCAATGCCGCCGGCGGTGGCATCGTGAACACCCCAGATACCTACCAGATGCGCATTAATCGCAGGGAGAACGTCCGCGAGATCGTTACTGCCCGCCATGGCCCGGCTGCGAAAGCGGTGCCTGGCCAGATTGTCGCTGTGGATACACACCGCAAGATCATCGACCGCCTCTTTTCGGTACAGCATCAGCCGCGCCAGATTTTCCCGGTGTATAGGATCAGCCTCTATAGCGGGCACCTCCGGACCGGGGGGAGGTAAGAGTGAGACCTGTTTATGCAAGGGCCCGAAGCCGGACGCACCAATGAGACAACATCGCTGACATTGCGGTCCGGCAAGTGCAGCGACATGGCCAGCAATCATTGCACCGAAACTGAACGCCGCCAACTCAAACTCAGTATCCCCCAGCAGTTGGCGCCAGCCTGCCAGTACCAATTCAGCAAAGTGCTCGGTCGTCCAGGGCTTGGGCATATCGGCCGAGCTGCCCAGGCCGGGCAGGTCCAGAGTCCATACATTGCGCGACTGGCGCAGCGCCTCGATGTTAGCCGCCCAGTGGGTCCAGGAGCCAAAGCCACCGTGCACCAGCAGTAGCGGCGTACCTTCACCGCCCCAGTGCTGCCAGGCGATGGTGGTATGATCAACCTCGGTTGAATGCAGCGCGGCCCGGGCCAGCAGGCCGGCTATGCGCTGTTGCGGCGAGAGCATCAGCCCTTGAGCTGCTCCAGGATGGAAGAGAAGTCGCGCTGGCCATTACCCTCTTCCTGATGCTTGCCATATAAGGCACGTGCAAGCTTGCCCATCTGGTTATCAACGCCACTCTGCTCGGCTATTTCCAGCGCCAGGCCAAGGTCCTTAACCATCAGGTCAGTCATAAAGCCGGGCTGGTAATCGTTGCTGGCAGGGGCTGTCTCCATAACCCCGGGGTACGGGTTGTAGACTTCCAGTGACCAGTTGCGACCGGAGCTGGCCAGCATGATCTCCGACAGCACCGCCGGGTCCAGACCATTGCGCGCGCCCATCTCTAGCGCTTCAGCGCTGCCGATCATGTGAATCGCCAGCAGCATGTTGTTGCAGCCCTTAGCCACCTGGCCGGCACCGGCAGGGCCGGCGTGGAAAATATTCTTGCCCATGGCGGAAAGAATGGCCTGCGCACGGGGGAAAGTGTCGGCAGAACCACCACACATGAAGGCCAGGGTACCTGCTGCGGCCGCGGCCACACCACCGGACACCGGCGTATCCATAAAGCCAATACCCGCAGCCGCGGCCGCTTCACCTACTTCGCGTGCCGTGGCCGCGTCGATAGTAGAACAGTCCAGGCAGGTAGTGCTGGCATCGAGCTGCGCCAGCAGGCCATCGTCGCCGAGGTAGGTAGCAGCAACATGTTTGCCCGCCGGCAGCATGGAAATGACGTAGTCTTTACCGCTGGCCGCCTCGCTGGCGGATGCCGCTACCGCGGCGCCAGCCGCTTCCAGATCGGCACAGGCGGCGGGCATTAAATCGAATACCGTCACCTGGTGACCAGCCTTGATCAGGTTTTTGGCCATCGGGCCGCCCATATTACCCAGGCCAATAAATGCTACAGTTGCCATGTTTCAGTTCCTATATGCTGTGGAGTTGCGAGCCGATTTACAGGTCTGCCAGCGGGTTTTCATCCCAGGGCGCAGTAAAGAAAGCATCGAGCACCTCGGCGGGCACATCGCGACTGGCGGCGTATTGCCAGGCGGGATTGCGATCTTTGTCGATCAGCAGTGCGCGCACGCCCTCGGCAAATTCCGGGTGACGCACAATATTGGTCGCCAACTGCACCTCTGCGCGGAACACATCGGCCAGGCCCATGTGGCGGGTTTCCCACAGCTGGCGATGAATCCACTGCGCGGCCAGTTTAGAGCCGTGGGCAAGGCTGTCGCGGGCCTTGGCCAACCAGGGATCGTCGGTATCCTGCCCGGTAATCCGATCAATAATGTCGTGAATATCCTCTCCGTCGAGTAACTGGGCAATAGTGGCCGCATGTGGTTCAACCTGCCCCGCCGGCGAAGCGGAGATACTCTGCTCGGCAAAGGGCCGCAGCACATGTCGCACCAGCGCATGGTTGCGCTCTACGTCATCGGTCCAGACCTGGGCCAGCAAATCATCGATCACCACCTGCTTGCGGTCACTGGCAATAAAGCGGTCGGCAATGCCAATGTAAATCGCATCTGCGGCATTGATTGATGCGCCGGTCAGCGCCAGAAATTCACCGGTCTGTCCGGGGGCATGATTCAGGAACCAGCTGCCGCCCACATCAGGGAACAGCGCAATGGTGACTTCCGGCATGGCGATGCGCGTACGCTCGGTGACCACTCGGTGCGAACAACCGGCCATGACACCGAGGCCGCCGCCCATGACAATACCATGACCCCAGCACACAATCGGTTTGGCATAGGTATGCAGGGTGTAGTTCATGCGGTATTCACGGGCAAAAAACGCCTCGGCGTACTCGCAGGGACCTCCGGGCTGATCGACCGCGGATTGGTGCAGGGCCTGTACATCACCGCCGGCGCAAAACGCTTTCTCGCCAGCACCCTCGATAAAGACGGCGGCAATGGCCTCATCCTGAGCCCAGGCGTCCAACCGCTCCTGCAGTAAATCCACCATCTCCAGGGTCAGGGAGTTCAGTGTAGCTTCCACACTCAGGGTAATGCGGCCGACCTTGCCGCTGGCCGCAGTTAACTCTTCAAACAGAACAGGCGCAGTCATCAGGCGTTTTTCCACTCAGGCTTGCGCTTTTCAAGGAAGGCATTGACCCCTTCGCGTTGGTCCTCGGTGGAGAACAGCGCCACAAATTCGCTGCGCTCATCTTCCAGCCCCTGGGCAATACAAATATCGCGGGCGCTGTGAATCAGCTTTTTGCAGGCGGTCACCGAAATGGGACTCTGCTCGCCGACTTGTTCGGCCAGCGCCATGGCGCGCTCCAGCGCTGTACCCGTGGCCACCACCTCTTCGACCAGGCCAATGCACTCTGCCTTGTCGGCCTTAATGCGCTCACCACACAGAATCATGCGCTTTGCCCAACCCTCACCTACCAATTGGGTCAGGCGCTGAGTACCGCCGGCGCAGGGCAGCAGGCCAACTTTGGCTTCGGGCAATGCCAGCTGCGCCTGCTCTTCAGCGATACGAATATCGCAGGCCATGGCCACCTCCAGGCCACCGCCCATGGCAAAACCATTGATCGCGGCAATAGACACACCGCGAAAATCAGCGAGGGTTTCAAAGGCCTGGCCAAAATAGGCGGCCATCTTGCCGGCTGCTTCCGGATCGCCGTCGGCGAAAATTTTCAGGTCCGCGCCCGCGGAGAAAAACTTCTGGCCGGCACCGGTAATCACCAGGGCATAGATATTTTTTTCCGCGTTCAAGGCTTCAACCAGCGCAGCAAGCCCCGGCAGACTCTCGGTATCCCAGGTATTGGCCGCCGGATTGTCGACGGTTATTTTGGCGACGTGGCCGACAATTTCGACCTTCAGTTTTTCGGTGTTGCTCAGGCTCATTTAATAACCTCCAGTGCGCCGTCCATCAGCAGGCGGCGGGAAACAATAACTCGCATAATCTCGTTGGTACCCTCCAGGATCTGGTGCACGCGAGTGTCGCGCACGTGCCGCTCCATGGGGTATTCCTTGATGTAGCCGTAGCCGCCGTGTAACTGCAGCGCGTCGTTGCAGACGTTAAAACCCACGTCGGTGGCAAAGCGCTTGGCCATAGCACAGTAGGTCGAGGCCTGACTGTCCTTGTTGTCCAGCTTGCTCGCCGCCAGGCGCACCATCTGGCGGGCGGCCACCAGTTCGGTGAGCATGTCTGCGAGCTTGAATTGTGTTGCCTGGAACTCGGCAATGGCGGTATCGAACTGCTTGCGCTCCTGCACATAGGCCACCGATTCCTCCAGCGCCTGCTGGGCAGTGCCGATAGAACAGGTGGCGATGTTAATACGCCCCCCGTCCAGCCCTTCCATGGCAATGGAAAAGCCCTGCCCTTCCTCGCCGAGGCGGTTGGCCACGGGCACCCGCACGTTGTCGAAGGTCACCATGCGCGTGGGCTGGGCATTCCAGCCCATCTTGTCTTCTTTCTTGCCGTAGGAAATACCTTCAGCGTCCGCGGGAATCAGTAATGCGGAAATACCTTTGGGGCCAGGGCCGCCGGTTCGCAGCATCACCACCAGTACATCGGTGTCACCCGCGCCAGAGATGAACACCTTGGCGCCGTTGACGATGTAGTCATCGCCATCTAGTTCTGCGCTGGTGCGCAACGAGGCAGCGTCGGAGCCCGCGCCCGGTTCGGTGAGACAGTAGGAGGCCAACTTGGTGCCCATGACCAGCTCGGGGCACCAGGCATCGATCACTGATGCATTGCAGTACTTGCCGATCATGCTCGTGGCCATGTTGTGAATGGTGAGGAATGCAGCCGTGGCCGTGCACCCCTTGGCCAGCTCTTCGACGATCAGACTGGCATCGAGACGGCTCATGCCCAGACCGCCGGCGGACTCCGGCGTATACATCCCCATAAACCCCAGTTCGCCGGCCTGCGCCAGAGCGTCCTTGGGGAAAATGGACTCTTCGTCCCAGCGGGCTGCATGGGGCGCCAGTGCACCTTCAGCGAAAGCGCGCGCGCTGTCGGCAAAGGCAACCTGGTCTTCATTCAGGGAAAAATCCAAAGGCGCTTCTCCTCTGTTGTTATTGGTGTGTGCGGGGTAGACACCACCGTCGCCTGCTTGCCGCGGTGGTGTCTGCCATTTGACTTAATTGAACTTGGCGATGACAGCGCCGAACAGTTCTTCGTCAGACGGAATTTCCTTGGTCTTCGCCAGCGGCTTGGACACCCAGGTTTCATTGATGAGATCACGCCAGGTGATGTTGTGATTTATGGAGTTCCCACCCCACGAACCGCAACCCAGCGAGAAGGTTTGGCGCATGCCGTTCCAAAGGTTACCGCTGTTGGACGCTGCCTGGGGCTGATTCACCATGACACGTGAGGTGCGAGTGGCACCGGCCAGCTTCATAATGTTGTCGTCGTTGTAGGAGTAAATACCGCAGCTGTGGCCCTGGCCCTGGTAGGCCTGGATCTTGTTGGTCAGCTCGATGGCTTCGTCGATGTCCTTCACCTTGTAAAGCGCCATGGTCACGGTCAGCTTCTCGCCGGAGAACGGATGATCGGGGCCTGCGCCTGTCTCGGGCACGATCAGGAAGCTCTTGCCTTCGGGCAGGTCGATACCTGCCTGGCCAGTAATATTCAGCGCCGACTGGGCAACGATCTTGGCATTCAGGTGGCCGTCTTCCCAGATCACACCCTGCAGCTTGGCCTTGTCATCGCCCTCGATAACATAGCCGCCTTCGTGCTGAAGCTTGGCGAGGAATTCGTCGTAAATAGATTCAAATACCAGTACCGAGTTATCGGAGGAACAGGATGCCGCCAGGTCGAGGGTCTTGGAGGTGCGGATTTTTTCAGCCGCTTCATCGAGATCGGCAGAATCGTCGACGGTGATCACGGCGTTACCTACACCTACACCCAGCGCAGGCGTGCCAGACGAGTACGCAGCGTGCACCATGGCCTCACCACCGGTGGCGAGTACGCGGTCGCACTGGGCCATCAATTCGTTGGTTTTATCCAGTGAGGGCACGTCAATGCTTTGCACCAGGTCGGCGGGCGCACCACAGCGTTCGAGCGCGTCGCGCATGTAGTCACAGATTTTCTTGTTGGTGAGTTTGGCGCGCGGGTGGGGCGCCACAATAATGGCGTTGCGGCCTTTCACGGCCGAAATCGCTTTGATAACCGGCGTGGCCTCAGGGTTGGTCGAGGGTGACAGCGCACCAATAACACCGACCGGCTTGGCGATCTTGACGATGTTGCGCTCAGGCAACTCTTCGATCACGCCCACAGACTTGTCGTTGATAATGTCGAGCAGTGTTGCGCGGGTCTTGCGGTGGATTTTCAGGTACTTGCCGTCGTAGTTGCCCAGCTGGGTCTCTTCGACAGTGAAGCGGGCGATTTCCTCGGAGCGGTCTTCACGCGCCACCGAGTACACCATGGCAGTGATAAGTTCATCCACCTGCTCCTGGGTGTAGTTGGCAATCTGGGCCTGGGCCGCGCGTGCGCGGGCCATCATTTCGGCCACTTCCTGTGCGGGGCTCATTTCTTCTGACATGACGATTCCTCTGAATTAGGTCTTACTTGCAAATAGCGCTGAATTTTAGCACTGGGCATTTTTCGGCCACATTGACTAAATTGCGAATTTTATGGACTATATTGCGGCATGAGCGCTCCATCAAAATGGCCCCTGCCGAGTCGCGGCGTACGCTTTATCACGCCGACATTCATGATACAGAAGCTGGCTCGACATCCACTAACCAAAGAGTGTTACCCCACGGCCATGGGCTACTACCCCGAGGCCAGCGGCCATCGCATGGCCCGCGACAGGCACGACGACAACCTGCTTCTATATTGCTCTTCTGGCCAGGGCCACCTGGAGACCGATAGCTGGCGCGGTGATATCGGGGCGGGCCACCTGATGCTGCTGCCCCAGGGCCTCACCCACGCCTACCAGGCCAGCCAGGCTGACCCGTGGACCCTTTACTGGATTCACTTCCAGGGCGCCAGCACCCGGGTATTCATGCAGTATCTTGGTTACCGCGAGGGCCGGCCCGTGGCAGACGCCGGCGTATCGCCGCTGCTCATCGGCGCCTTTACCAATCTGCTGGAGGTCCGGCGCACGGGCTACTCCACCCGGGCCTTTATCAACGCCTCCAACCACTTGCGCCATCTCATGACCCAGATCAGCATGGAAATCAGCGCCCATTCGGGGCGCCTGCAGGCGGGTTTCGAGCTCGAAATGGTGCAGGCATTTATGCTCGAGCATATCGACCGCGCTGTAACCCTGGATGAACTGGCCGCAGTGGCCAACATGTCCAAATACCACTTCAGCAATCGCTACAAGGCACTCACCGGTTATTCGCCCATCAAGCACCTGCTGAATATGAAGATGGAACACGCCTGCAACCTGCTCGACACCACCGACCTGGGTATCGCCGAAATTGCCCAACAGGTCGGCTACGATGACCAGATGTATTTTTCGCGCCTGTTTCGTAAAACCATTGGCGCTTCCCCGCGGGGATATCGCAGCTCAACCCGCAAGTAGACTCTGCAGCAGCGGCGCTTTGCGGTATGCTTATCCTTTCGCCCTGCCGGAGATTCCCGTGAAAAAAATTATTGCAGCTATCACCTGCTTCTCTGCGCTACTGACTGGCCCCGCCTATGCCGAGGTCGAGCGCACCACCGCCAATAATGGCCAACTGGTCATGGAGGACGTGCCGCCGATTCCGGAGCAGATTGCCCGAGACCTGCGCCGCTACCAGAACGTACGCTCCGCCAGTTTCCTGGCGTGGACACCCACCGCTGACGGCCTGTACGTCAGTACCCGCTTCGGTGATGTGGCCCAGGTGCACAAAGTCAGCGCCCCCGGTGGCGCCCGCACCCAGCTGACCTTCTTCGATGAACCCGTGCGCAGCGTGCAGAGCCGTCCCGGTGACTCTGCACTGAGTTTCACCATGGACACCGGCGGCAACGAAAATACCCAGATCTACCTGCTGGAGCCCGGCAGCGGCGAAGAAGCCAAACTGCTAACCGACGGTGAGGCCCTCAATGGCAGCGCCGTCTGGGATCAGGCGGGTGAGCGCATCGCCTATCGCAGCACCAGGCGCAACGGTGCCTCCAACGACATCTGGATTATGGACGTCGACAAGCCAGACGAGGCAAAGATGGTGTTCGCCTCGCCCGACGGCACTTACTGGTACCCCATTGATTTCAGTGCCGATGGCCGCTTCCTGTTATTTGCCAACCTGGTAGGTAACGCGGACTCACGTATTCACCTGCTCGACCTGGCCAGCGGCGAACACCAGATGCTCGCCGGTGATCCGAAAAACCCCAGCAGCAATGCTGGCGTTGGATTTGACGAGACCGGCCAGGGCTTCTGGTACACCACCGATATGGCCGGCGACTTCCGCCAGCTCGCGTGGCAGTCGCTGGAAGTGGGCGACGAGCCGATGTTTATCACTGCAGATATCCCCTGGCATGTAGACGGCGTCAGGCTCAGCGAAGACCGCGGCCGCATCGCCTTCGCGGTGAACGAAAACGGCTTCTCACAGCTGTACTTGCTGGACAGCGCGAAGAAGCGCTACAAGGCGGTGAAGAACATGCCGGTAGGTGTGCTGATCAGCATGGGCTTCAGCCCGGACAACAAGCAGCTGGCACTGACCCTGAATACACCTAACACGCCCTCTGACACCTTTGTCCTGGAGCTGGGCCGCAAGGCCACGAGCTACGGCGACCTCACCCGCTGGACCTTCAGCGAAGTGGGCGGCCTGGATACCGCGGGCTTCATCGAACCGGAGCTCATCAGCTACCCCACCTTCGACAGCGGCAAGGGCGGCCCCGATGCCATTCCGGCGTGGCTGTATAAGCCCAAGGGCGAAGGCCCTTTCCCGGTCATCATCTCGATTCACGGCGGCCCTGAAGCCCAGGCGCGACCCTACTTCAGCAGCACCTACCAGCTGTGGCTGGAGACCCTGGGTGCCGCCGTGCTGGTGCCCAACGTGCGCGGCTCCAACGGCTATGGCAAGGCTTACATGGGCATGGATAACGGCTTCAAGCGCGAGGATTCGGTGCGCGACATTGGTGCCCTGCTCGACTGGATTGCCACCCAGGAAGATCTCGACACTGAGCGCGTGGCAGTATTTGGCGGCAGCTATGGCGGCTACATGGTGCTCGCCAGTGCCGTGCACTACAGCGACCGCCTGAAAGCGGCCGTGGACATCGTCGGCATCAGCAACTTTGTGACCTTCCTGGAAAACACCAAGGACTACCGCCGCGATCACCGCCGCGCCGAATACGGCGACGAGCGCGACCCTGATATGCGCGCCCATCTGCAGGCCATCAGCCCGCTCAACAGCGTCGAGAAAATCCAGGTGCCGATGTTTGTAGTGCAGGGCGAGAACGACCCGCGCGTACCGGTCAGTGAAGCCGTACAGATCGTGGCCGCACTGCGCGATCAGGGCCAGCCCGTGTGGTACATGAACGCCCTCAATGAGGGCCACGGTTACCGCAAGAAAGAGAACCGCGACATTTACCAACAGGCGACTGTGTTATTTTTCCAGCAGTTCCTGCTGTCTAACTGAAATTGCAGGGGCGACTCATCGCCCCAAAACGAACATACACCAAGGAGAACGCCATGAGATTCTTGCTAACCTGCACCCTGCTGGCCACACTGGTCGCGCCGGCCTTTGCTGAAGGCCCCAAGATCAGCTGGGACCTGAAGGACGCGCTGCGCCAGGTCGACCGCCAGGCCGATGACTTCCAGACCGCCATGGCGCGGGTGGAAATGGTCCGCGCTGACCTCAGCGGCACAGAGATCAGCCGCGAGAAGGGCACGATTTTCATGGACAAAAAGGGCAATATTCGCCTGGATGTCGATAGCGACGAGCCGCGCACCATGCTGGTCACCAAGAGCTACCTGTACATCCATTACCCGAACCAGAAGCGGGTCGAGTCCTATAACCTGTCCAAACACAAGACCCGTATGGAACCGTACATGCGCCTTGGCTTTACCAATAGCGGCCGCGACCTGGAAGACGACTACCTGCTGACCTCACTGGGCGAGCGCGATATCGACAGCAACCGCACCCTGGGCCTGGAACTCACGCCCGAAAAAGACAAGGCCCGCGCGGTAATGGGCAAGGCGCAACTGTGGATTGACCAGGCCTCGTGGATGCCTGCCCAGCAGGTGATTGCCGCGTCCAGCCGCGGTGAGGAAATCACCCTCACCTACAGCTTTGTGGCGCGCAACCTGCAGCTCAACCCCGACCTGTTCTCCACCAAGTGGCCACGGGGCACTGACAAAGAAAAGATGTGAGCTACAATGCTTCTTCAAGGGCTCCAAAACTGAGGGTTTGGGGCCCTTTTTCGTTATACTCCACAGATTCTCATACCAACTCTGGAACCCGCACGATGAAGCTCCGTTCGATTTTCGCTGTAATCGCCTGCTCCCTGCCCCTGACCGCACTTGCTGAAGTCGGCTCAGGCGCCAAGAAATTTGCCCAGCTGGGCCACCTGCTGGACACACCCACCGAGGTCCGCCTTGCCAGCGGCGCCCCGGGACCCGATTACTGGCAGCAGCGCGCTGACTACAAGATCGACGTCACTATCGACGATACCCGTCAGCACCTGACCGGGCGCGAAACCATTACGTACTACAACCAGAGCCCGCATAGCCTGAAATACATCTGGCTGCAGGTTGACCAGAATCGCTTCCGCCCCGACTCCGACGACATGCTGACCAAAACCGCGCCCAACTTCGAGAAGTACCCCTACTCGAGCATGGCCGGTCTTTTATATCGCATGGAATTTCAGGGTGGGGTGAATAACTTCAAGATCACCGACGCCGAGGGCAACGCCCTGCCGTTCACTGAAAACAAGACCATGGTGCGTATTGATCTGCCCCAGCCGCTCAAAGCCGGAGAGCAGTTCGTCTTCAACGTTGCCTGGGATCACGCCATTGTCGATGCCACCAAGTTTGCCCGTGGCGGCTACGAGTTTTTCGAGAAGAACGGCAACTACATCTACGAGATCGCCCAGTGGTTCCCTCGAGTGGCGGCCTATACCGACTACGAGGGCTGGAACAACAAGCAGTTCCTCGGCAATGGTGAGTTCACCCTGGAACTGGGCGACTACGAAGTCGCGATCACCGTTCCCGCCGACCACATCGTGGCCGCTACCGGCGTCCTGCAAAACGCGGAGGACGTGCTTAGCCGCAAACAGCTCAAGCGCTATGAAGAGGCACAGAGTGCCGACGAGCTTATGTTTATCGTAACGCCGGAAGAAGCCGCCCAGCGCGAACAGGGCAGCACCTCGGTTGAGAGCACCTGGGTATTCAAGGCTGAGAATGTACGCGATTTCGCCTTTGCCTCTTCCCGCAAATTCATCTGGGATGCCCAGTCCACCCCCTCCGGTGACAAGAACGTGATGGCCATGTCGTTCTACCCCAACGAAGCGGAGCCACTGTGGAGCCAGTACTCCACCGCCTCGATTGTCCACACCATGGAGGTTTATTCCCGCTACACCTTCGAGTACCCGTACCCGGTATCGATCTCGGTAAATGGCCCGGTGGGCGGCATGGAATATCCCATGATTACCTTCAACGCGCCCCGGCCATACGATGATGGCACTTATTGGGATGTCAGCCAGAAAGATCACCGTGAGTCCTGGTCGCGCAGCAAGTACGGCCTGATCTCCGTCATCATTCACGAGGTCGGGCACAACTACTTCCCGATGATCGTCAACTCCGATGAGCGCCAGTGGACCTGGATGGACGAAGGCATGAACACTTTCCTGCAGTACATTGCCGAACAGGAGTGGGAGGAAAACTATCCCTCTCGTCGCGGCCCGCCGGAGAACATGACTGAGTATATGACCAGCGGCAACGTGGTGCCCATCATGACCAACTCGGAATCCATTTTGCAGTTCGGCAACAATGCCTATGGTAAACCCGCCACAGCCCTGAACATTCTCCGCGAGAGCATTATGGGCCGTGAGCTGTTTGACTACGCGTTTGCCGAATTTGCCAATCGCTGGAAGTTCAAGCGCCCCACCCCCGCCGATTTCTTCCGAAGTATGGAAGATGCCTCGGCAGTTGATCTGGACTGGTTCTGGCGCGGCTGGTTCTACGGCACCGACTACGTGGATGTTGCGATCTCTGACATCACCCAGTTCACAGTCGACAGCCGCGACCCTGAAGTGGAGAAAGCCTGGCAGAAAGCCAAGGACGACGAGCTCGAGCCCACCCTCAGCGACCAGCGCAACGAGAACCTCGAGCGGCTGGTGGACAAGTATCCGGCGCTGAATGACTTCTACAACGATTACGACGACTACACGGTGACGCCCTGGGATTACGCCCAGTACGAGAAAACCCTGAAGGCACTGAGTGACAAGGAAAAAGCCCTGCTGGCGATGGACAAGCACTTCTATACCGTGACCTTTGATAATCTCGGCGGCCTGGTCACGCCGCTACCACTGCGCATCAGCTATGCCGACGGTGCTACCGAGGAAATGCAGATTCCGGCGGAAATCTGGCGACGCAACGCCGAGCAGGTTACCAAGCTGTTTGTCAGCGAACGTGAAATCACCGCTATCGAAATCGACCCGTACCGCAGCACCGCCGACGCCGATGTGTATAACAACAGCTGGCCGCGCAAGGTGAAGACTTCGCGCTTCCGCCTACACATGGACTCGTCAAAGCCGAACCATATGCGTCGCGACGAGAAAACCAACTGGGAAAAGAAAGACAAGTGATCCCTCGCCTGTTCCGCCTGGTGGCAGCCCTGCTGCTGGCCACCCAGGCCTGGGCCCATCCCTCACATACCAGCTTTGCGGAAATCGGCTGGAGTGCCGATGGCGATGCACTTGAAGTGGCGCTGAGGGTCATCCCCGAAGATGTCGAGGAACTGCTCTCGTCCCGGCAGCAGCGCCAGGTGGTGCTGGTCGACACCCCGGAGGTCAGGCAGTGGCTTGAGGCCTGGCTCAACGAGGAATTCAGGGTTTATGCCGACGGCCCATCACTGCCAGTGCAACTGCAAAGCCTGGATCTGAAGAGCTACCGCGCCAGCTGGCTGTTCTTCACCGTAGCTGTGCCCAAAGCAAACACGCTCAGCCTGCAGAACCGACTGCTCTTATCTCACAACACCCACGAGCGCGGCCGCGTGCAGATCAACACCGTACAACGCCTCTGGCAGCCTGCCAGCGATCGCATGACTTTCACCGACGAGCAACCGCAGCCGCTATGGGCACCCGAGCCATAACTGGCGCGAGCAATGCTGAATAAGAAGAAGTCTTAGCGTAGTAAAACCGGCCGCCGCGAGCGAGCCTCAGCCCGTCGATTGCGAGTAGTTAAGGGAATATTTCCACTGCACGAAATCGTTGCCAAAGGCCTCAGCCCGGGCTGCGGAGAAATCCACCTGCTGGCCAAGATGCCCAAATAACTGCAGGCCCTCGCCGAGCAGTACCGGTACCTGGGTTACGCAGATTTCATCGTGCAAACCCGCATTGATGAACGAGGTAATGGTCGCGCCACCGTCGACATAGCCGTGTTGATAGCCACTGCTGCGCAGGTGCTCCACCAGTGCATCGAGCCCGGCGGGGAAAACCTGTACGTTGCCGACCAGTGATTCCGGCGCACGCTGCAGTGTCGTGCTCAACACGTAAATGGGCCGATCACTGTAGGGCCACTGCTCAGCGGTGAGATTAAAGCTCACCAATTTTTCCATGCAGCCGCGCCCCATGACCATACAGTCGACGGAGGCCAGATAATCAGTGAAACCATCGTCGCCCATGAATGCATCCGCAGGCCCTCGGACGGCGGCCCGGTCCAGCCATTCCACGCCGCCGTCCGGCGTCGCGATATATCCATCGACGCTGGCGGCAATAAACGCAGAGAATTTCACAGCCGCAGACCGCGGCCGCCAGACGCCTTATGCGGCGCCGGCGATAGCCTTGATCTCGAGGTAATCGGTGAAGCCATGGGCACCCCACTCGCGGCCATTACCCGACTGCTTGTAACCGCCGAAGGGGGTCATCAGGTCGCCAGACTGGCCATTGATGTTGATATTGCCGGCGCGAATCTTGCCCGCAACACTCATCACCTGATCCATGTCCTCACCCTGCACATACCCGGCCAGGCCATAGGGTGTGTCGTTGGCAATGGCAATGGCTTCGTCGAGTGAATCATAGGGCATGATGCACAGCACCGGGCCAAAGATTTCCTCGCGGGCAATGGTCATGTCGTTGTTCACATTGCTGAATACGGTGGGCTGCACGAAGTAACCCTTGTCGATACCCTCGGGGCGACCCACGCCGCCACAGGCCAGCACCGCACCTTCGTCGATACCCGCCTGAATCAGGCCCTGGATTTTGTTCCACTGCACTTCGCTGACCACCGGCCCCATGCTGGTGCCCTCGACGCGGGGGTCGCCAACCACAACCGTGGCGGCGGCATTGGCGGCAATAGCCGCGGCCTCTTCCATCTTCGCCCGGGGTACCAGCATGCGCGACGGCGCATTACAGGATTGCCCGGTGTTCTGGAACATGTGCATAACGCCGCGAGTGACCGCCTCTTCGAGGTTGACGTCGTCGAGCAGGATATTGGGCGACTTGCCGCCGAGTTCCTGGGTCACACGTTTAACGCTGGGAGCGGCGTTTTGTGCCACCAGTGAGCCCGCCCGGGTAGAACCGGTGAAGGACACCATTTCAATGAGCGGGTGCGAGGAGATGGCAGTGCCCACGCCGGCGCCGTCGCCGTTAATCATATTGAATACACCGGCAGGAACGCCCGCCTCGTGCATCACCTCAGCAAATATGTAGCCACACAGAGGCGCCACCTCGGAGGGTTTCAGCACCACAGTGCAACCCACGGCCAGTGCGGGCGCCACCTTGCAGGTAATCTGATTTATCGGCCAGTTCCAGGGGGTAATCATGCCGCACACGCCGATCGGCTCCTTAAAGACCCGGCTGTGGCCCGCCGCTTCCTCGAACTCAAAGGTTTTGAGGATTTCCATCGCCGTAGAGAGGTGGCCAATACCGGTGGCCGCCTGGGCTTGTACCGACAGGGCAGTGGGAGCGCCCATTTCTTCGGTAATGGCGTCGGCGATATCGTTGTAGCGCTTCTGGTAAACCTCGCAGATCGCACCCAACAGCTCCACCCGCTCCTCGCGACTGGTGCGGCTGAAGCTGGCGAACGCGGCATCAGCAGCCTTGGCAGCCTTGTCCACATCAGCGGCGGAGCCGATGGAAATCCGTGCGCACACTTCTTCGGTGGCGGGGTTGATAACATCCATCGACTTCGGCTCTACCGGGTCGACCCACTCGCCATTAATATAAAACTTGTCGTATTCGCGCATTCCAGAGCTCCTGTTATTCGGGTTATTCAACTATAGCAGCGGCACGCTGCATTGCTGTGACAAAAAGTTCATCCGGGCCGGTAGAGTAAGTCACCGTCAGCCGCGATGCGACCACTTTCCACGCGCCGTCAATGTTCTGACAGCGATTCGTGTATTCGCCCACCACCCGGCTCAACTCATCCGGAGCAGCATTCGGCTCTTCCGGCTCGCCATGCTTCCAGATGATGTGATCCGCGGTAAGGTAGGCCCGGCAAATCACCGCATCGCCATCGCGCTCAAAGCGATGATTGGCAATGATATGGCGAGTGATATCAAAGCCATTGATCACCGCCTTGATGCCGCTGACCCACTCATCTGCGGGCCACGGAACATTGGGGTCGCGGTCGTGGGCGCCGGTCTGGTAATCGATCATAACCTCGTCTGCAAAGCAGTTGCGCACCATAGCCCAGTTTTTGGTATCCACGCCTTCGGCATAGGCGTTATACACATCGATAATCGCCGCCCGTTCTTCCAGGCTTACGTCAGTTACTGTCATTGCGGTTTACTCGTGCTTGAGCACGGCCCCCTCTGTAATCGTAGTGGTGTTATCCACCACCATAGCTGCGCCATTCACTGAGCGCGACTCATCCGATGCCAGGAACAACACCATATTGGCGACATCAACAGGGTCACCCACCCACAGCCGGTCCATCTGGGCGGCGGCCTCCGGGTCATGTGCTTTCACCACATCGGACATGCGGCTAAGCATGGGTGTTTGCATATTGCCAGGGTGCACTGAGTTACACCGCACACCGTAGCCTTCCTGGGTCGATAGGCAGGCCACGGATTTTGTCATACCACGAATCGCGCTCTTGGAAGCGGCATAGGCAAAGATATTCGGCCCGCCTTGAATACTGGCTGTTGAGCACATATTGACGATCGAGCCGCCGCCGTTGGCTTTCATCAGCGCCAGGGCATGCTTGCAGCCAAAGAAGGTGCCATCCGTGCCCACGGCGTTGATCTTGCGCCACAGCGCCTCGGTGGTGTGTTCGATGCTGGCCAGCTCAACGACACCGGCGCAGTTAACCAGAACATCCAGGCTATCCATGGACTGCATCAGCGACTCCCACGCCGACTCACTGGTGACATCCAGATACTCAAATCGGGCATTGGGCAGTTGCGCAGCAGCGGCCATCCCAGCCTCGCGCGCCACATCCGTGAGTACCACCGAGGCCCCTTCTTCTGCCAATCGGCTGGCAGTAGCCAGACCCAGGCCCGATGCGGCACCGGTTACCAGTGCCACTTTTCCTGCTACGCGCCCCATAGTTTTTGTCCTTATGAATTCGAGAAGCCTTTGCTTGCTTTCACTCTGTCGAGTGATAACATCACAAAAACAGTCAGTTTGTACTGTTTATCATATTCAGAATAACAACACCCCGCAACCGGCGGAATTGGGAGAAAACGTGAACGACAAGGTGGAAAACTACGACGATGTGACCATGTATGGTCTCAGCAACCAGAAAATGGAAAAGCTGCTGCTGGAGCAGAACGAGTTGACCTTTATCTGGGCCAATAAACAGGGGCATCCGCTGGGCGTGACCATGAGCTATATCTGGCGCAACGGCCGTATCTGGTGCACCGCCACCGAACAGCGGGCCCGGATGAAAGCCCTGGCCCGTGACCCCCGCTGCAGCGTGGTGATTTCCAGCGCCGGCGTGGACGCCGAGATCAGTCAATCGATCACCTTCAAGGGCACCGCCAATCTGCACAAGGACCAGGAAACCAAGGACTGGTTCTACCCCGACTTTGCTCGCCACGCGAATAGCCCGGCACCCACACCTGAGGCCTTTGTTGAATTTCTGGACACCCCGATGCGCATTATCATCGAAGTGGTACCGGAGAAGACCATCAGCTTCGATGGCGGGGTCATGCAAAATGCCACTACCGAGGCCTTGAGCGCAGACTGAGCCCCTGGCCAGGTCCTGAGTGTCGTCTATTGTGCAGGCACCTCCGGACGAACAGACATATCCATCCGGATTTCAGACATAGGCCGGGCGACGGACGCTGACTACTATAGCGTCCGTCGTGTACAACAACCTATGGAAAACACCATGTCTGTATTCAAAATACTCGCCGGTATTGTATTGCTGGCACTTTCGTCAGTAACCATGGCCGGTGTCGACACCGAGCCCGATGCCAATGACGTCATTCTGGCCGGAAATGATTTGATGCGCATCGCGCGGAAACACGACCAAATCCTGTAACTGCAGCTTTTGCGGCACTTCGCTCTCGAAATGCAGCCAGGCTTCGCCACTGCCGATCAGGTGAAACGGAATGCGTCGTGAGCCCCCTGTATCGACAGCCCAGGTACCGCAAAACGTGCCGTTCACCTACACCTCTGCGCTCAATTCGAGGCATGTCAGCAACACACTCAGGGGATCGGGGTCGTCAAGATACATATGTGCTGGCCGCGCCTAGAGGTAACCGCGAGTCATGTCCAATGAGGCATGCCATAGGGTATCCGCCAAGGCCTCGTCGTGAAGGTAGCTATCTCCCTCCACGAGCGTGGCAGTGCAGTCTTCGAAATAGGCGCCATTCACACCCGCCACTTCCGGGTGCGCCGCAAGATACACCTGGGTGGCCGCGCCCTCCTCGACAGACTTGCCCACCACCGGGGCCAGGGAATCGTAAGCGCGCCGAAACCAGGCAGGATAACTTCTCGCAATGCTGGTACCCACCATACCCGGGTGCAGGGAATTGGACGTCGCAGAAGTGCCCTCAAACTGTTTCGCGAGCTGTAGCGAAAACAGCGCGTTGGCGAGTTTCGACTGTCCATATTTCTGCAGACGGCTAAGGCCTTTGTCTGTGTAAAGGCTGTCGAAATCAATACCGCCCGCGGGCGCCCGAAGATAGGCTGCGGCGCTGGACAGATGAATGACGCGCCCCGCGTCTGCCGCATGGACCAGGGGGAGGATACGATTAAGCAGAATAAAGTGGCCGAGATAATTCACGCGGAAAGTCTGTTCAATACCGCCGTCGAGCACAAACTCGGTATCGCCGCTAAAGCCTGCGTTGGCCACCACCATATCCAGCGGCCGATCCAATGACGCCAGGAACTGTGCACAGTCGGCCGCAGACTGAAAGTCCGACAGTTCAAGCACCGCCGGCGTTGTTTCCCCCGCCACACTCGCGCAGGCCAACTCCGCCTTCTCAAGTGTGCGACCGGTGCCAATCACATGAGCGCCACGAGCAGCGAGCACCCGCATGGTTTCCAGACCCAGGCCAGAGTTACACCCGGTAACCAGCGCTGTCTTGCCTGTGAGATTCAGGCCGCTGGCCACGGACTCGGCCGTGGCATCCCCTCTGAAACTGCCCACGGGAAAACGCCTGTCAGGCACCTTGCTATAACCGCCGCCATCGCACGCCACCAGACCAGTGGCAGCCGTCGCCACCCCCAGTTGCATAAAGGTTCTTCTGCCTATTCCCTGCATAGCTTTGCCCCGTCACGAATCAGCCCCGGCCACGTATGCGGCCTGAACACTACCAATATTAGAGCAGGTTAAAACCCACAGGTAAACTCCGCGCAATGGTCTGGCCACTGCCAAGCAATCTATGGAATTCAATTACGGACTGCTTAAGTCGACCAAAAAGAAAGCCCCTACCGCGAACGGCAGGGGCCTCAACTCACTCCAACGCTATTAGAACGACATGTTCAATTCGACACCGTAGTGGTCAGGCGGGCTGTACTGGCCAAACGTGCTGATGCCAATGGGGATCACCCGGGCATAGCGCTCGTCGCCACTGTTGCGGCCGTAAACACTGATGTGTGAAATGCTCACCCCAGTTCAGATCGACACTGGAACTGTGGAAACCACCGGCATCGACGAGACCACGCTCATCGTTATTGAGAATAGTGTGATACTCATCGCGCCAACGGTAGTTGTAGTGCAGACCTAACTCAATGGCGCCCATGGGCAGGTAGTAATCCAGCCCCACATTCAATGTAGATTCCGGCGCATTGCGCAACTCGAGGCCAGAGTTGTCTACCGGATTGCCCTCGGAATCAGACACGGTGAAATCGGAGAATTCCGCATCGATAAACCCGGTGTTCAGGAAGCCGCTGCGGCCGCGGGAAATCTGCGCGGTCAGTTCAAGTTCCAGGCCCGAGATTTCCACGTCTGCTGCGTTGTTTACGATCGTGGTCACGTTGCCGTCACCCAGATTGGTAATCATCTCTTCCTGTTTGTCCGTGTAGTCACTTTAGAAGGCGGTCGCGTTGAAACGCAGGCGGTTGTCAAACCACTCGCTTTTTAAGCCGATCTCGTAGGTATCCACATACTCGGGGCCGTAGGAATTC
This sequence comes from Halioglobus sp. HI00S01, assembly GCF_001635445.1. Taxonomy (NCBI): domain Bacteria; kingdom Pseudomonadati; phylum Pseudomonadota; class Gammaproteobacteria; order Cellvibrionales; family Halieaceae; genus Halioglobus; species Halioglobus sp. HI00S01. The sequence continues at coordinate 48,274 of NZ_LWEE01000015.1, forward strand.
ATGTCATCCACGTTCTGGGTACGAGCGAAGAAACCGCTGCTCTTGAAACCTCTGGCGAAAGAGCCAAACACCATCATGTCGTCGCTGATGTCATACAACAGCGCAATACGAGGAGAAAACTCTGTCCAGTCATCCTTGAAGTTCTGCGCCTGTCCGCCGGGCACAATTTCCATCGCGCTGCTATCGGGCAGGTTGAGCATGAAGTTCGGGGTACCGGTCGTAAGCTTGCGCTCTTCCTGGGTAATGCGGACACCCAGGTTCAGCATCAGTCGCTCGGTCAACTGCCAGTCCATGGAGGCAAACGCAGAATAGGCTTCGTTCTCACCAGTGCCGTCCAGTTGGCTGGACACCGCGCCAGGCCAAAGACCACCCTCGGGACCAAAGCCAATGCCCAGGTAGTACCACATGTCGAAGGATTCCTGGAACTGATCGCATTACGAGTTCCAGTAGTAGAGACCCGCGATGAGACTAATATTCTCGGTCAGATCGCTGTTAATGCGCAGCTCCTGACTGAATTGCTCATACTTCTGCTCAGCGAGCACGGTCAGAAACTTTACCTGTGCCGCGTCATACTCTACTCGGAAATCTTCGGGCCGCTCAATATAGCCGGTAATCGAGGTCAGAATCCAATCGCCGATCGTCCAGTTGGCAGTCAGGTTGTAGAACTCGTTGGTCACATCCTAGGATTTCGGTGCATTCTGCGGTGAGTGATCCTCATCGCTGTCTACGTCCAGTTCCTCACAGCCACTCCCAAAGGGCGCGCCAATGGCTTCCGGGGGAATACCGGCAGGCGGCACACCGCCGACTGAAATCAGGCAGGCAAATCAGCGAAGCTGTTAAACTTCGACCAGGCACCCACATCGGACTCATCATCAATCCGCTCGGCGGTGAACGAAACATCGAAATTCTCAGTGAACTCATAGGAAATCTTGGCGCCGTATTGCGTGCAGCCCTGGGCACCGAGGTCACCGTCGTAGACAGTCGCCTCCATGTAGCCATCATGCTGGCTGGCGCTGGCATACAGTTTCAGGCCGCCGTTCTCGCCCAGCGGCGTGTTCAACAAGCCGCGCAACTCGCGTAAATCCCAGCTGCCACCGGTTAGCTGAACCTTGCCACCCCACTCGCCGGTGGGAGCGCTGCGCACAATGTTGAGTGCACCTGCCATTGTGTTTTTACCGAACAGTGTTCCCTAGGGACCCCGCAGAACTTCAATACGTTCCATATCAAAGTTGTGCAGCAGGCCGCCAGCCACAACACCCATGTACATGCCATCAAGAACGACGCCAGCGGGCGGATCGACACTCTTGTCAGTCTCCTGGAAGCTGTTACCGCGAATAGAAATGGACGCGCCACTATTGTCGGCAATACGGTCAATGTTGACGTTCGGGGCATAGTTTTCGACATCCCGGACGGACCTGACCGTCGAGCGATTCAAATCTTTGGTAAGCGAGTTCACTGTCACGGGAACGTCCTGCATCGACTCCTCCCGGTTCCGGGCGGTGACGATCACCTCCTCCAGTGCAACGCGTTCCGACTGGGCAATGGCCTGGGGTGCGGTTACACCCGAGGCGGCCACAGCACAGGCCAGAACAGTTTTAAGCATACATCGTTGTTTCACCGGTTCGTCACCTCTTATCGTTGCGCTTGCAAACGCTCTTGGTGCCGCAAAAAAACACCGAAACCTTCCCTGGTTATTGCTTGGAGAGATCGGCTGTCAAAATCAGGAATCGCCCCCAGGTACTGTGCCGTCGTAAGAGGCTTTGGAAATCGCATCGCCATCGAACTTCAACGCCATTTCCGGAATCAGTTCGATAATCACCCGCAGCGGCGTATCAAGATGCTGCATGGCCGCCTCGGGCGTGGGGGCCGGATACGGCGAAATAATGTCGGCCATGGCCGGATAGAACCAATCCTTGGTGGCCTGGTCTTCATGGAGCACCACCCTGCCCTTATAGGTGATCTGCTTGCCGGGCCCCATATCGGTGCCCATGCTCGTGATCACTACCGACGCACGCGGATCGCGCTGTAACGCCTTAATACGGGGGCGCTGTTTGGTTGCCGTCAGCCAGATCGATCCGTCCCTGGCCACATAGTTCATGATCACGCCCATGCCGTGACCTTCCTTGTTCGTCCAGATGAAGTTGCACTCAACCTGCTTGCGCAAAAGCTCCTGCTCGCGCTCCTCTGACAATTTGTAAAGTGTGACGTCTTCGTAGCCCTGCACAATGGCCTCCCGTTAAAAACGTGGTAAATGACCGGTCTGCTGACCGCCCGCCAGATCGAGGATCTGGCCATTGATAAATCCGGAACGTGCGCCGTCCGCGAAGAACAATGCCGCCTCGGCCATGTCATTGAGGGTGCCCATACGCCCTGCCGGCGTCTCGGCAACGTGGGCTGCAATAATCGGCTCCACTTCGAACAATGGCCCGGTCATGTCAGTTTCGATCAAGCCGGCCGCAATGGAGTTGAAACGAATTTTCTGCCCCTGGTACTCCTGAGCAGCCACCTTGATGGCGTAGTCGATACCCGCGCGGGCACCCGAATACACAGACAGAGTCGGGCCGGGAAGTCGCGCGGTCAGCGATGACACCACCATGACAGAGCCGCCTTCAGACATAACCGCGGCAGCATGCTTGAAGAACAGCAGTGCGCCGATAAAACTCACTTCCAGTGTCGGTCGCGCGTCTTCAGCAGTGAGTTCGGCAATCAGTACTGAGGAATACACCCCGGCAGAAAATACCGCGATGTCGACACTGCCATAGGTGTTGATCGCGCTGGAAAACAAGGCTTTGATCTGCGCCTCGTCCGTGACATCACACGCCACTGCGAGGCCGCCGATCTCATTGGCCAGCGCCTCCAAGGGCTCGCGGCGGCGCGCAGAGACAACCACGTTGGCGCCCTCGCTGGCCAGCTTGCGTGCAATCGCTACGCCAATGTTTTCTTCGCCGGAAGCGCCGACAATGACGGCGGTTTTTCCTGTCAGACTAACCATTGTGTTTCCCTGTTTTTATAGTTCTGAATGCACGTGACCACCATCGACGACTAGCGACGTCCCGGTCATGTGCGAGCCTGCATCAGAGGCCAGCAATAGCAGCGGCCCGAACAGCTCTTCAATTTCGCCCGCGCGCTGCTGAGGAATGCGCGACTTAAGCTGCGCGCCCTCTGCACTGGCCAGCCAGTCACTGGTAATCTCCGTGGCAAAGTAGCCAGGGCACAGCGCATTGACGCGAATATTGTGCTGCGCAAGCTCCAGTGCCGCGGCGCGAGTGAATTGCACCACCCCGGCTTTGGCCGCAGCATAACTGGTGAGAAAACTCTGCACGCGAATCGAGAGAATCGAGGCGATATTGACAATACTTCCTGCAACATCAGCCGCGACCATACGCGCTGCGCAGGCTTTGGTGACATAGGCAACGCTACTGAGATTGGTGTTGATCAGCTTATCCCAGGTCTCATCTTCCATATGCAGTAGCGGCTGGGGCATGCTGATACCGGCATTGTTGATCACCACAGTGATCGTGCCAAATTCTGCTTCAGCGGCATCCAGCGCCGCGTCAATGGAAACTCGGTCCGTGACATCCATAGCCACCGCCATCGCCTTGCCACCCGCGTCGATAATGGCGTCGCGAGCCTCCTCGAGCCGATCGATACGACGTGCCGCGAGCACCACGCNCGCGCCCGCCGCCGATAGCGCGTCTGCAAACTCGCGCCCAAATCCGCTGGACGCGCCTGTGACCAGCGCAACCTTGCCATGCAGTGAAAACGGCGCGAGCAACGCCTGAGCGCGCGCGTCCAACTCAGTCGTCAATGTACTTGCTCAGCGTTTGATGAAAATGGCGGATACGCACTTCCTGGTAGTTGGCGAGCACCACTTCACCGGTGCGTAGGTTGTGCAGCCCCTTCTGGACCATCTTCAGGTTGGAGAAGTCCTGGTCAAATACCTTGCCCAGACCACCTTCCATACCTTCGGCCTCAGAGAACAGCTGATCTTTGTCCAGGCGCTGCACAGGCACGTCATCCGGGCGCGGCTGATCTTCCGGGTAGCGCATCAGGAAAATGATTTCCATCGTGCACATATCGTGGCGATCACCATAGGGCTTCATGCGGTAGGTGAGATTGGGCTGAAAACCCGCCCAGGGCGCAAAGTTTGGGAACAGCGAGTAAAGAATCGAATCCATAATCTCGCTCTGGGTACTGAAAGCCCCCACATCGACGCCGTACTGTTCGCCAAACATTTTGAAATAAAAGTCAGCAAGGTATTCCCGCGCGCTCATCCCTTCGGGGACTTCAAGCGTCTCGTCCTCAGGTAGCGCCATTGCATGGTGCAACCATTCGTTGACCGTCTGGTTCGGAGGAATGTTTTCAAGGTGAGGACTGACAACGCCCATAGGCGAAATCGTGCGGCTGACATTGTCGCCCCAGATATCGTACTGGGAGTTGGAATCGCCCAGATACGTCATGATTTGCGGGTGCGTAGCCACCGTGTGGTAGGACTCAATAAACGCTTCCCAGGCGAGTTTCCAGTTGCACTCAATGACTTTCTCGATGTGCAGCGCCTTGAACGTATTCTCCGGGGTCCAACGCTCAAAGTGTTGCGGTAAAATACCCATGTAGCTCTGCAGGGATTCCGCCTGCAAATCCATGTTGATAAACACCCAACCACCCCAGATATCCACCAGCACCTCAGGCAGAGAGAATTCCTCTTCCTTGATGTGCGGGAAATCCCATTGACAGGGCGCCCCGAGGAAATCGCCTTCCAGACTCCAACGGAAACCGTGGAAGGGGCATTTAAATTCACGCGCAGTGCCGGACTCCACACTCCGCAGGGCTCTGCCCCGGTGCAGGCAGGCATTGTGATATCCCTTGATGGCGCCACTTTCGGTGCGGGTGACAACAATCGAATAGCGCGCGATATCGTAGGTAAAGAAATCACCAGGGCGACCGATTTCAGTTTCCCGGCACACGGCCTGCCAGGTGCGATTCCACATGTGCTCCACTTCCTTGTCGTGAAATTCGCGACTCAGGTAGCGCTCTGTGGGAATATTCTCTGAACCAAGAAAGATGTCGGTACTCTCGCGCAACGCATCAGGCACCGGATTGGTCTCTTTATCCAGCATCTCCTGATAGGTTTCACCATCGGAGCGAATCACTTCGCGCCCGTCTGCCAGTTCAATCGTTCTGCTCATATCACTAACCTCTTAACGCTGCAGAATGGTGACGGCGCTGATGCCGGGCGCGCCGTATACGTGGGTGTATCCGAGCCTGGGCTCACCGGGCACCTGGTGGTCACCAGCCTGATGGCGCAACTGCAATACCGTTTCATAGACCTGGCGCAGCCCTGAGGCACCAATCGGCTCGCCGTTGGCCAGACATCCGCCGTCAGTGTTCACCGGCATGGAACCACCGATATGCGTTGCGCCCGACTGAATCAGGTGCTGCTGTTCGCCGTGTTCACAAAAGCCATTCTCTGCCATATGCATGATTTCAGCGCCGGATTCCGTGTCCTGCAATTGCATGACATTAATGTCCTTTGGCCCGACACCGGCCATTTCGAAGGCGGCCTTGGCGGCGTCGTAGGTTGGCCCCTCTGCTTCTACCAGCGCCTGGCTGGGCGCAAATACTTCGAAGGAGCCGTAGCGGCGTGACTTGAGCACCGCCGACTTCAGATAGATGGGGGTGTCGGTGTACAGGTGGGCCTTGTCTGCGTGACACAGCACAAGGGCAACACCGCCCTCAGCGGGCGCACAGAACATGTACTTGGTGAGAGGGTCGTTCACCATCATTGAGTTGGCGATCTCCTCAACCGGCACCGGCTGGCGCCGCCAGGCATTGGGGTTGAGTGAACCATTAATGAAAGCCTTTTCCGCTACCTTGGCCAGGGTGTCTTTGCTGATGCCGAACTGGTGCATGTATTTTTGTATTTTCATGGCGAAGAACTGCGTGGTCAGCATCATGCCCACCTCGCCGTACCACTGCCCCAGTCCCAGCGCTGCCGGGTCTGCGTCAAAAGCGCCCCGATCGTGTTTATCAAAACCGGTCACCAGCCCCAGATCGAACAGGCCTGATTTAATCGTGTTGTAAGCCGAAATGAGTGAGCTACCACCGGTGGCACAGCCGTTTGCCACATTCATAAACGGGATACCCGTCAGACCCAGTTCATTGCTGAGCGCGTCTGCGTTGCCCGAGCTGGCGCTGCCACCAAACGCGAACTGGATATCCTTCCATTCAATCCCTGCATCCTTGAGCGCGGCGCGGGCGGCCACAGCCCCCTGCTGCATACCACTCAGGGCGGGTGTGCGTCCGAACGGGTGAATCCCGATACCAACAATTGCTACATCCATGTCCATATCAGTTGTCCTGCACCGGCTTGAAGAAGAAACTCACAACCTCATCGCCGTTTTCGTCTTTGCGGAATGTGTCGAACACCACTTCCATCTCCATACCGATTTCCAGCTTGGCCGGGTCGTTCTCCGTCAGGCGACCTTCCACCCGCACACCGCCAGGCAATTCCACGTAACCGACACCGTAAGGCGTAAAGGTCTCCATAGTTTCGCCGCTGTTGTAAGGGGGTTTGGGCATGAACTGCTGAATAGTCCAGGTCCACAATGTGCCGCGGCGCGGCAACTCTTCACGCACGACCTCCTGGCTACCGCAGGCCATGCAGGAATCGCCCGCAGGGAACTGCGCAATACCACAGTTTTTACAGCGGCTGCCAAGCAGCGCGGGGTTTTCCGATGGCCAGGTGAACAGGCCCTCGGCAATGGCAACTCGATTCATCATAAAGTGAGGTCTTGCATCCAGTTGGCGTGAAATCCATTGGGCACGCGGCCCGGTATGTGCACCTTGGCAACCGGACCAGCAGCCACATTGCCCGCCTGGATAATGCTCAGGAACGGACCTTCGCCGGGGTTGTGCACATAACACATCAGCCAGCCATCCTCTTCGCGATCGCTGTCCGGGTTAGGCACATGCACGGGTTCACCGGCATTGGCCTCGGGACCGTACTCCCACAGTGCCACTTCACCGGTCTCGAAATCGAAACTGCCAGTACAGTTATAACCGTGGGCATCACCCCAGTCCCTGTTCGTACATGTGGCAAAACCGAGACGATAGTCCTTGCCCATAAGGCGCTCATCAATGCGCGAGAATTCGCAGAAGACATCGGAGAACTGTTCATTGGTCACAGCGCTGCTCTTGGGATCTAGCGTCATGCGGTACATGCGTCGCGGCTGCTTCTCCACGCCGGTGCCCTGTGCCTGTGTAAAGGGAATGGAGTTAATCCACACATAGTCGATAACAATCTTGCCGTCGCGTTCAAAACCATTGCAGAAGTGCCAGCTAAAGAACGCCTCAGTTTCAAAGGTCATCTGTGGGCTGACACCGTCGCGAGGAATGACGATAATTTTGGTGCCCAGTTCCGGCTGCCATTCAAACGGATCCTCGCCGCGCATGGCTTTCTCCACACTGTGGAACGCGGGCGCATAGAAGATCACAATGAAGTTCTGGGTGATTTGCAGGTCGTGGATGATGCCCTTGCGTGGGAACTCCACCTGGATGCTCTGCTTGTGGCGCGCATGCTTGTCAAAGACCTGAACCGTGTAGTTCGGGCTGTCCCAGCGCTGAGTACAGGAGACCAGATCGCCACTGTCGGGACAAATTTTCGGGTGCGCCGTCAGCGCATCGCCGGGCTGCAGGGCGCCGTCGTAATCGAACAGGCCCACCGTCGATAAGTCGTTATTCAGCAGGTGCGGAAAACCGCCCTCCCACATCGCCAGCAGTTTTCCACCGTGATAAAGCACATTGGTGTTGGCTGTGTTTCTGACCGGACTGGGCTCACCGCCCGCCTCAATCACTTCCGGGGGCACCTCCAGCAGCTTACCGACGCTACCGTAAATGGTGCGCCCGAACTGACGCTCGGTTTTCAAGTGGCTGGTTTCCACCCAGCGGTTCTTGTACTTGACGTGACCGTCTTTAAAGTACACCGCATGCACCATGCCATCGCCGTCAAGCGGGTAGACATAGTGATTGGGCTGAAAGGCGACATTGGCGCCGTCGCGCATAAAGGCGCCGCGCAGTTTCTTGGGAATCTCACCCTCAACGCGCAGCTCTGCCTCGGCGAGGTCTCGTTCCTCGCTGACAGGTGCATAATTACCCTGCAAATAGGGAAAGGCACTCAAATCCATAACGCTACCCCTTCTTATGACTATGTTGGCAATCAACGGATTGCTCGAAATACTAGCAGCACCCAAATGATAAAAACAGTCTCGTTTGTTTCTTTTTTCGAAAAAGCGGTCTACAGTCACACACAACCGGGAGAACAGCATGAATAACATTGGGGATCAGCTGGCGCTGCAGGGCCTGATGGGCGCTTATGTCGACGCCGCCAACCGCCGTGACAGCGATGCATGGGCGGCCACCTGGGCTGAGGATGGCGTCTGGTGCCTGATGGGCATGGACGTTGAGGGCCGCCAGGCAATGGTCGAGCTTTGGCAACAGGTCATGGCGGGCTTTGAATTCGCCATACTCATGCCCTGCTCGCACCAGTTTGTTATCGATGGCGACCGCGCGACCGGCCACTGGTATCTGCAGGAATTCACCCGCGACCTCGAAGGACAGTCCATGCAGGCCCTGAGCCGCTATGACGACGATTACGTCCGCCAGGACGGGCGATGGTATTACCAGCGCCGCAGCTACCAGTTCCTGTACCAGGGCAGCGGCGACCTGAACGGGGAGTACACTCCGCTACCGTGAAGCCTGAGCAAAAGCAGTCAGACCTGATTGTTTTATCGAATAGCTTCTGCTAGCGTCTTACGCATCCGCACGATAACGCAATAACACTCCGGAGAACGGCATGACTGTACTGGTAGCTGGCACTGTAGATATCCTCGATGGCGACCGCGACAAGGCCCTCGCCGCTTCCGCGGCACTGATGGCAGAAACCCGCAGTCAGCCCGGCTGCAGGCACTATGTGTGGGCCGCCGACCCCACCTCTGAAACGCGGGTCCATGTGTACGAGAACTGGGAGAGCTCAGAGGCTCTCAATGCCCATCTTGCAGGTCCCTATTATCTGCAGATGTTGGGCATTCTCGGGGAGTTCAACGTGGTAAATACAGAGGTATTGAAGTTCCGCAGCGATCTCGAGGAGCCCGTGTACGACCCTGAAGGCCGTCCGCGCGGCGACTTCTTCACTGCCTGATTCGAGCACGACGATGACCCAGAAAGACGTTAAAACCTACTGCCGTTTCTGCCACGCCTACTGCCCCATGGTGGCGACGGTAAAGGACGATCGCCTGATTGCCCTCGCACCGGACACAGACAATGAGATTTACGGTGGCTATACCTGCGTAAAGGGCCGCCAGATGCTCGAGCAGATCTATCAACCCGAGCGCTTTGAACACTCCCAGAAGCGCGCCAGCGACGGCTCACTTTCCCCTATCGCCAGCACAGACGCTCTGGACGAAATCGCGACACAGCTGAGCGATATTCTGGCCAAGTACGGCCCCCGCGCTATCGCGAGTTACAACGGCACCTACTCATTTCAGAACTCCGCGGCCCACTCGGTAGCACGTGCATTTCACGGGGCCATCGAATCGCCCTCCTACTACACCAGCGTTACCATCGACCAGCCCGCCAAAGTGGCCATTGCCCCCGCTCGCATGGGTGTGTGGACAGCGGGCAATCACATGTGGAGCGATTCAGATGTCTCTCTGGTGATCGGCAATAACACCCTCATTTCACACTTCTCTGTGCCCGGCGGCGTCCCTTCGTTCAGCCCCGCCAACGCCCTGCGCGAAGGCCGCAAGCGAGGCCTGAAACTGATTGTGATCGACCCCCGCGAATCCGAGGTCGCCAAGCGGGCTGACCTGCACCTGCAGATCAAGCCCGGTCAGGATGCCGCGCTGCTGGCCTGCATGATTCAGATCATTATTCGTGAGGGCCTTTATGACCAGGCATTCTGCGAGGAACACACGCGTAGCTTCGATACCCTGGACGAGGCCACCCAGCCATTCACACCAGAAAAAGTCGCGGCTGCGGCAGGCATACCTGAAGCGCAAATTTACGAGGCGGCACGTATCTTTGGACGCGGCCCACGCGGTTCTGCTGCCACAGGTACCGGCCCGGAGATGGGTCCCCACCCCAACCTGATGCAGCATTTGTCGCTTTGTCTGAATGCCATTTGCGGCCGCCACACTCGCGCTGGCGAGCGCATGCCCAACACGGGCGTACTGACTCCCGAGGCCCCGGTGTTCGCCCAGGCCATGCCGCCTCAGCCACAGTGGCTGCAGGAAGGTGAGCGCAGTCGCGTCGTCGATGACGTCTATGAAACCACCGTGCTATCCCCTTACGGCCCTCTCAATGAAATGCCCACGGGCCTGATGGCGGATGAAATCCTCGAGCCTGGCGACGGCAAAATCCGCGCACTCATCTGTGTCGGCGGCAACCCGGCGCTGGCCTGCCCCGACCAGGAAAAAATGCACCGCGCTCTCGCCGATCTGGACCTGCTGGTGTGCGTGGACATCAAGGAGTCCGCCACCGCACAACTGGCCGACTACATTCTCGCGCCCAAGGTTTGCTTGGAACGCGAGGATGTCACCCTTCTCACCGATATCTGGCATGACAAACCCTACAGCCAATATACCCAGGCAGTGGTTCCCGCTCGTGGCGATGAGGTCGAAGAGTGGCAGGTGTTCTGGGAACTGGCCAAACGCATGGGCGTGACACTGGAACTGAATGGCGAACCGGTCGATATGGAGACCCTGCCACCCAAGCTCGACCTGTTGCGCAGCATGACACGCGGATCGCGGGTACCCATCGACGAGATCGCTGCGCGCGAGGGCGGTCATGTGTATGACCTGGCGGACGTGATCGCCGAGCCGGCGGATCCGGCGACAAAGGGTCACCTGGAACTGTTCCCAGAAGGACTGGGCGATGAACTGGCAACGGCGTATGCCGATATGGATGCGAACAACAGCGATTACCCGCTGCTGCTCGTCAGCCGGCGCATGAAGTACACCCACAATTCCACCGGCCCGGAACTCAGCCTGCTGCGCGCCAAGAACAGCTATAACCCGACCTTTATGCACTCGGACGATCTGGAGGCACTGGGCCTGGAGGATGGCGACGAGATCAGCGTTGCCTCGCGCCACGGCGACATCCCTGGCATTGTGCATCGCAGTGACGATATCAAGCCCGGCGTAGTCTCCATGTCACACAGTTGGGGCGGCAACCCCGACCCTGAGCACAACGTGGATACACAGTTTCGCAACATGGGCAGTAACACCAATCGACTCATCGACAACCTGCACGAGATTGAACGTTACTCGGCCATGCCGCGGCTGAGCAGTATCCCGGTATCGATTACGAAACGCGCGCCCTAAAGTGGGCGCGATGCGCTACAATAGTGTCCCGCTCGCAGGGTACAAACAGGCGAGACGTTTTGCACGTAAACGGAGAGGACATGGAAAAGGCTAAGGGCGACGCCGCAACAGGCCAGGATATCAGCTGGCAGGCACAAAAAAGTGCGATGACCAGGGACCGCATTCTCGATGCGGCCATCAATTGCTTCATCGGCCTGGGGTACACCAATGTCACTACCGCCAAAGTCGCCAGCGCGGCCGGCGTGTCGCGCGGTGCCATGCTGCATCACTTCCCCTCCAAGACAGAACTCATCCAGGCCGCGGTCGAATACCTGCACCAGCAGTTACTGGAAGACTACAGCAGTCGCGTGCGCAAAATTCCCGCCACAGCCAAGGGCCAGAAACGCCGTCGCGCCGGTATTGACGCCTACTGGCAATACCTGACGGGCGACCTGTTCACTGCCTATCACGAACTGTGTGTGGCCGGCCGTACAGACGCAGAACTGAAGGAAATTCTGGAAGAATCCACGCGTCGGTTCGATCAACACGTTGCCGAGAGCAACTCTGAATTATTCAGCGAGTGGAATGACCACGGCGAACGTTTCCTGATTGCCATGGACCTGACCAAATTCCTGATGGAAGGCATGGCTGTTGGGCAGATTGTCAGCAATCGCGACAAGCGTGTTAAACGCATGCTGGATTACCTGGCAGATCGCCTGGAAGAAATTTTCCAGGAGGGCGAATCAGGCGCTATCGGCCGCCACTCGGCCAAAAACAACTAAGCGGGGAGCTTACGCTACCCGCAACTGCAGGTAGCGTTCCAAATGGTAGTCGCCGTCACCGTAAAGTTTTGACAACAGCAGCAAGCGCTTGAACAAGTGACCGACGATCAGTTCATCGGTCATGCCAATCCCGCCATGTAATTGGACCGCCTCGTGTGAAACGAACCGGCTCGCTTCCGCAAGTTTCACCTTAAGCCCCGCGCGCGCTGCCGGCGCCTCCTCACTGCACTCGTCGGTGAGAATAGCGGCGTTGTACAGCAGAGACCGGGTCTCTTCCAGCTTGAGGTACATATCGGCCATGCGGTGCTGGAGGGCCTGGAATCGACCAATAGGCTGACCAAACTGCTTGCGTGTCTTGGTGTACTCCACGGTAGCGTCCAGCAACACCTGCATAGCGCCCACGCCTTCGGCGGCCATAGCGATGATCGCCGGGGCCAATGCCTGCTCCAGTGCCGTGGACGATAAGTGGCAAACCAGCGTCGCCGCCACCGCGTCAAACGTCAGGTGTGCGCCGCGACTGCCATCAACCACCGTGAAATCGTTGCGGGAAATGCCCGGTCTGTTTGCATCCAGTAACAGCAACGCCGGCTCATGCCCCACCAGCGCCGTGACTAACAGGTAGTCGGCGATGTGGCCATTGAGCACGGAAATTTTCGTGCCGCTCAGAAACAGGCTGTCGGCATCGCCGCTCGCAGAGGCCTCAATGCTCTCCCAGCTATAACCGCCGCCTCGCTCAGCAAAGGCGAAGGCCCACTGGCGCTCTCCCGCCATCAACCCGGGCAAATAGGTTTGTCGTAGCGCTTGCGGTGCCAGAGATGCCAAGAGCGCGCCGCAGGTGATGACGGTATGCAAGAGAGGCTCGCGTACCACACCCTGCCCCAGCGCCTCGCATAAAACCATCAGATCAGTGGCTGAGCCATCTAGGCCGCCGTCGGCTTCCGCAAACGGCAGCGCCAGCCAGCCCAGTTCTGCGAACGTCGCCCAGGCCGCTGGATCAAAGCCATCGGCGCCCGCCATCAACGTTCGGTGACGCTCTACGCCACCCGCGCGCTGGATGTACTTTTGTACGCTCTCGCGCAGCAGTAACTGCTCTTCGGTGAGGGAAAAATCCACAACGATACACTCTGATGTTTTTGGCCATGCTAGCAAGGCCACCACATCAAAACAATCAGTACTTACTGTTTTATTTGTGAGACATGCGCTAGCCTAAGCCGGACAGTGCCGCGGAGAAGATGATGAGCAAGCTGAACCTGAGTGCCGACGAAGTCCTTATGACAACGCGAGCCGTGCGCAAGCGCCTCGATTTTGACCGGTCACTGGAACCGGCACTACTGCGCGAGTGCCTGGATATCGCCCTACAGGCTCCGTCCGGCTCAAACTCGCAGGGCTGGCATTTTATGCTGGTCACGGAGCAATCACTGATCGATCCGATTGCAGCCTACTACCGCGAGGCGTTCGCCGCCTATGAGGCCAGCGAAGCCCAACCGCTAAAGCAGCATCTGGACGACCCCTCGATGGCACCAACTCAGGCGCGGGTACTCAATTCCGCGCAGTACCTGGCAGCCAACCTGCACCGCATACCGGCGCTGCTCATACCGTGTATGCAGGGCCGCGCAGATACGCCAGGCCTGCCTGCCGGCGTCATCGCGGGTATGTTTGGCTCTATCATACCCGCCACCTGGAGTTTTATGCTGGCCGCCCGAGAGCGCGGTCTGGGTACCTGTTGGACAACACTGCATCTCAACTACGAACGGGAGATCGCCGCGCTGCTGGGGATTCCCGATGAATACAGCCAGGTGGCCATGATTCCGATTGCTTACACCCAGGGCACCCACTTTTCACCTGCCCCGCGCAAGGCGCTCGGCGATTGCCTGCACCTGAATAAGTGGCACAATAACGGCGCCGGATAACATGAGGAAATCGCTGTGACCCAAAAAGGAACAAGACTGGATTATGAGGTTGGCGGCCTGCGCTGCCACGGGGAATATTTCAGCCCGGAAGGCCAGGGTCCCTTCCCAGTGATACTAGTCATACACGCCTGGGACGGCCTCGGAGATGAGGTTCGTGGCAAGTGCCAGCGCCTGGCTGACGCTGGCTACATCGCCCTGGCGCTGGACGTCCACGGCAACGGCACATTCCACACCGATTTTGACACCGTGCAGGCGGTGCTGGCGCCCTACATGCAGGACAGGGCCATGCTGCTGGCGCGGCTGGTAGCGGCCCTGGACAGCGTGACAAAGATCCCGAATGCAGACACCGCGCGCATAGGCTGCATGGGATATTGCTTCGGTGGCATGTGCGCACTGGACCTGGCACGGTCGGGCGGGCCTGCCATCAAGGCCGCCGTGTCGTTCCACGGCATCCTCCCCCCGAATGGTCTGGAAGACACCCCTATTACCGCCCCGGTGTTGGTACTCAATGGGGCCGACGACCCGATGGTCCCACTGGAAGCCATAGACGCATTCCAGCAGGAAATGACGGCGCGCGGCGCGGACTGGCAATTAATCAACTACGGCCACACCCTGCACGGTTTCACCCGCAAGGCGGCCAATAATCCCGCAGGCGGCGTGCTGTATAACGAGCACGCCGATAAGCGCTCCTGGCGCGCCATGCTCGACTTCTTCGCCGAGGTACTCTGACTGTGCACAAGGTACCGCTTGAGGCAGAGATCCGCGCCCTGACCGGCCACCAGTTCCCAGGCGGCCACTACACTATTGCGCACTGGGAAAACGTTCTGCTCACCGGTTGCACGGGTGCCGATCTGCTGCCCGGCGGGCTGGCTCATCCCGCCGCGCTATTTCATCTGCCGATTGTTGGCAGCGGCACCAGCATTGCCGAAATGTTCGCCCTCGGTCAGGCAGAGTCAGATCTCTCGATCATGATAGAAAGCTACGAATGGGAATTTTTCCAGCCACTGCAGGAAGAGCGTGAATACCGGGTGGAAGGCCATATTGCCAGTGCTGAGAGGCATCGCGACAGCGAGCGCGAATACGATCGCATTCAGTTTGTGTTTGACGTCTCTGCACAGGACCGGGCCGTCGCCCGCTCTACCGTGACCTGGCACTACACGAGGAATACGTTGTGAACTGTGTTGAAGGTCAGGCCATTCCCGAGTGGGTCATGCCTGAAGTGTCCGCTGAACGTATGCGCACCATGGCGGCGATATTGCGTGACCCAAACCCGCTGCACTGGGACCGGGACGCGGTAGCCGCACTCCCTCTGGGGCTCGGCCGACGCACAATCAATCAGGGCCCACTGGGCCTCAGCTATATGGTCAACATGCTGCACGCCTGGGCGGGACCAGATGCCATCAGGCGCCTGGTCATGCGTTTTCCGCAGGTAGTTCTCGACGGCTAACGCGTTGTCGCCAGAGGCACGGTAACCGCCGTGGTTGAAGATCAGGGCGAGCGCTATGCCGACTGTGACATCTGGCTGGAGCACGCCAAACGCGGCGTACTCCTCGAAGGCGAAGCCCGGGTAGCGCTTACGTGATCACTCGTCCTCGAGCATAAATTCGCGAATCGCGAAAAACGGTGGTGAACCGGCACCGACCAGACGCTCATTAAATTCCTTGTAGGAAAAAGCATCACCTTTCTTGGCGCGGTACTCGGCGAGAATATCCTCGATGGCCAGGAAGCCGGCGTAGTAACTGGATAACTGTACGGCGCCCATTTTGGCGCGACCCAACTTACCCTGGGCTTCACCGGGCTGCTGATAGCCGCGCTCAATCATCAGCGCGAGGGCCTCCTCTTCGGACCAATCCGTACGATTCAACTTGAGATCAATAATGGCGTTAGTCAGCGCGCGCAGTACCATCTTGATATCGGTCATCTGCTGCAACTCATGCCCCAGGGGATGATTCGGATACACCGTATAGCCTTCGGCGACAAGTTGCGTCGTGATGTAACTCGCCCAGCCCTCTACCATCGGCCCGTTGAAAAACACCTTGGGAATCAGGCGTTCGGCGCGGTTGGAATACTCCAACTGAACGAAATGGCCTGGCACGCCTTCGTGAATGTAGACGATGGCCAGCATGGTGCGGTTGTACTCTTTCAGGTAATCCGGGGCACTGCGCAGCAGCTCAATGTCCCAGAACCACACCGATTCCAGGTGCGGCTCGAAGGCGGGAGCGGTCTGAATAAAGGCCACCGAGTTGCCACTCAGTTGCGGCGGCACAGGCTCGATGCGCAATTTGGTGGCGGGCGGCAGGCCCATCAGGTCATTGTCTTTAACAAACGCGATAATGCCGTCGGCCAGGGCATAACTGTCTTCCACCAGCGAGTCCGGGGTAGGCCGATCTTCCGACAGTTTGGCGAACACATTGCGCACCACCGCCTGATCGGATTGCTCAGCTGCCGGCGCATAGGTCCCTGCTTCAATTTCTTCAGCCAGATAGGCATCGTGAATACGGCGGGCCAGCGCCTCCAATTCACGGTTGTTATCCTCGAGCGCCTGCTCAGCGCGGGCAAGCAGTTCGTCCGGTGTCAGGTAGTAGTCATTTTGCAAATCGAACTGACGGTCATAAATGGCTTTACCGGTGCGCCACTCGCTCGCCTCGCGCGGCATCACGGTAGCCTGATACCAAGCCGTGAACGCCTTGATCTGCTTGCGGGCATCGCTGCAATCTTCAAGAATCTGGCGCTGCTGATCATCACTCAGTGAGGAGGATGCCAACAAGTCGGGAATCGTCTTGTCAAACAGACCGCCGTCGCGATCCAGACCACCCAGCTGTGCCAGGGCGGTTTTCTTGTGCTGTTCTGTCGGCAGAACATCATCCGGCGCGAGAGAGGCCTTCACCCCACCAAGATAATCGCCCGTCGCAGCACAGCGTTTACCCAGGCTACTTAGGCGCTGCTCCAGCGGTGCAAAGTCACGCATTAACAGTGAGGAGAGCCCGGTGGACAGTGCACTACTCCAGGTAAAGGGGCTGGCACCGCTGCCCAACTCACGCGAGTTGAACAGGTGCAACTCCACGCGTTTTTTCAGAATATGCAAATCGATCTGATCGCTGCGAGCAAGGGCTGACGCATCAATGCCCTCGAGCTTGGCCAACAGCGTTTCACGGGCACTATCGAAGGACGCGCGGGCGACCGGGCTGGCATCCGCCATCCGGTCGTCGTAGCGAGTAGGCTCCGCAGCCGTGCCATGCAGGCCTCGAAACACGCTGTTGTGAGGTGACTGCTCCAGGGTCAGCTCAAGGTACAGGCGCCCCAGTTCATTGATGTCACGCTCGGCAGCTACCTGCTGCTCCCACACGGAGCGATCCCAGGAAGCCTCGGCCTGGGTGACAGCGGCGAAGCTGAGAGGAGCAGCCAGACCCATTGCGGCTGCCAGAAGACGAATATAGAACATGAGCGCGCCTCTTCGATGGACTAGAAGGCGCGCACTCTAACACAATCCAGCGCTAGCCGGCGGGTCGCCAGGTGCCGTGGAAACCGGGGGGGACCCGATGCGAAAGATGCGCCTTGGCCAGCGGGCCCGCGGCAATATCCAGGGCGTCGAACACCCACATGCCGCTCAGGCGAGTATCGAAGTCTGTCACCACCGCGAGCAGATACCCCTCGCCTTCGGCCGCGTCCTCTGAACGAGGGACAAACAGTGCTTCTGACACCATGCCGTTGCCACAGGAGTATTGAACCGTGGTATTGGTATTGTGATCCCAGTGCCCAATGGTGTTGTAGAGGTTTTCATTCACCTCCATGTCGCTCTTCACATTGCCATCGGTGGTGGTATACCAGCCATGCCGGTAGTCCTGGCCAGCATAGCGCGGATCAACCTGGGGAAACTCCAGTTCGAACCCGTCCAGTGGCGCGGAAATCACCTCCGCCTCCGGATTGTTCATATCGATCGTCCAGCGGCAGAGCTTGCTCTTGGTACTACCGGTGGGCTCACCATCGGGCGTGGGGAACAATGGCACCTGGGGGAACTGGACAGCGTCAATACTGATCAAACCGTCACGATCAAAGGCATTCATAAAGTGGAATACGAAGCAGGTTTCCATCTTCAGCCAGCGAATATCCTCGGCAGTCTCTGCATTGCGCGGCAACACCGCCACATGCACGCCCTTGTCGGGCTCCCAGGCGAAGGGAGGCCCACCGGTCATAGCGCGATCGAGGCTGCCCGTAATCGGGAATATGGGCACCACAATATAGTTCTCGGTGATCACGAAGTCGTGCACCATCGCCGAGTAGGGCGTGGGAATATGAATACTCTGGGTGAGCAGGCCGTCAGCGCTGACCTTGTGCACCATAACATCTTCCGAGAAGGGCCCGGTGGCCATATAGGCAAAGAACACCATTTCTCCGGTGGCCGGATCGACCTTGGGGTGAGCGGTCATCGCAGTATGCAACTTGCCGCGATACGTCCAGCTGCCAATCGAATCAAGAGTAATTGGATCGATCTCGTAGGGCTGGTGCCCCTCCTCCATAATCAGCATGCGCCCGCCATGCCAGACGGCGGCGGTATTGGCTAGACCTTCCTTATCGGTGAGTGGGAAATCTGAGTAATCCGGGTCGCAGTCAAAGGGGTTGAGAGCGTTAATCAGCGCACGCCCTTCAACATCCTCCATATTGAACTTGGCGGTGCGCACCCAGCGGTTAATGTAGTCGACGCGACCTCCACTGATGTGGAAGGCATGCACCATGCCGTCACCCGCAAACAGATGGTAGTCGCCACGGGGCCTCCAGCGCTGATTGGGACCTACCCGATAGAGCGTACCCGATAAATCAGCGGGCATTTCTCCTTCAATCATCAGGTCGCTGGCCTCACATTCCATCTGGATCGGCGCCCAGGGGAAATTGAGGAAGGTGCTATCAGAAGGCATAGGTTCAGCCATGACGTACTCTCTTATATTTGTGTGACCGACCCAACATAACGCTACAAATAAAATCAGTCAATTCGGTTTGTTTTTTAAATCACATTTGATACTGTCTTATCACAAGAAAATAACGATAAGACAAGTGGTGTTTATTATGAGGAAGTACTTGCCGGTTTTCGGTGCCTCCCTACTACTCCCCGTTTCTGGCCCCGCGGCACTGGCCCAGGAATCCGACCCCAACGCACTGGTACTGGAAGAAATCCTGGTGACCGCCAGCCGCCGGGTAGAGCGATTACAGGAAGTTGGCATGTCGGTGTCGGCTTTTGGCTCGGATTTTTTACAAGGCACGGGTGTTAACCAACTCACCGACCTCGAGCAGTACACTCCTAACCTCAAAATCACACCCAGCACCGACTCCAACGGCACCTCCTACCGCATTCGAGGGATCGGCTCGGTCGGCACCAACTCCGGCATCGACCCCAGCGTGGGTATGTTCATCGACGGCGTATACCAGGGTCGGGCCGGCATGAGCATCTCCGACCTGATTGATGTTGAGCGCATTGAAGTACTGCGCGGCCCGCAAGGCACGTTATACGGCAAAAACACTGCCGCCGGCGCTATCAGCATTATCACCAAGCAACCCACCAATGAGTTTGAGTACCTGGCGGAAGCCGGCTACGACAGCGAAGAGCGCATGGAACTGCGCGGCATGGTAAACGTACCGCTGGGTGATTCCGGCCACGCCATGCGCCTGTCCGCCTACGGGATTGATGGCGACCACATGTATCGCAATACCTATACGGGTAAGGGCATTAACGACGCCAACAAGTACGGCGGCCGCGCCCGGCTGCTGTTTAATTTTGAAGGCGACACCACCACCGACGGCTTCGGCCAGTTTATTGCGTCACTGGATTATTCCAAGGAAGATACCGATTGCTGCGCTCTGGCGACAATCACCTACGAAGGCCTGTCCACGCTCAACTCACCGATTACCAGCACACCCTCTGCGCAATGGCAGGAAATGCTCGGCAACAATGCACTGGGACAGCCCATTCTGCGTTTTAACGACTTCGAGACGGCCGAGGGCTTTTCTCCACCCGAGGCCGATCCCTTTGGCGACGACTACTGGTTTAACGCAGACCTGGGTAATGAGGTAGACGTTGGTGGCGCAGCGCTGGAGTGGAACCGCGATCTTGAAAGCGGCAGCACCCTCACCTTCATTAATGCCTGGCGTTTCTATGAATCACTGAGCATGTTCGACGGCGACTTTACTGCCTACGATGCCAGTCGCACCACCACAGACATCGATCTGGACCAATACTCGTCGGAGCTGCGCATTACCTCCGAGGGTGGCGAAACCATCGACTACCAGGCGGGCCTGTACGCCTATCGCTCCACGCTCGATTCGCAGGGTGACTTTGAGCAGCGCGAAGACCTGTTAGAAAAGATTGTGCTGTTTGGCGACATTACCATGGCCGACTTCTCGCCGGGTGGCTCTACCAATATCGACACCAACGAATACACCACCACCAGCTACGCCGCGTTCGGCCAAGCGGTGTGGAATATCACCGAGGCCTTCAGCACCACCCTGGGCCTGCGTTATACCTATGAGAAAAAAGAGCGTGTCGGTACCCAGATCACCACACCGTCGGTGCCCTTCGACACACCACCGATCGCGGGCCCAGATATTGCCTACGACGATGACCGCAGCGACACCGCGCTGTCACCCTCGCTGAACTTCCGCTACTTCTTCAACCCGGACGTCATGGGCTATGCCATGGTCAGTCGCGGCTTTAAGTCCGGCGGTTACGACCAGCGCCGCCAGGCTCTGGGCGAGACCGGCGAATTCGACGAGGAAATTTCCACCTCCTACGAGCTGGGCTGGAAGACCTCCTGGGGTAACCGTCGCGTACAGTTCAACGGCGCCTTGTTCTTCGTGGACTACGAAGACTTCCAGGCCCAATCCTTCGACGGCGCCTCGCTGAAGGTCACCAATGCCGGCGACATGGAAAGCTATGGCGCGGAACTGGAGTTCACCTACCTGCCTACCACCAATGTCATCTTCGGCAGTGCACTGGGTTACAACAAGGCCGAGTACAAATCCTTTGATAACGGCCAGTGCACCGTGCAGCAGTCATTCGAACAGTACTACATCATCGAAGGCGCCCAGGGCGGCACACCGGGCACCGCATCGGTCTGCCTGCAGGACCTGGCGGGACAGCCCATCGACAATGCCCCCGAATGGACTATCAGCTCCTATATTCAGTACGACCATGAAATGGGTAGTGATCTGGTCGGCACCGCACGCCTGGAACACAGCTACACAGACAGCTATTTCCTGGACCAGGATCTCGACCCCAACCTGGAAAACGACTCAGTCAACCTCATCAACTTACGTCTCACACTCAGCAATCAGGCCCGCACCTGGGAAGCGATTCTGTGGGGCCGCAACCTGCTGGATGAAGAATACTATTCATGGGGTATCGATGCCCCCACCGTCGGCGGCTACGCCGGCGTTGTGGCGCCAGGTTCCACCTACGGTGTCACCCTGCGCATGATGAACTAGACTCAGACTATGGCCGATAACAACATCATCACCTCGGATCAGCGCAGCGGCCGGATCTCGCCGGCCCAGCGACCCGGCCTCTGGTACAACTGGGGGCCACAGGCCTGGATTGACATGTGGATGTCCAACACCATGCTGGTGAAGAAGGCCTCCCTGCTGGTGACACACACATTCCTCCCTATTCTGCGGCTGTCCGGCGATGCGACACAGGTCGATGCCGACTGGGGAGCACTCAAGAGCAAGCGTGAGACGGTTCGACTGCTCGATTCACCCCGGGAGAAATGGCGCAAACGCTACGGCAACTTTGTGCGCGAGGTGGAGTGGGCCCTGCTGGAGTTGCGCAAGTACTATAGCCCCACGCAGTTTGATGAAATCGTTATTGGCAGCGCGGTGGCTACCGGACAGGAAACCATGGGTGATTTTCTGGCAATGATGAATACCATGCCGGAAAAGAACAAAAACAAAAAAACCAAAAAGAAGGCCAATGGCTCGACCGAACCAGGATGGTTCAGCACGTTCATGTTCGAGACTTTCAACCCGGCACACTGGTTAACAGGCCGCGCCACGATCACCGAGTTCGATCCCAGCAACGGTGCAACTGTCATGCACATACCCGATTGCGCCTGGCACACCTGCGGCCGGCAGGCCGACCTGCCCAACCCCAATGCCCTGCCCGAAGAAGGTTGTCTGGCCATTTGCAAAGGGCCCTTTGAAGCGATTTTCAAAGGCGAGAACGGGGGCCTGAAAATGGAGTTCGACCCACACCTGCCCGAAACCTCCTGCACCGTGCGCATGAGCTGGTCGACCGACTAGCCGTGGCACTCTGCGACTTCTTTCAATCCAGAGCAGAGCTGGTCAAACAAGCGCAGCGCATTCGAGAGCTCGAAGCTGAAGTGGCCACACTGAAAGCCCAGAACGACAGTATGCGCGAAGGTATGCGCCGCTGCGTGACTTGCGAATATCGTATCGATTACAAGGCCCGCCAAGGCCACCACCAGAACAAGGACTGAGTACCCATATGTCGACTATTCTCGTAACCGGCGCCAGCACCGGCATTGGCCAGGAAGCTGCACTGCACATGGCGCGCAAAGGCAATACTGCATACGCAGCGGTGCGCAATCCCGACGGCGTCGATGAACTGCATGCAGCCATAGCCGCCGAATCGCTGCCGGTAACCGTGCTGAAAATGGACATCACCCAGCCTAAGAGCATTGAGGCTGCCGTCGCGCAGATCATGCAGGAAACCGGCCGCATTGATGTCCTGGTCAACAACGCAGGCGTCGGTGCAGGTCAGGCGGTGGAAATGACGCCGATTGAGGATGTGCGCTGGATTTTTGAAACAAACTACTTCGGCACCGTGAACGTACTGCGCGCGGTGACGCCAATTATGCGCAAGCAGGGCCAGGGCCGAATCATCAACGTCGGTTCACTGGCAGCGCGCAATACCGTGGGCTGTCACGCGCACTACTCTGCGTCCAAGTGGGCGATGGTGGGGCTCAGTGAATCACTCGCCATGGAAATGGCCGAGTTTAATGTTCAGGTCGCCCTGGTGGAACCCGGGTGCGTCATCACTCCCATGCTGGGTAAAGTGGCACCGCTGGACGAAACCATTGAGCAGCCCTACCTGAATTCACTGGGACGCCTCGGCACCTGGTTTGAATACGCCCTGCAAAACCCTTCAATGCCCACCGATGTCGCCGCTGCTATTGCCGAGGCGATCGAGGCCGACGCACCAAAATTCCGCTACACCGTCGGCAAGGATGCGAACGAAATGGTCGCCGCCAGAGCCAAGGTCTCCGATGATGAATGGGTGCGGATTAACTGCCTGCAGGGCGAGGCATTTTATGACGCTATGGCCGAACTGGTGGGAGTGGACTACTACCGCTGATAACACTCTCCCCTGCTGCAGGGCATGGATCAGTCTATCTTGATCAATACCTTGCACTGATCCTGCGGTGTCCGCAGGGCCTCAAATGCCGCCGGCAATTCATCCAACGTCACGATATCGGTAATCATCGGCTGCACATCGATACGCTGTTCGGCCAAGGCAGACATGGCCGTCTGGAAATCATCCATGGTGTAGGCGATAGCGAACTGAATCCGCAGCTCCTTGAACAACCCGAGCATGGGCATAATAGCGTCGGGCTGTTCGCACACGCCCACCGGCACAATCTGCCCGCCATGTCCGGCTATCTCGATGCACTGCTGTAATAAGCCCGGTGCTCCGACACACTCGAAAATCACCTCGGGCGCGCCGCCCGTCAGTTCAGCGTACTGTGCTGCCAACGTCTCCGCGTCGGCATCCGCCGCCGGCCGCATGACCGCCGTGGCACCCATTTTCTGCGCCAGTGCCGCGCGGCTGTCCGCCCTTTCGCTGACGACAACACTCTCCGCGCCGTAGAACCGAGCCCACAGCGCCACGGTGAGGCCAATTGGCCCCGCACCGATAACCAGCACCCGACTTCCGGGCTGCACATCGGCCATACGCACTGCGTGCAGTCCCACCGCCAGCGGCTCAATCAGTGCCGCTGCCTGTGAATCGAGATCATCGGGCAGTTTGATGGTTTCCTGCCCGCCGGCCGCGACATACTCCGCATAGGCGCCCTGTGCATCCACACCGGATACTTTCTTGTTCTGGCATTCATAGGGCCGACCGGCATGACAGGCGTCACAATTGCCACAGGCGATGAACGGCAGTGAACACACACGGTCACCCACCTGCCAGTCACCGAGCGCCTCTGGGCCCACCTCGACGATCTTGCCGACATACTCGTGCCCGAGAATCTGACCTTCAGCGGCGGTAGTCAGGCCCTCTCGCGTGGCGTGCAGATCGGTGCCGCAGACGCCACAGTAATCGACCTTAACCACCAGCTCATTGGGTTCGGCTGCCGGCCGGGGCACGTCCTGAATCGACAGTGGCTTACCGACACCTTCAAATACCGCAGCCTTCATGCTGTGACCTCGCGCTTGTCGTAGGTAATGTGTAACTCCTTGAGCCCCCGCAGCACCATATTCGGTGAATGCATCAGGTCGTTCTTGCCCGGGGCAAGCTGGATATTGTCCATCCGCTCGAGAATTTTCTGGAAGGCTACCTGCATCTCCTTGCGGCCGAGGAATGCGCCGGGACAGAAGTGAGTTCCGTAACCAAAGGCAATGTGTTCATCCGCGTTTTTCCGGCAGACGTCCATCTGGTCAGGCTGCTCGAACACCGCTTCATCACGGTTAGCAGCCGCATAGCGAAGCATCAGCAGCGAGCCCTTGGGAATCGACACCCCGCGAATCTCGGTATCCGTGGTCACCAGCCGCCACAGCCCCGCTGAGGGTGATTCCATGCGCAACATCTCTTCCACCGCATTGTCGATCAGCCCGGGATCGTCCAGCAGCAGCTGCATCTGGTCCTGCAGCTGAATCAATGACAGCAAGCCACCCGCGAGCGATGAAGTGGTGGTCTCATTGCCCGCCACCAGCAACTGCTCGATCATGCTGAGCAGTTCCTCCATCGTCATCAGGCGTTCGCCATCGGGATGTTTGATCGTGTTATTGGCCAGGTCGGAAATCATATCGTCCTGGGGTTTGGCGCGACGCTGATTGATGATGTCGGCCATGTAGTGCTGCCACTCGACAATCAGCCTCGCATCTTCAAGCTGCTGCTGTTCGTCTGCCATACCGCCCAGGCGCGACGCAAAGGCATCTGACCAAGTCTTGATGCGGCGCAGATCCTCGCGGGGCACCCCGAGCTGGTCGGCAATCACATACACCGGCAGCGGCGTCGCAAAGTCATGCACGAAATCACACTCGCCTTTTTCCAGCATGTCGTCGAGCAACTCGTCCACGACTTTTTCCATATAGGGACGCATGGTTTCCACGCGCTTGGCTGAGAACACCTTGTTGATCAACGAGCGATACATCTTGTGCTCGGGAGGGTCCAGCGTCAGCAGTGTGGGCGGCTGGGCATACCCGGAGGCGTAAATCGCCTTCACTTCATCCGAGGGATCCGGCCCTTGCAGGACGTCCTGAAAGTCGTTGGAGAAGGTTGCGGTATCGCGATTCACTGTCCGAATATCTTCCCAGCGAGACAGGAAAAAGATATTCGTTTCAGGCAATTGGTACACAGGCGCCTGTTCGCGCACCACCTTGTAAAACTCAAAGGGTGACTCGATGACTTCAGGGGAAAAGAAATCAAAATCTGCTGGGCACTTGGCCATTGAAGCTCTCCTAATGGGCCGCCGGAGTTGTGTTATTGCTTATCGTTTGGCGGCAGTCTGAGGCTCACATTAGCCAATATAAAATAAACAGTCAATTCTGATTGTTTTTTAGATATCGGTTTGCTAATTTGCCTAGGCATAATATGAGGAGCCCATCATGGATCTCGCCTTTTCCGCCGACGATCTACAGTTCCAGCAAGAGGTCCGCCAGTTTCTGGCCGAGAACCTCACCGCGGATATTGTTGAAACGACCGCCAACAATGCCAGCGTCTTCGTCGAGAAAGATCTGGCACTGCAGTGGCAGGCCATTCTGGTGGAAAAAGGCTGGGCAGTGCCCCAGTGGCCCACCGAACATGGCGGCACCGGTTGGACCCCTACCCAGAAGTACATATTCAGCCGCGAGTGCTATCTGGCCGGCGCCCCCATGCTGATTCCTCTCGGCCTGCTGATGCTGGCGCCGGTCATCATGGCCTTTGGCAGTGAAGCGCAGAAACAGGAGTACCTGCCCAAAATACTGTCGGGCGAACATTACTGGTGCCAGGGTTATTCCGAACCCGGTGCCGGTTCCGACCTCGCGGGCTTGAAGCTCAAGGCAGAGGCCGATGGTGACGACTACATCGTCAACGGCTCAAAGATCTGGACCACGCATGCACATTTAGCCGACCACATCTTCTGCCTGGTGCGCACCAGCAACGAAGGGAGGCCGCAACAGGGCATCAGCTTTCTGTTAATCGACATGGCCACACCCGGGGTGTCTGTTGAGCCAATTATCACCATGGCCGGCGATCACGAGGTTAACCAGGTTTTCTTCGACAATGTCAGGGTGCCCCAGAGCAATCGCATTGGCGAGGAAAACAAAGGCTGGACCTATGCCAAGTACCTGCTGGAGTTTGAACGCGGCGGCAGTTTCTCTGGTCCCCTGGTCGTGCACGAACTCGAACGGCTCTGGGACCTTTACGAAAGCACCGCAGCAGAAGTTGCTGACTTCGACAGCAATGAGGTGATCAAGCGTCGTATCGGTCAGATTGAAATTGACCTCAAGGCGCTGGAGATTACTGAACTGCGGATTCTAACTGCCGTCAGCGCCGGTGGCGCCCCGGGACCTGAGTCGTCAATACTCAAGCTCAACACCACGCGCCTCGAACAAGCCATCAATGAGGTCTCTGTAGACATTCTGGGATACCGCGGGCTGGTCATGGACCCGATGCCGGGCGCCAGCCCCTATCGCCCCGACCCGGAGAGCGCCGTTCTACCCCGCTACCTGAACAATCGCGCCGCATCGATTTTTGGCGGCTCCCAGGAAGTGCAGCGCAATATTGTCTCCAAGCTGGTACTGGGCCTCTAGGGGCACCGCGCTGTGAACCACGCAGACCTAGTCACCGAGACCCACCTACTCCTGGATCTGGTGGCGCAGCAAACGACGGCCATGGCTGACAATGTCATGACCATCGATGTCGCCGAGTACACCGATGCCGCGCGATTCGAGACTGAACGAACTGCCCTGTTTCGCAACTACCCGCAGTTTGTGGGACCCAGTTGCCTGCTGCCTCGCGGGGGCGATTACTTCGCCTTTGATGACACGGGCATTCCCATTCTAGTGGTGCGCAACCAAGAGGGTGTACTCAAGGCTTTCGTGAATGCCTGTTCTCACCGCGGTGCACCACTGAATGAATCTGCCTGTGGCCAGGCGCGCAGGGGCCGCATGCTCACCTGCCCCTACCATGGCTGGAGTTATGACCTTGACGGCCGGCTGCTCGGCATACCCTCACAAGACGCCTTCGCGGGCGTTGACCGCGAGACCCTCGGGCTACGCGAATTACAGGTAGAGGAGAAGCACGGTTTTATCTTCGTTATGCCCAACCCTGAACTGCGGTTCGACATTGACGAGGTGTTGGGCGGTATCGAGTCCCGACTGGCAGAGGCGGGCCTGAGCGATCACCACCACCTGGGTACCAAGAAGGTGGATACAGCGTTCAACTGGAAGCTCAATATGGACACGTTCCAGGAGTTCTACCACTTCGAGAGCCTGCACCCAGAGACGATCGGCCAAATGGCCTACTCCAATCTCGGCACCTTCCATCAGTACGGGCGCAATCACGCCATGGGTTCGGCCACGCTGAACATCAGCGAGCTGAATGCAATCCCGGAAGCACAGTGGGAGCCGCGCAAGTACACCTCGTTCGTGAACTACATCTTTCCGAATACCGTGATCTTCGTGGTCGAAGATCACTTTCAGACCTGGCGCGTCTATCCGGTGAGCCACGATCAATCCGTGGTGTACCACAGCATGTACCTGCCCCAGGCACCGACCAGGGATGCGGAGCTCGTCGAACGTGAACAGTACTTTCAGTTGATCAACGATGTTGCAGTAACTGAGGACTACACCCTGGTCGACAAGATCCACCGCGGCCTGAACAGCGGCCTACCCCGCCAGGTCATCATCGGGCGCAACGAACCCGGAGTGCAAAATATGCACCGGCAGATTGCCAGCCTCACCTAAGCACCCCAGAGTCAGCTCACTGACACAGTGTTGTGAAGCCACCTTGCACCAACGTTGCCAGATCATCGGGGGCGAGTTCAATTTCCAGGCCGCGGCGCCCTGCGCTGACATAGATCGTCGCATATTGCTGGGCGGCTTTATCAATGAATGTCCGCAGACGTTTCTTCTGTCCCAACGGGCTGACGCCACCCAGCACATAGCCAGTTGCCCGTTCGACATCATCCGGGTTGGCCATCGCTGCCTTCTTGCCCTGCGCGGCCTTGGCCAGGTGTTTCAGGCTTAGCTTCAATGCCACCGGGATAACGGCCACCACCAGTTCGCGACCGTCGAGGCTGGCCACCAGGGTTTTGAACACCCTCTCTGGCGCAACACCCATTTTCTCTGCCGCCTCAAGGCCATAGGATTCATGTGATGCATCGTGTTGATACTCGTGCACCGTGTGCGCAATCCTGGCGCGCTTGGCGACGTTGATTCCCGGCGTCATAAGTTACTCATTCCTCTTCTGGGCCACTGGCTCCCGGCATTAATGTTGCGCCGGTATGCGCTGCTGCTGGTGAGTCAAAGTCGATAGTGTACTGGCGCTGAACATTGGACGTCAGCTGACCCCACGCCGAGGATTGCATGCCGTAGCCACTGCCCTCGCCATCGAGCATGCGAGTACCCCTATGCGTGCAGCTGTTGACGAACGCCTTGATCGAGTCGGCGCTGTCGCGCACCACAATCACCGACCAGGGGCCAATGTTGTGTACGTAGTTATCGCCGACGTCCGGTAGATGCTCTTCGCGGCAGGCCCAGTGCCAACAGCGTCGCCACAGTTGTTCGTCTTCGCGTCGTGCAAAGGCCTCAGACGTGTAGCGTTCACAATCGATATCGACATCACCGAGAAAAGCGTAGTCACTTTCGAGCAACGGCGCCGGCGGGGCAACACGATCTGCAGCGATGGTCTCTGCCACGGTGGGACCACTGGCCCTGGCACTACCCGGTTTCTGTACCGACATTCGCTCCCCCATCATGACTGGACGCGCTTCACTCATGCAAATACAATCCGGATTGACTGTTTTTATAACTATGAGCCGAGCCCCCAACCTTGCAAGTACCCCATCGTAACGAGGCCGCTATGACCGCTGACTTCGAAGATCAACAGGCCATTATTGCCGTACTGGATGGTCACTGCCGCGGTCTGGACCGCAATAATAGTGCGCTGATCAGGGACTGTTACTGGCCAGACGCCACCGTCGACTACGGCAGCTTCGTCGGCGCGGCGAGTGATTTCGCCGAGTTGATTGGGCCCGCCCTCACCCAGAGCTACGAGCTTACGCGACACTGCGTGAGCAACGTCACCATTGTGGTCGACGGTGGACTCGCCCAGTGCGAGAGCTATGTGGAAGCCGCGCACCTGCTGAGGGGGGCAGAGCAGGAAATGAGTTTCCGCGGCCGCTATCTGGACACACTCGAACGTAAAGATAGGCAATGGCGCATCCGGCATCGTCAGGTGGTGATGGACTGGAGCGTAACTCGCGATATGCACGACGAGCGCAACGACGAAGCCTTCGCGGCGCTAGCCAAAGGCCGTGCCGATCTGGACGACCCCTCCTACGCCCTGTTCCAGGGAGACAACACCCATGGATAAGCGCCTGGAAACGCTACTCGCAAAGCAGGCGATCGGCGAGCTTAGCAGCCGCTACATGCGCGGCCTGGACCGGCGCGATCGCGATCTGCTGCTCGCGCAGTTCGGGGGAGACGGCTGGTGTGAATACGGCTTCATGAATGCCAGCTCCACTGAGCTCATTGACTTTGCCCTGCAGGCGCTGGCCAACCACGTCGCCAATCAACACCTGATCGGCAATACCCTGATCGACGTCGAGGGCAATGAAGCCTATGGCGAGGTGTACTTCCAGGCCTATCACAAAGTGCCTTCCGAAGCGGGATTCGACGATATGATCATCGCCGGCCGCTATATCGACCGCTACAAGTGCCGGGAAGGTACCTGGAAGCTGGCCTACCGCAGTGAAGTCGTCGACTGGAGCCGTAGCTCCCCCAGCAATGATCCCTACTTTGAGCTGGTACCAAACACCCTGCGCGGTGGTCGTCAGGACGACCCGGTGTATCGCCTCGACAACCGGCGTCGCCCCTGAATCATGTCAGCCCTGCTCCCTTACCCCGGCCTGCAGCAACATTTGCGGGTCTTCATTGAAGAACGGTGGCGGCGTCAATCCTGCGGTGGTCAGGCCTGCGTCCACCGCAAGCGTCTGCCCGGTAATGTGCCGGGCCGCATCGCTGATCAGGAACAGAATGGTATCGGCAATGTCCTCAGCGCGACAGGCAATACCCAGCGGCGAAGCTGCAGCCAGGGCCGCCGCCGTGCCTCGGCATCACCCAGACCCAGCGCGTCGATCATGGGCGTCACGGTACCACTGGGGGCTACGGCATTCACGCGAATACCTTTAGTGGCCAGCTCAGACGCCGCCGACTTGGTGAGGCCAACAATAGCGTGCTTGGCCATGGTATACACATGTGGTCCTTGACCACCGATCAGTCGGGCAGTGCTGGCCAGGGACACAATGGCGCTGCCTCGGGGCATGACCTTTGCGGCATGTTTAACTCCCAGGAAACTGCCCTTGCAGTGAATATCCATGGTGCGTTCATAGGCTTCGATACTGGTATCGGTAATCGAGCCCACCGCGCCTACCACTCCGGCGTTATTGACCAGTGCGGTCAGGGAACCGAAAGTGGTCACGGCCTCAGCCACTGCTGCTGCAACAGCCGACTCGCTGGTAACATCGGTGACGCAAAAGCGCACCGCATCGCCCAACTCCGCTGCCAGGGCCTCACCCCTGTCGGCTTGCAGGTCAGCGACAACAACGCGGGCGCCACGCTCAACAAGTGCGCGGACAGTGGCCTCGCCAATGCCGCTGGCGCCACCGGTGACCAGGGCAACACAGTGATTAAAACCGGACATAGAGTACGCCTTATTATTATGACGCCAACCAGTGTGGCGCGTGCTAACCTCAGAATCAATCTAACGAACGCGAAAGGAAAAAAACCATGCCCCTGACTCTCTCAGACCCTACCCTGCTAAAGCACCATGCCTATATTAACGGCGAGTGGGTAGACGCGGATGACGGTGCCACGTTTGCGGTAACCAACCCCGCCACAGGCGAAGTCATTACCGAGATCGCCAGTGTAGGCGCAGCTGAAACTGCGCGCGCGATCGCCGCTGCCGATACCGCCATGGCAAACTGGAAGAAGGTGCCTGCGAAGGCCCGCGCGCAGGTGCTGCGCAAGTGGTTTGACCTGATGATGGAACACCAGGAAGACCTCGCCCAGCTGATGACCGCTGAACAGGGCAAGGTCATTGCTGAATCCCGCGGCGAGATTGCCTATGGTGCTGCGTTTATTGAGTGGTTCGGTGAAGAAGCCAAGCGTATCGATGGCGACGTCATCCCCGGCCCCTCCTCTGACAAGCGGATTGTGTGCATCAAGCAACCCGTGGGTGTGGTCGCTGCGATCACCCCCTGGAACTTCCCCAACGCGATGATTGCGCGCAAGGCGGCACCGGCGCTGGCCGCCGGCTGCAGCATCGTGATCAAGCCTGCGTCGGAAACACCGCTGTCGGCACTGGCCATGGCCGAGCTCGCAGAGCGCGCCGGTGTACCCGCTGGCGTGGTGAATGTGGTGGCCGGCAGCGCCAGCAAAATTGGCGCCGAAATAACCTCCAACCCCACCGTGCGCAAACTCACCTTCACCGGTTCCACCCCCATCGGCAAGATGCTGGTTGAGCAGTGTGCACCCACCATGAAGAAAACATCCATGGAACTGGGCGGCAACGCGCCGTTCATCGTATTCGACGATGCCGACATCGATTCAGCGATTACCGGGGCGATGATTTCAAAGTACCGCAACGCCGGACAGACCTGCGTATGCTCCAACCGGATCTTTGTACAGGATGGTGTGTACGACGAGTTCGTCGCGAAGTTTGTGAAGGCAACTGCAGAGCTGACCGTGGGCAATGGCGCAGACGACGGCGTCGTGATCGGCCCGCTGGTCACCGAGAAGGCCATGAACGATGTCGACAAACTGGTGCAGGAATCGATTGCCCAAGGCGCCCAGGTGGCCGCTGGCGGCTCGGCTCACTCACTGGGCGGCTCCTTCTACCAGCCTACCGTACTCACCGAAGTCACCCCGGACATGGCGGTATTCCGCAATGAAATCTTCGGCCCGGTATCACCGGTAGTGCGTTTCAGCACTGAAGAAGAAGTGATAGCCATGGCCAACGACACCGAGTTTGGCCTGGCCTCCTACTTCTACACCCGCGATATCGGCCGCGTATGGCGTATTGCCGAGGCGCTGGATTACGGCATTGTGGGCATTAACGAAGGTATTATTTCCAACGAAATGGCACCCTTTGGCGGCGTCAAGGAATCTGGCTCTGGCCGCGAGGGTTCCAAGTACGGGATCGACGACTACGTCGAGATCAAGTACATGCTGATGGGCGGTCTCGACGCCTGATCAATGGAAGCGCAACGGTGAGGGCAATTCCCAGCCCTCGTCGGAGTGCCCCAATATGGCCTGCATGGCAATCGAATCCACGCGGGTACTCTCATCGCCGGCCACAAAGTCACCGGCGCCATAAGTTGACAGCGGCTGTACGCTGAAGTCGTCGCGGCGCAGGGTTGGCTGCGGCAGCAACTGTTCAAAGTAAGCAGCGACATCGTGCGTCAGGCTAAGTCTTATCGGATAGCGGGCCGAGGTACTCGGATTCACCGCACACTGCACGGCAAAGATCGCATCGAGCTCGCCCTGCGCAAGCTCCAGGCCAAACGCTTCCCGGGTAAACCCGGCAATTTCCGCATAGAACTCATCCAGCGCGTCATACAGAAACTTACCCTCTTCGCCCCAGGTCACCTGCGGCCAGTGGCCGCGCTCGGATGCTGGCACGATAATGTCCAGGTATACACGCAGTGACAGCGGATAACGCTCATCGCCTGTGGTCATGTGATCCATCCACCTGCGCAGGAATGTCAGCGCCTGCACGCCGTGATCCATCTGCAGGTAGTACAAAACGTATTTGAGCAGGGCCATGCGCACCATCAGCAGGTAGGTGAGATACATGCGGCGCATATAGCCGAGCTCGTCGGCGCTGAAGGTTGAGGTAGAGGCGATCATATTGTCCGCGTCCACCGCAATGGCAAACTCCTGTCGATACTGCTTCTCCGCCATCGGCGCGTTGGGCATCATCGAGGTGTAGTTGCCATTGGCCGACACCTTCCAGTCAAAACAGAACTGCAGGTCTTCCTCGAGGCTGTCGACGGTCTGCCCCGGCAGCCCGATCATAATGTCCGACGCCATGGGAATGCGCTCTGCGTTGAAGAACGACATCATCTTCTCGTAGGACGCTGTACGAATATTGTCGCGCTGGATGGCCTCCAGCGTGGGCTTATCCGTGGTCTGCAGGGCGATGATGCCAGTAGGCAACAAACCGCCCTTGTTGAGAATGGAGATCACGCTCATCAGGCGGCGTCCGCCGTTCTTGGCGAAATTGGTATAGAGCCGCTGCGGATAGCCGTAACGCTGGCGGCAGGCCACCAGGGCCTCGGCGATGGCAATATCCTGCTCCAGCATGCCGAAGTTGGCATCGGCGATAAAAATCGCTTCCATTTTTTTCTGCGCCAGATATTCCACCTCGGCAGAAACACGATCCAGAGAAAAACGTGACACCTTCTGCAGCGTTGCCGAACCCCAATCACAGTAAGTACAGCCATAGGGGCAGCCGCGATTGGTTTCCAGAGTGGCGGTAGATACGTCACTAATCCAGGCGTCAAATTCGCCGAGCAGATAAGGTGACGGCAAGGAGTCGAGATCCTTCACACGGTCGCGATCCGCGGTGCGGTGTATACCCTGTGAATCGCGATATACGAGGCCGGCGACTGCGGCTAGCTCCCCACCTGCCGCCAGGGCCTTGAGCACCTCGGCACAGGCGACTTCGCCCTCGCCCAGCACGGCGACATCCACCGCCGGGTTCGCCTCGAGAAACGCTTCGCTCTCGCCTTCCCATTTGGGAATTTCCGGCCCGCCTACGATAATCAGCGCGTCGGGGCATTCGCTGCGAATACGCCGGGTAGCCTGCATATTGAGTTCGTGATTCCACACGTAGGAAGAGAGCAGCACCACCGGAGCATCTTCCTGTCTCATCCCCTGGTATAGATCGACCAGGCGATGCCCCGGGATTCCAGCCAGGCGCACCGGCTGGACATCATAGGCAGACGTCAACTCACCCTGGCCATAAGCGCGCAGATAGGACGCCACCATGCCCAGGGACAGATACGGCAGCGAAGCATCGGAAGAAGACAGGGCCAGTGGCATCACTGGCCGCGGGGTAGTCACAGCAATTTCACCCGGTAAATATTGTTAGCTGCGAAGATTCTACTGCATGCCGGGCGGGTACGCACACCCGCATCGGGCAAACTTTCAGCCAGCAGAGTGGGTCTTGGCGTGCTGTGCGATCACCAGCAGTTCCAACGCTGATTTCACACGCCACTGCATCGCCGCCACCAGGCCGTGCATCACCACCAGGTTGCGATCAAAGGCGGCGTCACTGGCAATATAGGTGTCGAGCAGTTCACGCGCGCCAATCTTGCCCAGCAAGTGGTACTGCATGAGCACGTCCACGCTATTCTCGATAGCAGTAGCTTCCCTGGGCAGCGGCGTATAGCCCAGCTGATCGATCATGGTTTCGGCAGTGGCGTAGACGGACCAGGGATTCTGGCCGGTGACAAGGCCATCGGTCACGGCAATATTTTCCAGATAAGTCAGCCCCACCGAGACATCTGCACCCCGTTCACGCAGGCGATCTTCCAGCAGGAAGGGGAAGACTTGCTCGGCATCGGGGATCAGGAACAGTTCTTCTTCATTAGTAAAACCGGTAACAGGCTTGCCCTGCAGGAATGCTTCGCCGTTATCGAGGAACACGTTGGCCAGGGCGGCCGGGCCGTGGCACACCGCACCAATCAACTTGTCCTGCTGGGCAAAGTGGCGCACCAGACGGTGTACATCAGGGTTGTCGGGAAAATCCCACATGGTGCCCTTGCCGCCGACAAAGTAAATCGCCTCATAGTCGGCGCCTTTCACCTCTGCCAGTGGCAGAGTGTGAGTGGCCTTGGCCATCGCTTCGTCGTCGTTCAGGAACGCATAGTCCAGTGCGCCCATGTCCTCATTGTCGATGATGGCATTGGGCTCGCCACCTTTGGGACTGGCGATGTCGACCTCAAACCCATTCACCGAGAACACATAGTAGGCGCGCGACAGCTCAGTATGCTCGTAACCCGTTTTCCTACCGGTATCGCCCATTTCGGTTTCGCTGGTGAGCACAATCAAAATGCTGCCGCGATCGGGCGCGAGGCGCTTTTTTACGTAGGGGATGTCCTGGGGCTGGGTTAAGTCAATCCCCAGGGCGTTGGAACGATCCACCAGGCTGAACAGCCAGGCGATAAGACCGCCGGTGACGGCAACAATGCCAACAACTGAAATACCAATACTCTTCCACATGATAATGCCCTCCTATTGAGCAGTTGATGTGGTGAGTATGTGCGGCGGCATGTCAACGCCGCGTGAAATATCCCGGGTTTTTCAGGTCGCAATACGCGCGACGTACTGGTTGTCGGCTTCGGCCGTATTGAAGCGCCAGCCCTGGCTGCTAGCCAGGCGGCGCACCAGTGACAGGCCATGCCCCAGGCTGGCGGGATGTGCCGCACGCTCGCCCTGCCCCACCGGGTTAGCCAACTCCAGCAGGCCAGCGTGATAGCGAATACTGAGCCTCGCGGGGTGGGCGTAATGCAGCGCGTTATCCACCAGGTTGCCGATCAGCAATCGCGCAAGCTGCTCATTGCCCTGGGCCGTTGCCTCGTCGTCAACATTCAGCTCAAGGACCAGCCCCTTCGCTTCGATAACCTCTGACCGTGCGAGCAGAACATCTTCGAGCAGTGCCCGCATAGGCAGTGGTGTTGTCAGGGAGGACTCAGATCTCGCCAATGCCACCAGCGTGGTCAGCAGGTTCTCGATCTCAGCGCTGGCGGCCACCAGTTGTTTGACCTCGGCGTCATTGGCCACCGATGCCGGCAGCAACACTACCGCATTGCGCAGCGCGGTGAGCGGTGTGCGCAGCTCGTGACTGACATCGTGGGTAAATGCGCTCTCCCTTGCCAGTGCCTGCTGCAGGCCGTCCAGGGCCGATTCCATGGCCGTGGCCAGCACCCCCACCTCGTCGTTCTGGTGAACATGCGGCAGCGGGCTGGGTCGGGGGTTTTGCTCAATGGCGGCCGTGAGCTCCCGCAGGGGGCGCGTGGTAATGCCGGCGATGACATAGGCGGCCACCAGGCTAAGCAGCAGCGCCATGAACAAGCCCGCAGATAACAGAATGAACAGCGACGTCGACATCCGGCTCACCACCAACCAGGGAGACACCTCTGCCACGAGCAGCATGGGGGGCACGCCCTGTAATTGCACCCAACGGTAGTGAAAGTGAGTGTCGTCAGGAGTAAAAATCTCGCCGCCCACACCCGGCTCAATGTGCGCTTGCAGGGCTACCGGCACATCCGCGAGCGAGGCATAAATGGCCACCTCGTCCAGTCGAGGTTGGGCCATGACACCGGAGCTGACATAGGTCTGCTGCAGCTGAGCCACTTCACCTGCCAGCAGGCGATCAATAATCTCGTCCTCAACAACGTAGGCGAGCATGAGCGACAGCCCGGCCCACAGGGCCGTAATGGCGAGCACAAAAATCCCCAGCACCAGGAACAGGCGTTTCTGCAGGCTAGCTTTCATCACACACCAGGCGGTAGCCGATGTTGGGCAGGGTTTTCAGCATTGAAGTGGCAAAGGGTTTATCCAGGGCATTGCGCAGGCTGTAGATGTGCGAGCGCAGCGCGTCGCTATCCGGAGGATCATCACCCCACAGGTGATGCATGAGTTGCGAACGTGTCACCGCCTCTGGGTAGGCCTCCGCCAACAGCAACAGAATGCGAAAGCCCACCTGGGTAAGCTTGAGCGGCACATCATTGCGCCATGCATCCTGGCTTTTGGCAGCGAGGGTTAATTCACCCAGGTAAATTTCCGACGTCTTATGCAGTGCATGCCTGCGGCCCAGGGCCTCACAACGCAGTCTCAGCTCGCGCAGGTCAAAGGGCTTGGTCACGTAATCATCGGCGCCTTCGCCATAGCCCGAGGCCTTGTCGGCGAAAGCATCGCGGGCAGTTAACATCAGTACCGGCAGGTTGTAGTCCAGCTCCGCTTTCAGCGTGCGGCACACTTCCAGCCCGTCGATATCCGGCAGGTTGAGATCGAGCAACAGCACATCGAACACCCCACCCCGGGCTACCGCAAGGCCGCGCTCGCCGGTATCGGCGTAATCCACCGCCCAGCCCAGGCCCTCAAAAAATGTGACCAGCTGACCGGCAATAGTGGTGTTATCTTCGATAAGGAGTAATTTCACGGGCCGCCTGAAAAATCCCTCTGCTGAAGCTAGCGTACACTAAATCAGCGCATGTGAAATCGCCGTGAAAACCAATTCTTTTTCCCAAATAAAAAAGGCGGGCTAAAAGCCCGCCTTTTTTGATCACACGATGAATCAGCCGAACTGGTTCATGGTGTTGTCTTTACCGCCTGCCTTCAGGGCCGCGTCGCCAGCAAAGTATTCTTTGTGGTCGTCGCCCATGTCGGAGCCAGCCATGTTCTGGTGCTTAACGCAGGCGATACCCTGACGGATTTCCTTGCGCTGTACGCCAGCAACGTAACCCAGCATGCCTGCATCACCGAAGTACTCTTTGGCCAGGTTGTCAGTAGACAGGGCCGCAGTGTGGTAAGTCGGCAGAGTGATCAGGTGGTGGAAGATACCTGCTTCGCGAGCAGCGTCCGCCTGGAAGGTACGGATCTTCTCGTCAGCCGCTGCAGCGAGCTCAGACTCGTCGTAGTCGGCGCTCATCAGCTCATCACGGTTGTAGGCAGAAACGTCCTTGCCTTCTTCAGTCCAGGCATCGAATACCTGCTGACGGAAGTTCAGAGTCCAGTTGAAGGACGGGCTGTTGTTGTAAACCAGCTTGGCGTTGGGCATAACTTCGCGGATGCGGTTAACCATGCCACCGATCTGGCCAACGTGGGGCTTCTCGGTTTCGATCCACAAAAGGTCTGCGCCGTTCTGCAGGGAAGTGATGCCGTCCAGTACGCAGCGATCTTCGCCAGTGCCAGCACGGAACTGGAACAGGTTGGAAGCCAGACGCTTGGGACGCAGCAGCTTGCCGCCACGGTTCAGAACAACGTCGCCGTTCTTCATGTCAGAAGGATCGATTTCTTCGCAATCCAGGAAGCTGTTGTACTGGTCGCCCAGGTCGCCTTCTTCGTGGGTTACAGCGATCTGCTTGGTCAGGCCAGCGCCCAGGGAGTCGGTACGGGCAACGATAACACCGTCGTCTACACCCAGCTCTAGGAACGCGTAACGAACCGCGCGGATCTTGGCGAGGAAGTCTTCGTGGGGAACGGTTACTTTACCGTCCTGGTGGCCACACTGCTTCTCGTCAGATACCTGGTTTTCGATCTGGATCGCACAGGCACCGGCTTCGATCATCTTCTTGGCCAACAGGTAGGTCGCTTCCGCGTTACCGAAACCAGCGTCGATGTCCGCAATGATGGGCACAACGTGGGTCTGGTGGTTGTCGATCTGGTTCTGGATGTCCTTGGCTTTAACTTCGTCGCCAGCTTCGCGGGCATCGTCCAGGGCGCGGAACAGGCCGCCCAGTTCGCGGGCGTCAGCCTGGCGCAGGAAGGTATACAGCTCTTCGATCAGGCCTGATACGGACGTCTTCTCGTGCATGGACTGGTCGGGCAGCGGGCCGAACTCGGAGCGCAGGGCCGCAATCATCCAGCCGGACAGGTAGAGGTAGCGCTTGTTGGTGTCACCGAAGTGCTTCTTGATCGCAATCAGCTTCTGCTGGCCAATGAAGCCGTGCCAGCAACCCAGAGACTGGGTGTACTGAGCGGTGTCAGCGTCGTACTCAGCCATGTCCTTGCGCATGATCGCAGCGGTGTACTTGGCAATGTCGAGACCGGTCTTGAATTTGTTCTGAGCGCGCATGCGGGCGGCAGATTCGGGGCTGATACCGTCCCATGCAGAACCGTTCTGGCTGCACAGTTCGGTGATGTCGTTGATGTCATTCTGGAGAGTAGACATATCGATACCTCTGTTCAATTGGGGACTATGGATGGCGGGCGACCGAGGTCAGCCAGTCAGTGGGGCGAATATTAGTCCCGGCGCAGACATAACTGAAATAGATAGTCGGGATTATTGCTATTCACACCATGAATGCATAGCGACCAGGTGAAGGTCTAGAAACGGAGTTTCACCCCCACGGAGGCGTCCACCGTGTCAGTATAGGCGGCCTCAGCGGAAATGCGCTCGTTGAAGCGATATTCCACCCCGAGGTGGTATTTGCCCTCAGATTCCCACTCCCAGTGGGCCTGAACCCGCTTGGTGAGCTGAAAATGGGTATCAAAAGCCACCCCGGCATGCCCCTCGTCTGTCAAATAAACGTCCATATCAATCATCATCGGCAGCATATAGCGCAGCCCCAACCGGTACTCCGGGTCCTCACCCGCGTCTTTTTCAACCCCGGCCAGGCCCTGGGTCCAGCGGTTAAAGCGATACAGATAGGCCAGCTCACCGCGCTCATCCTGCCAATCCAGTGATTGGGCCTCAAATTCGAAGCGATGCCGGGCGTTGGCTGTCCATCCCTCGGCCATGCCCAGGTTATTGAGAAGTTCCAGTTCCAGCGCATAGTAGAAATCGGTATCGCGGATATCGGGGCTGTTTTTCTTGGCCGCCATCAGCGCCGGGGCACCCTGGTAGTCGTTGTAGCGAATCACCCGGGCCATACCCGTCTTGGCGTGGTACAGGTTGTGGCAGTGAAAGAACCAGTCTTTCTCTTCATTGGCCAGAAACTCGATTTCAACCGTGGCCATGGGTGGCACGTCCACGGTGTGCTTCATGGGCCCGCGTCCTTCACCTGTAATCACGCGGAAAAAGTGACCGTGTAAATGCAGGGGATGATGCATCATGGTTTCGTTTACAAACCGGAACCGCACCGTCTCACCCCGCTCCACCAGGATTTTATCCGCCAGGGACAGGGGCAAATCGTTGAAGGACCAGTTATAGGTTTCCATATTGCCGGTCAGTCGTAACTCAACCGTACGGGCATCGGCACCGCCCGCATAGCGCGCGGCCTCAACCGTCTCAAGGTCGCTATAAGCCAGCCGGCGCGGGCCGCTGTGATGCATGTGATGCATGTGATGCATGTGATGATCGGCATGCTCGCCGCCCATGCTCATATCGTGGTCGGCGTGGCTGGCGTACAGGTCCGGCGGTGTCATTGGCGTGGCATAGCGGGCCTGGCCGCTGCCGACGATGATCGAGGCATACCCTGAGCCGTCCTGCGCCGTGGCACGCAACTCCGCAGCGCCATTGTCAGGGATGGTGATTTCCAGGTCATAGGTCTCGGCCACCGCATGCAGGACTTCATCAACAGCCACCGGAGCTACATCCAGCCCATCGGCGGCAACCACCCGGGTCTGTAAACCTGCCGAG
Source organism: Halioglobus sp. HI00S01 (assembly GCF_001635445.1). Taxonomy (NCBI): domain Bacteria; kingdom Pseudomonadati; phylum Pseudomonadota; class Gammaproteobacteria; order Cellvibrionales; family Halieaceae; genus Halioglobus; species Halioglobus sp. HI00S01. The sequence goes on from NZ_LWEE01000015.1 coordinate 89,129, forward strand.
TGCAGTAAAAAGTAGGTAGAGGCACCGGCATTAATCAGCCGCAGGCGCACTCGCTCACCGGGCTGCGCCGTCTCAAACAGGCGGATCTCGGGCTCGCCATTCACCAGAAAGGCGTCATAGGCCACATCGGCCACGTCCATCCCGCCCATACGCTGCCAGCGACTGTCCCACCAGTTGCGCATGGCACCCCGCTCCAGGTAACCGGCAATACTGATGACGCTGTCTTTCTTGAGCGCGTAGTAATGGCCGTCTTTCTTCAGGTTGTGGAGTACCTGGTGCGGGTCCTCATCCGTCCAGTCCTGTAAGACCACCACTGCCTCGGGCTGGTCACCCAAACCCTGCGGCGGCGCCACAACAATGCCGCCATGCACACCGGATTGCTCCTGCAGGTCCGTATGTGAGTGGTACCAATAGGTACCGGCATGCTTGAGGGCAAACTCATATTCAAAGGTCTCGCCGGGGCCGATCGGCAAGCTGGACATATAGGGCACGCCGTCCTGGGCAGGCGGCACCAGCAAGCCGTGCCAGTGGATCGACGAATCCACGTCCAGATGATTGGTGACTCGGATTCGGGCGGTATCGCCCTCGGTAAACCGCAGCACCGGACCGGGATAACTGTCGTTAACCAGCATGGCCTGGACGGGCTTGCCGGATTTATTGAGGGTGCCGTATCCGATATGGAGATCGTATTCCACAGTGGCGGCAGTGGTGGCACCGGTAAATAGAGCCAGCGCCCAAAAAAGCAGGTATTGCATTAATAACTCCCTTGCGCGAATCAGGTCGCGCTAATACACAAAAATAGGTGATTCAGGTGTATTGGGAGTTAGGGGGGTGATCGATATCGTCCACCGGGGCCAAAGGCGCAGCGGGCGGTGAAAACGAATGTATGACTGTCAGCCCAGGTGCCATAGCAATACGCGCCATGGGCGCCGCAACCGGGTTGGGTACAAGACAATCCTGACAGTGATCACAGTCATCCATGGAGAGCAGCGCTGGTTCTATTACCTGCTCATGGCAGGGCGCGCGATCCGACGACTGCGCTTCGCAGTCCATCGGCGCGGCAGCGGCGAGCGACTGCCAAACCAGCAGCGCGCACAGCAACATGTTACCCAGGATCACTGTCATAGCGCGTAGCCTAACACTAAGGTGCCGGCGACACCATCGCCGTTCAAGCGGCCTGCAAAGCCGCCTTGAGGTCTTTCTTGAGCACTTTGTTCGTGGCGTTCCGTGGCAGGCGCTCGTCCGAGAAAATCACTTTGCTCGGCACCTTAAAGGCCGCCAGGTGTTCACGGGCATAAGCCAGCAGCGCCTCCTCGGTAAGGCTGGANCCGTCGTGCAGACACACCACCACCGCCACTTCCTCACCCCAGCGCTCGTGGGGCAGGCCAATCGCGGCCACCTCGCGCACAGCCTCGTGCTCCAGCAGCTGGTTTTCAATTTCGATCGGGTAGATGTTCTCACCGCCGCGCAGAATCATGTCCTTGGCACGGTCCGCGAGGAAGATCATGCCCTCGTCATCGAAATAACCGATGTCGCCGGTGCGCATCCAGCCGTCGCTAAAGTCGCTGGCATTGGCTTCGGGGCGATGCCAGTACTCGCGAATCACGGTAACGCCGCGCACCCAGATTTCGCCAGTGCTGCCCGCGGGCAACTCCTCGCCCATTTCGTCGCAGATACGGAACTGTACGATGGGATGGGGGAAACCTGAAGTACCGGGTTTGGCACTGAATGCGTGGCCCGTCAGTGACGCACCCTGGGCATTGGTCTCGGTCATACCGTAGCCGGTGCCGCTGAAGTTCTGGGGCAGTTTCGCCTCCAGCAGTGCGCGCACTCGGGGCGGTGTAGCCGCGCCGCCGACTCCCACTGAGAACAGGCTGGAGGTATCTGCACTGTCAAAGGCTTCTGCTTCGAGCAGGTCCAGCACCATGGAAGGCGCCGCTGCCAGGGAGGTAATACGCTCCTGCTCGATGTACTGCAGCGCGCGGTCCACGTCCCACTTGTACATCATCACAATGCGGCGCCCGCCGCGCAGGTTTACCAGGAACTGAGCGTGACAACCGCTCACATGAAACAGCGGCACCGCCAGCAGTGAAGTGGGCTCATGGCCGCGCTCCAGCATGGCAGTAATCAGGTCGCCATTGGTCATTGCCGCAGCTATCGCAAAGCACTCGATATTAAACACCGCCTGGCACAGCGCCCGGTGGGTGGAGGCCGCGCCCTTGGGCTTACCGCTGGTGCCTGAGGTATACATGATGAGGGCAAGATCATCGCCATCGATATCCACCTGGGATGGCTGCTGACCGACAAAATCGCGGACGAAGTTAGGCAGACCGGCGGGATCATTCTCGTCACTGGGGCGGGCGATCACCACTCGCACTCCGGCTTCTGCGAGCAGCGCGCCGCCGCCGTCAGCACGTTGCTGGTCACAAATGGCCAGCTTGGCCTCGGCATCGTTCACCGCAAAGGCGATGTCTGCCGGCTGCCCCCAACTGTTAATAGGTACCACAACCGCGCCGATGGCGGTTACTGCGATAAACCCCGCCATCCATTCAGGGTAGTTGCGCATGGCGAGCGCTACCCGGTCGCCCTTGGCAATGCCTGCGTCCTGCAGCGCCGCCGCCAGAGCATCGGCTTCATCCATCAGCTCATTGAAGCTGCGGCGCTCGCCTTCGTAGATCAGAAACTCTCGATCACCATGGTTGCGCGCCACCGCCAGCGCCTCGCGCACGTTAGCCGGCGCGCCGCTGTAGTAACGCTGCCCCTGGGCATCGGTGGCCACCTCAAAGGGGGCCCCTTCGCCTGTCAGCTCGGCCAGTGCAGTATCAAATTCCTGTTTAAACTCGGACATCGGTCATTCTCGGTGTGTTCAGTTTCTGCCCAGCCTTATCGCGAGGGCGAAAATGCCTCCAGCAGACTTTGCAGGATTCAGTGGGCGGATTTTGCACCAATGCGACGGCTTGCCCAAGCGGCCGGCACCAGTAGAATGGGCTCAGTTCAGGAGTTCATCCCGTGGCTGACACGATACCCCTAAAATACGCCCAGTCGTTGCTGCGACTGGCCCCGGTGCCGCGGGACCAACTGCGCGCTGACCTGGCCGAGGCCAGATTACCCCTGGCATTGCTGGAGACCCAGGCAGTGCCCGGCGCCGTCATTTCCGTGGAGGAATACGGCCGCCTGTTTATCCATCTCGTGCATCAACTTCAGGACCACCTGCCCGATAACGCCATGGACCCTGACGACACCCGCCTGTTCAGCGCCTTCAGAATGATGTTCCAGGCCATGCTCCACGCACGTGATCTGCGCCAGGCCCTGCAACGTGCCTCGGTGTATTTCCGGCGCATGCAAACCGGCGGTGAAACCTTCGAAATTGAGCAGTGCGCTGACACCACCTGGTGCCGTTTTATTTTTGACGAAAACAGTGACCGGACCCTCGCCTCGGCAGAAAACTTCAGCATCGAGTCGCTGCACTGGCTGCCCGGGCTGACCGGCAAGATACTGTCGATGGCCATGTGGCACCGGCTCTGCGGCTGGTTTATTGGCTGCTTTATCGATTTGCAGGCCATCGAGATCAGCGATGCCGCAGAGCCGGGCAAAGATTACCGTGACGTGTTTGGACAGCCGGTTAAGTTCACGGCAGACCAGAACGCCTTCTCCTTCCACAGCCGCTACCTCGACTTTCCCATTGTCCAGAGCGAGCAGTCTCTGGAAACCATGCTCGCCACCTACCCGGCGGAGCTCTTTCGCATCAGCCCGGAAGATCACAGCCTGGCCCAGCGCATTCGCCACCTAATCGGCAGCGATTTCAGCCGTGCCCTGCCCAGCCTGCAGGATGTCGCCGAGCGGCTGCATTTAACCACCCCCACCCTGCATCGCCGCCTCAAGGACGAAGGCACATCCTTCCAGCAACTCAAGGATCAGTGCCGCCAGGATGCGGCCGTGTCCTATTTGAATCAGGGTGCCCACACCACCGCTGAGCTGGCGGAGCTGCTGGGCTTTTCCGACAGCAGCACGTTCCATCGCGCCTTCAAGAAATGGACCGGTATGACCCCCCAGGAATATCGTGCCAATAGCAGCTGAAAATTCTTGCCCCCCTCGATTGACAATTGCCGCCATTGTGAGAATCCCATAACCACCTAGACTTAGCGCTGTCCACTTCATCCACCAGGAGCAGCGTCATGGCCTATTTGATTACCGGCGGCACCGGTTTTATCGGCAAGTTTTTCATCGAGAAACTCATTGAGCGCGAGGGCGATATCTACGTCCTGACCCGCGCCGGCTCACGCCAGAAGTTTGAGGAACTACAACAGCGCTTTGGCGCCGGCGGCGACCGCCTGATTCCTGTAGAGGGCGACCTGCGCGAACCCCTGCTGGGCCTGGACGAAGCAACTATTGCCGACCTGAAGGGCTCCATCAAGCACTTCTGCCACCTGGCGGCCATTTACGATCTGTCGGCATCTGCAGAATCGCAAATCAAAACTAACATTGACGGCACCCGCAATGCGATCCAGCTGGCCGAGGCACTCGATGCCGGCTGCTTCCAGCACGTGAGCTCTATTGCTGCTGGCGGTATGTACCGCGGCACGTTCCGTGAAGATATGTTCGAGGAAGCCGAGAAGCTCGAGCACCCCTACTTCGCCACCAAGCACGATTCCGAAGGCCTGGTGCGCAGCGAGTGCAAGATCCCCTGGCGCATCTACCGCCCCGCGATGGTGGTTGGCCACTCCAAGACCGGTGAGATCGACAAGATCGATGGCGCCTACTACTTCTTCAAGAGCCTGCAGAAACTGCGCAATGTGCTGCCACCGTGGTTCCCGCTGATCGGCATTGAAGGCGGCAAGTTCAATGTCGTGCCCGTGGATTACGTAGTAGACGCCATGGACCACATCGCCCATATGGACGACATGGACGGCCGCTGCTTCCACCTGACCGACCCCGAGCACCACAGCATGGGCAACATGTTGAACATCTTTGCCGACGCCGGCCACACGCCGCGCTTTAACATGCGTCTGGACACGCGCATGTTCGGCTTTGTTCCCCGCGTAGTTCGCGACACTGTGGCCAACCTGCCTCCTATTAAGCGCATCATCAACACGATTCTGGCAGACATGGGCCTGCCGGATTCGGTGACCATGTTCACCAACTTCCCCACCCGTTACGACAACCGCGACACCGAGCGCGCACTCAAGGGCACCGGTATTCAATGTCCAGAGCTGCGCGACTACGCGCCCGTCGTCTGGGACTACTGGGAGCGCAACCTCGACCCCGATCTGTTTATCGACCACTCCCTAGAAGGTAACGTTGGCGGCAAGATTGTGCTGATTACCGGCGCCTCTTCAGGCATTGGCAAGAACTCCGCCATTCGCCTGGCCGAAGCCGGCGCGCATGTTCTGCTGGTGGCGCGTACCGCCGACAAACTCGAAGAAACCGCGGAAGAAATTGCCCGCTTTGGTGGCCTGGCGTCGATTTACCAGGCGGATGTGTCAGTACTGGAAGATTGTGACCGCCTCGCCGCAGAAGTACTGGCCGCCCACGGCCACGTAGACATTCTGATCAACAACGCCGGCCGCTCCATCCGCCGCTCGCTGGAACTGTCCTACGATCGCTTCCACGATTTCGAGCGCACCATGCAGGTGAACTACTTCGGCGCAATCCGCCTCACCATGGCGCTGCTGCCGTCCATGGCCGAGCGCAAATCCGGCCACATCATCAATATGTCGTCGATTGCGGCACTCACCCCCAGCCCGCGCTTCTCCGCCTATGTGGCTTCCAAGAGCGCGCTGGACGCCTGGACCAAAGCCGCTGCGGTGGAATACTCCGATCTCAATGTGCGTTTCACCACCATCAACATGCCCCTGGTGCGCACGCCCATGATCGAGGCGACCACCGTGTACGACTCTATGCCCGTCCTCACTCCGGACGAAGCCACCGACATGGTTGTGGATGCAGTCATCAACAAACCCAAGCGCATTGCCACTAACCTGGGCATCTTCCTGCAGGTGCAGAACGCCCTGGCACCGCGTGTCTCCGAGGTGGTGATGAACATTGTGTTCCGCATGTTTAACGACTCAGCGGCCGCCCGCGGCGACAAGAAAGCGGAGAAAGTGGAAGCGTCGAACGAGCAGGTGGCGTTGGCAGCGCTGATGAAAGGAGTTCACTTCTAAATCTGTACGCCTACACTCCGCCTACATCAGCGCCCCGTCCCACGGGGTGCTTTTCGTTAAACCTGCAGTGAGTACTCCCAGTCCAGCGCCAGACCTGTTGCGGACACCTAGTTGCAGCGCATATTCCCGCCAATACTCTGGCAACTCCTGCCGTCCTGCCGATGGTAGGTGGTGCCGGCCCCCTGGGTATATCGATTCCCCCTGGTGTCCCAGCACCCTGCGGCATCACACACATTGACTACCGGTGCAGGCGATTGCAGCTGCCTAGGCGTTGTCTGCATTGCTGGAGTTGAGGGAGGTGCTGGTCTGGGGGAACTGGATGCTGGCGTGCGCGGGGCGACAGGGCTAACCCGCTCACTCACCACGCCCGGGTTTGCACTGGGAGGAGGTGGCGGGACATAGCCGGTTCCGCCGCTGGCGGAACACAGGGTGTTACTGGGATTGACTTCGCCCGTGGCGGTGTCGATGCAGATATACGTGAACTCGCTGGCAGACAGCGGGGCAACCACCACGAAAAGCAACAACGCACCTGTTTTGATGCACTTCATGAAGCGATCCTCAAACACCTCGCACCTCCAAGTATAGGCATAGTGTGGGCGGCGGCGAATCCAGCCTGGCCCCGGGCCGCGGAATCACTCCAGCCAGTACCCACAAAGCCGCCAGGGAATTCACCAAGCGGCCCCATTTAGCTCAACATGCCCTTATTCTCGCCGCTAGTTTCAATAGCGAGACCACAGATCGACGACAGCACCTGTTGATCACGTGGCGCTTTGACTACCCAAGGAACCGATTAAGCCAAGGGGTCGTGCTGTTATGGGCAATGTGCTGACTAAAAAATCTTCTGGGTGTTGCTCACCGTAGCAATCCCTATCGCTATTACCGTGAACGCGTTTAATCGCGCGTCACTCATTCGCTCCCAGCAGTTGCGCAACGATGCGATTATTGCCGAACAGATGGCGGCGAGCATTGGCACCCTCGCCTACCTCTAAGGCTACCCGATCGTGGACATGTACAAACAGGCGCACAATGAAACCCATGTTGTGGAGCCTGACCAGCGCGTCTATGCCCCTATTAACCGGTTCTATCGCTTTCCAGAAATTGTTGGCCCGCAAAACGCGGGCAATATCCGCTTACCCAACAACGACACCCTGTACTTCAGCGCCTAGTTTGATATCAGCGAAAAGCCGCGCATCTTTCACACGCCTGACACCAATGGCCGTTACTTCAAGATTGCTGTGACCAACCTCTATGCAGAGACTACCCTATCGGCGGGCGAACCCTAGGACAAAACCAAGAACTGGCTGCCCATTCCCGCCGGCTACTTGAGGGCTGTGGTGCGCATGTACGAGTCCAAGGCAGCAATACTCGACAAGCAATACGATCTGCGCCGGGTTGAGCGCCTGAACTAATGGATGCGCTGGCGTGTTGACCGAGAGCGACGACAGCGTTCAGAACAATATCTGACCGAGTCCCAGTCGCGCTCCCACTTCTTGCGCCAGGTGAATTCGCGCAGGCAGACGGGGCAGAGCTTTACCGGCAGGTTCTTCTTCGACATGCGTAAAGATACGCAAGCGGAAAAAACCCCGATCAATAGGCCGGGGATCGCGCCGCCGATATCAGTCGAAATTCACACTCATCGTGATCACTTCGTTGAAGTACTCATTGCCGACGTCATCCAGCGCAACCACATGCACCGTGATTCCGCCGGGCAGCGAGAGGGCGATGAAGGTACCATCGTAGGTCGCATAGAGATCAATTTTTGCCTCTCTGGCGGACGCCACAGTCGCCTCCTGGGGAATCCACTGCGCGCCCCGACACCGGTAAGTTCATGACCATACCTGCGACCAATTCCCCGGCATTGCACATCGCAATCGCGTGAATCATGCCCAGATCATGACAATATGGCTCGTCAGTTAGCCAATCGGCCGTAAGACTGATACGTGGTCGCCTGAAATAGCTCACCAATAGAGGCCACCTGCGGAAAGCCGCCTCCAGATTAGGTATGCTCGCAGAGACAGGCGTGACCACTAGTATGCGAACTAAGACAAAGAAGAGACGATTACGATGTCAACACCCAACCTCAGCTGGGGACATATCAACATCAATGTGAGCAATCTCGACGCGTCAATTGCGTTCTACGAGAAGTTCGGCTTCAGCGTGCTGATACCTGGGGTGCCTTATCTGGGTATTGGAAAAGACAGGCCCTCAGCCATCCCCGCCGCCCAGTCGAACGCTTTGAACGTAGCGGAAGGGACCAAGGCGCGGGCGTGCATCATGCAGCTTGATAATGGCTTCCCCAAAATCGACCTGACCGAATACGCAAAGGACGCACCGCGGCCAGCCGGCGCGAATGACGACCTGGGCATGGTGCGCCTGTGTCTGGCGACACAGGACCTTGCCGCTGACTACGCACTACTGAAGCAAGCCGGCATTGAGTTTCTATCAGCACCCACAGCAGGGGTCGGAGAGTTGGCAGACATTGCGATCTGCCGTGACCCTGATGGCACGCTGATTGAGTTGATCGAGATACATCCTAGTAAGTGGTCGGCTGAATAAAAAAGCCCGCGTCCGCGAAAGACTTACGCAATAAATTCCAGAACGGTAGATTCGAATTGCTCCGGACGTTGTGCGCACATAGCGTGGCCTACACCCGGCATAACGACGCGTTTAGCCCCTTTGATCTCTCGCTCCAATAACTCGGCCTCAGCGAGGTAGTGCGTATCCGTCTCACCAACCATAATCAGTGTCGGGCTATCGATCACGTGTAAATGCTCCACGAGTGAGGGACGGTCAATGGTGACGCGGAAGCAACCCTTGAACCCGTGGGCCGTTGCCTGCTCCCCTCCCCGTACAATCTGCTCGCGAGTATTCTCCTGCTCTATCAGGCCTTCGAACAAGGGCCCAGAAAAGTAAAACTCGTGGGTTTCCTTAACCCCTCTTTGTTCCAACATGTCCTCAACCTGACGTGCCCGATCAATAATCGGCTGGGGTAATCGCGATGCCATGGCAGACGCCAATATGAGCTTATCGACTCGCTCCGGCCATCGTGTGGCGAACGAGAGCGCTGAAACAGCGCCCATGGAAAAGCCAAGAATCATCGCTTTCTCAACACCCGCATCATCCAGCACCGCTTTCAAATCGTCGCCAAAACGCTCGACCGTATAGGCACTGTGTTCGCCTTCCTCGAACGGCGGATGATCAGACATACCGGAACCCCGCTGGTCAAACGTAATCATAGTGTGCGCCTGAGAAAACGATGCACGATGGCGATCGTACATGCTGTGATCCATCCCCATGGCATGACCACAAATGAGCGCTGGCCCGCAACCAGACAGTTGGTATGCAATCCCGACACCGTCTGGTGTTATGGCAGTGCTGCGTCGAGTATCGATGTCGTCCATGCTAACGAGGTCATCCTTCAAACCAGCATAAAACGAAAGCAGTATGCACTGGCCATTTTTTTGTAGTCTGCTCGATCGTTCTATGGATAGATTTCATCTGGAAGACTAGCACAATCCACTTCCGACTTTTTAGGGACCAGGAGTGGGCACTACTATGTGTGATAGATTCTCACCGGTTTCAAGTAAACAATCACCCGTCGAGACATTGACTCTGAATCGGCCGGCTCAACCTCGCCATACCAGCTTCTGACACCCATATTTCGCTGCGTGATCTTGTCCAAGTGCGCTAACGCACCTTCTGACTCAATGGACTCTAACTCACAGCGTATTGAAATGTAGAGATTCTCATTAGTTCGATGCGAGACAAGAATCGTAGCTCTACCTTCTCGCCTAATACTTGCCTCCTTTGGGGAGCCGGACAACATATTAAGTTTTATAAATTGGCCATCGTAATCAGGCCATACAAGCGTAGATTGGATAGAACCGTCCTTGGAAAGAACACTCAGAGTGGCTGAACCGGGTGAGGTGATAATTTGTTGATAAAATTCTGGTATGTTCATGCACGATAAGCCTGCATTGTTAGTCGTTCAGAAGGGACAGCTTCGCTTAGTCCAACTTAACTCGAACGATGCTGGGTTTGTGGACGCTATGGGCCATCAAAACTCGCCATATTCACTAATGTCAGCTAATGGGCTACTTCCCGTCATTCCCGCGAAGGCGGGAATCCAGTGTCAGCTTTGGGGCCAAACGCGGACGTTGATCAAACTTCTTTTCTTGCCGGCTTTATAGTCTCATAGATCATATCGATCTGGGGACAGAGATATAAAATCGCATATATGTCGTTGCACTCAGCGGGCACTCAAGCCTGCACACTGTCGCTGCGGGCAAACAGGTCTATGCTTTTATAATAGTCAACACGGAGCCGTCTGTGCGCTTGTATCGCCCTATGAATAGACCGCTCGAGTCAGCACTGCTTGACGCTATCGCCGATGACGCCACCATCGATGCAGCCTATGCCTGGCTCTGCCAGCAACGCCGTCGCTACCCAGCCAACGCCGATATTTGGCATCTGCGTTTTCATTGGCAGAGTCGTCGCCCCGAACTCATTGCGCAACTACGCAGCGGCGACTATCAATTCAGCCCGCAGCAGCGGCTGCTGAGTGCCAACGGCAAGCCCATCCACCTGTGGTGTGCCGAAGATGCCCTGGTACAGAAAGCGATGGCGATGGTACTGGGCTCAGCCTTGCCGGTCTCGCCGCGCTGTACTCATGTAAAAGGCCAGGGTGGCCTGAAGGGGGCGCTGCGTTGGTTGCGCGCTAAACTGCCGCAGAATCAGTTTGTCTTTCGCTCCGACGTCAAGGGTTACTACGAGAACATCGACCACACCGTGTTGTTGCAACAGCTGGATGCGCTGGTGCCCGATAAAGCAGTGTTGCGGTTACTCACACAGGTCATTGGCCGCACAGTGGAATCGGGTGGCATCTTTAACGTCATCAAAAAAGGCATAGGCCGGGGCTCGCCCCTGAGCCCGCTGTTAGCGGCCATCTATCTCAAGCCATTGGATGATGTGATGGACCGCGCCGGCATCGCCTATGTGCGTTACATGGATGACTGGGTCATCATGACGCCTCGCCGTCACCAACTCAGGCGGGGTATTCGCCTGATCCAGCAGACCTTGCAGCAGCTCAAACTCAACACCCATCCAGACAAAACCTGGGTGGGCAAGATAGACCGGGGCTTTACGTTTCTGGGCTACCACCACACCCGTGCTGGCGTGACGCCAGCCAAAGACACCATCGCGCGCTTTCGTGAGCGAATCACCAAGCTTTATGAGCAAGGTGCGGGCCGAGCCCGCATTGGGGCCTACGCAACACGCTGGTGGCGTTGGGTGTGCGCAGGTTTACTCGGGACGCAGGTACTGGTCGAACAGAAGGCCCTCACCGGGGCCACGGGCAGACTGTCGCCCACACCGTGACGTGCCGTGAGGCGCTGTCGTTCATTGCTCGAAACAATAAAGGGGAAACCGATCGAAACATGGCGCAGATACTTGTGGGACCGCTCGAGTCCAACCGTTATCCGTAGCGTCTGTGCTGCCAAGAGATCGAGCGGATTCAAAGGGCGAATTCGATTTCCAATCATTACAAGAATCGAAGATGGTATTACCGGTACAGGATGAGGAGCCACTAACCAAAGTACATGTCCAGACCAAGGATGGAGTCCCAATGTATCTTAATGCTCCGTACTCATCTGCAACGATCGCATTTGATAGTGATACAGGGAAAGCTGTTAAATCGTCCCAGTTGTCCGCGATCCGCGTGCCATCAACCAGTTCGTACGGGACAGTTGACCTGGCGAAACGTGTTGAGGGGCTCTCCGAAGTATCCGAGAGCCAGGCCTTATAGTTGCCCGACAAATCAGCGGCAGCGGCAAGCGTGTTACACTTCTCATCGGCACCGGCGAGACCGCCGAGGCGGCCGGAATAGGTTTCGCTCGTCACGAAAACGGTTGCAGGATCAACACGAACACAGGGTATTGGCACCGATGTGTCACCACATGAAAGGGTCGCTTGGCTCGATACGGCGCATGCGCTAACGGTGCAGGAGGCACCCTCGTCGCCCTTTTCTCCTTTGGCACCAGCAGCACCTGTTGCTCCCGTTGCTCCCGTTGCTCCGGCTGGACCTGTTGCTCCGGCTGGACCTGGTGGGCCCTGGTCGCCCTGTTCACCTTTGACACCAGCAGGCAGGCTGTTAATACCATCGGCCAGCGCCTTGAAGTTTTCGTTCACCTCGTCGGCATCGGCGACTTGGCCATTCTCAAACACATTGGGCACTGTAACCTGCGCGTTCGCTATGGGCGACAGAGCGCCAGAGAGCAGTAGTGATACAGTCACAACTAAGCACCGGTGTTGGCTCTGTTTCATCCTTCAATCCTATTTATTATTAATTAGCTGTGTGACGACCTACCTGCATATCAGCGTGGGCGTCGTTTTAGTTGATGGGTAGCGCTTGTTTTGTTAAGCGCTTGCGCTTCAATAGCGGCCTAAAGGCCTTCCAGAAAGGCAGCAACGCCATGAGAGCGACCAGTGCAGCCAAACCCTCAATCGGCATGGCAGGTATGGGGGCTGCAACTGCAGGCCCACTGGTGCTTGCACCCCAGGTAGCTTGACCCCATCTAGCTTCACCCAACACAAATGACGTTTGGGCCATTGCGCTTACAGAAACAGTAACCAGAAGAAGAGAGCAAAAACGCTTTATTGAAAACATCCGTCGTCTACGCCCGATGGTGCTTTTAGACATTTTTGTTCAACGTTAATCTAAGTATTTGACACTGTCAAACTCGCTCAATCATGCGCAATCGCCTGTGTTCACGATTTTTTGACCTGTGCCGCGTCCGATTAAAGCTCGCTAGAAGGCAGGAATTAGGCGATAGAAGCCTATTCGGCTTAGGCAATCAAACGGCCGCTTTGTGGACGAAAGCGGACGTTGGCCGCAGCTCAACACTGTGCTGCCAAAACACGATATGTCCTTATCGTTTTATTGATATATCTCGCTATTGACGCGCCACCACGTGCTTCATTGCTGCTACTAAAGCTAGTACCGAATACCCACATAATCAACCAGTAGCGCCCTGTGAACCGTGGTAGTAGTGTCACCCTCAAGGTGAACAAGTGCAGCAATGCCAACTGCACTGTCGCCTGCCACCAGCATAGCGGCGCCCTGATAGGCGGACATAAAAAACTGCGAAGAGGATCGAGCCGCTGAGCACGAAAAATACAGTGCCTGATGACGCATTAGAATTGTGAGATCGCTGGAGGCGAACATGACAGCGCATGCACTCTGGATTTTCTGGCCTGGGAGCATGCCGACAACGGGCACGAAGTTAATCGCGCCGACCACCAGCGAACAAACCGCAATCACGCTGGTCATTAGTTCCCTAACGACTGATGTGCACGATCAGGCTGTCAGAACAATACCTGATACAGCTTGAGGCCGCCTATGCCGAGTGTTACTGCCACCACTACCGCGCCCAGCAGGTTACTGGCGAGACCATTACAGTGGCCACCCATGGCGGCTTTGCGATTGACCATGAGCAACAGGAAAATCGCACAGATGGGCAGCAGGAAGCCATTAGCGGCCTGGGCAAAGAGGATGGCGGTAAGTGGTTTGGTGCCAATGACGGCAAAGAATGTGCCGCATAGCAGCACGGCCAGCCAGATGCTGCGGAAGCGCCATGAGGCGAGATCCGCCTGCCAGCCCAGGGCACCGCTCACGGCGTAGGCCGCTGCAAGTGGCGCGGCCACGGCACTGCTCAGGCCTGCAGCAAACAGGCCAATGGCAAAGAAGTAGCGCGATGCCGAGCCCAGCAGTGGCTCTAACTGCACCGCAATATTGGCGGCGGTGATCTCCATGTTGCTGCCGAAAAATGCCGCTGCGGCGGTGCTCATGATCGCCAGCGTGATAAGGCCGCCCAGGCCTATGGAGACACCCGTATCCACTCTCGCCGCACGCAGTGACCTATCCAAACCTTCGGACGCAGGCCACTTCTCCTGCACAGCACTGGAGTGCAGAAACAAGTTGTAGGGCACCACTGTGGTACCGATCAGGGCGATGGCTGTGAGCAGGCTACCCTCGGGCAGGGTCGGCCTGAGCATGCCACCGAAGAATTCCGCCAGCGAGGGGCGCACCATGATAAAGGTGAGCAAGAACACGGTGCTCATCAACAGCACCAATACCACCAGCACGCCTTCAATCATTTTGTAGCGGCCACTGAACAACAGCGCGCCTGAGGCGCCGCCCACGAGCAGCGACCAGATCCAACCATCAACACCGCTAAGCCCTTGCAAGCCCAGCGCGGCGCCGGTGATATTCCCCGCTTCATAGGCGGCATTGCCAAAGCCCACGGCGGCCACAACCAGAATGACGGCTACCGTGCCGTACCAGCGGCCGCTGAAGGTATCGCGCAACGCCTGGGCGAGGCCCTGGCGGGTCACGAGCCCGAGCCGGGCAGACATTTCCTGGAGCACCGCGGTGGCGATTACAGAAAACAGCAGCGCCCATAACAGGGCATAGCCGAAGCTGGCGCCGGCAACACTGGCAGTGGTCACCGTACCCGGCCCGATGAAAGCTGCAGTAACAAGAAGCCCCGGACCAAATGGTCCGGGGCTTCGGGGTGCTGAATGATTGACGGAGTCAGATTTCAAATCGATATCGCCGCAAATACACCGATGCTACAACAGCCGCTGCGGCAAACGCCAGTCCGAGGAACAAGCTGAGATAATCGATATTGGCCCAGAAACCGGCGTGGAGGTGAAAGCCCACCGAGCTTTCGCCGCCTATAAAATAAGGCAAATGATTCTTCACCGCGGTAACGGCATAATCCGTACCCAACCACAGGCCCTCAACAATGACCATACCAATCACCGGCACAACAGCGGTCAGGAAAGGCGAGCGCTTGGCAAATGCTGATGCCAACATCAGGTAGGCGTACACCGGCACCACCCACAGTGCGGTCAGCAGCCAGCCACCAATTTGCTGCACAAGCAGGTGACCAAACTCAATATTGCCCAGCACCGCTTCAAAGGGGTCTTTATTCATCTGCGACACCAACACCATGGCTAGCAATATAAACACCATCTGCAGAATCAACGACACCGCTATATACATCGCGGGGGCCACAAACAGGGCCACACTTAGGCGCACCAACACCTCTTCCCACTCCGATACCGGCATAGACTTCCAAAACAAAATGCTACGGTCCTTGCGGTCGTTGTACAGGCAACTCAGCAGGTAGTTTACGGTCGCGACGATCAAAGTAATTAACAGCATACCGTGGAGCACATTAAGTGCCGGATTAAGGCTGCCGACCTCTTCCACTTCCCACTCCGCATCATCGTCGCTATCGGCGCCGGGTTCGAAACGCCACTCACGCGAGAAGTCCCATTCCTCCGACGCGTTGGGGTCATCCGCTACAATCTCTACAAACTCAACAGCTTCGGACGGCAGTGACGGTGCCGGTGCCGGTGCCGGTGCCGGTGCTGGTGCTGGTGCTGGTGCTGGTGCTGGTGCTGGTGCTGGTTGGTACGGAGGATCCAGGCCGTGATCATCATCAATGTGAACCGCAATTACCGGGCTTATATCGTCAGCATTGAAAATGGCCTCGAACATATTGTCGCCGATGGCGGTGATGCGGCCGGCGAGAATGACGCTGGCAAACATCAGCACCGCCAGAATCGCGGCCGTAACAATGGGGGTAATCACCAGCGATACGTGGAATTCCTGCAGCTCACGCTGCACCAGGGTATAGATACGGTGGGTATTGATCGTAGCCATTATTTTTCTCCTCCCATCATCGCCACGAATAGATCGGCGATTGACGGTGTGCGCAGCTTGCCCAGCGACCCCAACAGCGCGCGATCAACGTCTTCATAAATCACTGACTTGCCTCCGAGAATACTCTGGGCACCCAGGTGCGGAATATCCATGGCGCGCTGGGCGTTTTCACCCACGGTGTCCAGCTGCACAAAATCTTCTTCGATGGATTCCATACTACGGCTCAGTACCAGCTTGCCACGGTCAATAAACGTGACGTCGGTGAGAATGTTCTGCACCTCTTCCACCTGGTGGGTGGAAATGATGATAGTGCGTTCACCGTCGTAATAGTCAGATATCAACTGCTCAAAGAAGCGCTTGCGGAACAGAATATCCAGGCCGAGCGTCGGTTCATCGAGAATCAACAGCTTGGCATCAATCGCCATTACCATAGCCAGGTGCAGCTGCACCATCATGCCCTTGGAGAGATCACGAATGCGACGCTTCAGGCTCACATCGGTATTGCGTAGAAAGGCCTCGGCATGATCGCGGTCAAAGCGGGGATGAATACCCGTCACATAGTCCAGCAACTGCGCCACTTTCATCCACCGTGGCAATACCGCAGTGTCGGCGATAAAACACACCTGTTCCATCAGCTTGGCGCGCTCGCGAAGTGGGCTGCAGCCGAGCACCTCGAGTTCGCCATCGAACTCGGTAAGACCCAACAGCGAGCGCAGCAAAGTTGTCTTGCCCGCGCCGTTTGGCCCGATCAATCCCATCACTGATCCGGAGTTGACGGTAAAGCTCGCCTCATCAACCGCACGCAGATCTCCGAAGCGGCGGGTCAGCCCCCTGGCTTCGATTATGGTACTCATTGTTTTTCTCCCCCTGAGGTGAGCAACAGGTCAACGACTTCCTGAAGCTCGAGACCGAGAACCCGCGCCCGATCGAGAAACGCGGGCACCTCCTCATCTATAAACTGTTGTTTTTCGTTGCTGGTGAGCGCCGAGCTGGCACCCTCGCGGACAAACATGCCCAGACCACGGCGTTTTTCCAGAAGGCCGGCGTCAACCAGTTCCTGGTAGGCCTTACCTACGGTCAGGTGGTTGATCTGGTAATCAGATGCCACCTGGCGCACCGAGGGCACAGCCTCACCTTCAGGGAAGGTGCCGTCCATGATCCGCTCTGCCACCAGGTCGCGGAGCTGGCGATAGATCGGCTGTTTATCATTCCATTCGACAGTCACGTCAAGAATTCCCGATTAGCGGCGGCGATTCAGATCGCCAGAGCCAATGATGTTGCTGTCGATTTCCGGCTCGCCGCTGTACTGCACGTCGCCGCTGCCAATAATGTTCACCTCCATGGCTTTTACCTCACCCAGCCGGGCATCGCCCGAACCAATAATATTGATTTCAGCCCAGTCAAAATCGACTGGGCTGAAATCGATGGTGCCGCCCCCGATGATATTCATATCAACGGTGGAAGCCGCTTGATTGGAGGACTTGATCTTGATGTCACCCGAGCCGCTAATCACCGCTTGCACAACATCCAGGGTTACTTCACCCATGGCGATATCGCCCGCCCCTGCCACCACTACTTCGAGGGTAGGCGTATTCAGTTTCGCCACCTTCAGGTCACCGGAACCATCGAGCCGGAGCTCGACATCATCGGCGGCTACCGAAAAGGCCTTGATGTCGCCAGAGCCCGACACATTCAGCTCCAGAGTATCCACATCCATTGGCTTAATGAAAACATCACCGCTGCCTGTCAGTGCCAGTTCTTCGAGTCGGGGCATGGTGACTTTGTATTGCAGGGAACCGTAGTCGTAGTTGTCATTGCGCCTGGCCGCGCCCAATACCAGGGTGTTGCCCTTAATGTAATAAGGCGTGCGCTGAAGTTCATCACGGTCGCCACGCACCTGCAGCTCGAAAGCATCGCCCTGCGACACTTCCACTTCGACGCTGCCCACAACCAGTATCGAATCGGCGTGAACATCGTCCACGGTCATGGATTCAGCTGCGGCCAATGTGGCCAAACAAAAAGACGCGGGAATAAACGTATATTTGATCATTGTTGCTCTCCTGATTCAGGCCGCAGTGTGATCATCACTGCCGTCAGAAAAATATTCGGCCAGCAGTGCTGCGGGCACGAAGAGAAGGATGCTCAGGCAGCCGATCATCAGCGCACGTCCCAGCGCATTGAACGACAATCCTTCACCCTGCCCTGCCATTGGCTGGGCGGCATTCAGCTCCAGGCAATCCTGAAGCTGCACCAGCGCCACGTGCGCCGGTGCCACCTGACCAGCCTGCGAGTGAACAATCACTACTGCAAGGCCAATCAGGAAGAAAACAGAAATATAACGCCACATGATGCCGCTCCTACATGCGCCGGGCGTGGCGCACGGGGCTGAACCTGCCCAACACTTCGAGCAATACGGCCGCGGGCAAAAATGCCCACAAGGCGGTAAAGCCCATACCGAGCGCACTGAGCATGGCGCAGATGATGAACAGACCCGCGTGCACAATGCCCCGCTTGTCGCTCCTGGCTATAACCTGCTGCCGTGGTTTGATGCTCATTTTTCCCTACCTCACTGAATTGGTGTTATACGCAACTATAACACTAGTTATGTATATCGCAAGGAATTATCTGGAGAAATTTTATTTTCCCATAAATATCAGATAGTTAAGAGGTTCAAAAAGGCTAGAACTCCAGCCCTTTCTCCATGTTAGCTGCTATAGCACCGGCAATTCGGCGGGCTTTTTCGGTCTGGGGGCCGGCAAAATGGGCGTCCAGGGTGGCCTCGAAGTGGCTCAGCCAGCGGGCAAAATCGGCCTCTTCGAGGCTGCGCTTGCCATGAAGCTGGCGATGGATATTCATGGTGTGACGCTGGTAGCCTCGCTCTCCCAGCAACAGCTTGCACCAGTAATCCTTGATATGGGGAAGGTGAACATCAAGGTCTATCGCCGCCACATCGATGAAAATGGGGGCCAGGGTAGCGTCGGCGAGCATGCGCTCGTAGAACCGTTCAACAAACTGTTCTACCTGTGCTCGGCTATCGAGGTCAGGCACCGCCGGCACCTACTTCTTCTTTTTCTTCTTCTTTTCCGACTTCTTGACGTGGGCCATCAAGCGCCGCTTGCGCTGAACCTGACGCTGGGTCAGTTTATTGCGCTTGTCGGCGTAGGGGTTGTCAGAGGTGCGGAACTCGATACGCACGGGTGTGCCCACCAGGTCCAGTTCGCGACGATAGATCTTTTCCAGGTAGCGCTGGTAGCTGGCAGGTACTTTGCCGGTCTGGTTACCGTGAATCACAATCAGCGGCGGGTTCTGGCCACCGGCATGCGCATAGCGCAGCTTCGGCCGCCGGCCATTAATCATGGGGGGATTGTGGTCAAACACCGCGTCTTCAAGAATGCGGGTCAGTGCATTGGTGTTGAGCTTGCGGGTAGCCGAGTCGAACGCGGCATTAATTGACTTGTACAGGTGCCCCACCCCGGTGCCGTGCAGCGCCGAGATAAAGTGGGTATCGGCGTATTCGGCAAACACCAGGCGGCGGGACAACTCGGTCTTGATCCAGTCGCGCTGGTCAGGCTCCACACCATCCCACTTGTTCACGGCCAATACGAGGCCACGGCCCTTTTCGATACAGTGCCCCAGCAGGTGCATATCCTGCTCGACCAGCCCCTCGTGGGCGTCCATCACCAGAATCACCACATGGGCGTCGTCAATCGCCTTCAGGGTTTTGACGATGGAGAACTTCTCCACGGTCTGCTTTACGTTCTTGCGACGTCTGACTCCAGCAGTATCGATCAGGGTGTAGTCTTTGTCGTTGCGCTGGTAGTCAATGTAGATGCTGTCGCGGGTGGTGCCGGGCTGGTCATACACGACAACCCTATCCTCGCCGAGCAGGCGATTCACCAGAGTGGACTTGCCCACATTGGGACGGCCAACCACGGCCACCCGGATCGACTTGTAATAATCTTCGTCTTCTTCGCGGGGCTCTTCCGGCGGAAATTCTGCCAGTACATCCTCGATCATCTGGCGCACGCCACGGCCGTGGCTCGCCGCAATCGAGTACATCGAGGTAATACCTAACGAGAAGAAGTCGCTGGTGGCGACGTCCTCGTTAATGCCATCGATTTTGTTAACCACCAGATGGAAGGGCTTGTTGCGCTGGCGCAGGTGGCGGGCCAGGCTGTCGTCTGCGGCGTTCAGGCCCTCGCGGGCATCCACCATAAAGAGCACCACATCGGCCTCTTCAATGGCGGCCATCGACTGCTCGGCCATCTCATGATCAATGCCCTCTTCGTCGCCACTGATACCGCCGGTATCGATTACCACAAAGGGCTGATTACCAATCCGGGCCTCGCCGTACTTGCGGTCGCGGGTAAGGCCGGGGAAGTCAGCCACCAGCGCGTCCCGACTCCGGGTGAGCTGGTTAAACAGGGTCGACTTACCGACATTGGGGCGCCCTACCAGGGCGATGACCGGGATCATCAGTTTTTCGCACTCACCTCATAGGCAATCAACTTGCCGTCATTGGTATACACATATAGCAGATTACCGTCTGCGAGCATATCGGCGCGCGCGCCGTCGCCGCCCACCTTGGTACGGCCGACAAACTCACCGTCTACCTGGGACACGAGGTGCAGCACACCTTCAAAGTCTGTTACCGCCACATAGCTGCTGACCGGCGTAGGTCGCGACAGCTCGCGGAACGACAGCGCATCCTGCTGCCAGCGCAGTCCCTGGCCGTTGCGCAGGTAGGCGCTCATGGTCCCGTCGTCGTCCGTGACATAGACGTTGCCAAAGCCCTGGGACACACCGGAGAAGGACGATACGTCTTTCTGCCAGATCTTGCGCCCGGAGGCGGCATCAATCGCCACTACCCGGCCCTGGTAACTGGCGGCGTACAGCTCACTGCCCACCAGCGCCATGGTGCCGTCTACATCGACAATGCGTTCAATCTCGGAGCGGCCCTGGGAAATGGCTACGCGCACTTCCCAGTCAATCGCGCCAGTCTGGGCGTCAAATGCGAGCACCCGGCCGTTGGCAAAGCCGGCATACACGGTGTTGTTGTAGAGAATCGGCGTGCTGGTGCCGCGAATCGTCAGCACCGGCACGTTACTGTCGTAAGTCCACAGGCGCTCGCCCGTGGCGAAATCCAGGCCCTGCAGCTTGCCGTCGTAGGTCTGGGCGACCACAACCCGGCCGTTACCCTGGGGCGGTGCAAGCACTTCGCCCTGCAGGCGGGTGGACCACAACAAGTCGCCATTGCTGGCGTCGAGCTTGAGGACTGAACCGTCGGAACTGCCCAACAGCAATGCGTCGCCAGATACGCCGACGCCACCGGACAGCGCCATCTCCAGGTCGGTCTTCCACACCTGCTTACCGCGTTCGCGGGAAATGGCCTTCACCTCACCGTTGGCGGAGGCGGCGTATATCGTATCGCCGTCGATCACCGGCTGCAGCTTATACAGGCCTTTCCCCTGACCGTTGCCCACACCCACGGACCAGAGCTTTTTGATCTTCACGGACTGCTCAATATCGAACAGCTCGGCAGGCTCGCGAGGGTCATCATCGTCGCTTTCGAACCAACCGGTCACCGTGCTGCAGCCACTGAGGGCGACTGACATCAATACGGCAGCGAGCCAACGTGTCCTGGTCTGCATGGCGTTACTCCTGTGCCTCAGGTGCTTCGGTGGTAATTTCGTCCGCAGCATCGGCTGCGGCCGTGTCTGTGTTGCTCAGCTCATCGACGTTGGCAACCGGTGCCGCTGCGCCAGCGAGCTCGCGGGGCTCAACCGGGCTCAGGCTTTGCAGCTTCTGCTGCACCAGGCCCAGGTTCACTGCACCGCCGCCGCTTTGTGCCGCCAGGCCCAGGGCCAGGGTGTAGGCAGCGCGCGCCGCTTCCACGTCGTTTTCCATCATCGCGATATCACCGCGTGCCACCGCGTAAGAGGCCTCGTAGGGGCCTGCTTCGGTCGCATTGAGAATTTGTTTGGCCTGGGAGATATCGCCATTGGAGGCCAGCACCCGTGCCAGACGCAGTTGCGACAGCAGATACACTTCACTGCCGTTATCCGCACGTCCCAGCACCCAACGCAGCTGTGCTTCGGCTTCCGCCATGTCACCGCGCTCAGCGGCCAGACGGGCCAGGTGCAGGCCAGCGAATTCCGCATAGGTGCTACGGCTGTGTTCAGTCTTAATTTCACGGGCCATATTAATGGCCTCCTGCTGATCACCACTGTCAGTGATCTGCGCCAGTTGCTGCAGCAGCGCCTGGTAGCGTTCCGACGCCGCGGCGGCTTCATCGGCGGTGTACTTCTGCCAGCCCTGCCAGCCAAAGCCGACGCCCAGGGCTACAATCACGGCCACAATCAGGCCGCGACCATTTTCGTCCCACCACTTCTTCAGTGCTTCAACCTGTTCTTCTTCTGTGCGGTACTGTTCCACTTCTGTTACTTCCTTTCCACCGGTCTTATTCTGCGAGCAATGCTTGCAGAGTCTGTTCCAATTCACCCAGCGGCAATGCCTGCTGGGGGATACGTTCTTTATCGTCTGCGCGCAGCGCCTTGAGGCTGACCGTACCTGCAGCCACCTCATCTTCGCCCCAGATCAGGGCCAGGCGCGCGCCGGATTTGTCGGCCTTCTTCATCTGGCTTTTAAAACTGCCACCGCCGTTGTGCTGCACAATGTTCAGCTGGGGTACGGCATCGCGCAGGGTTTCGGTGGTCGCAATAGCCTGACGCTGGGCGTCGTCACCAAAGCTCACCACGTACACATCGGCCTGGGCAGGGGCCGCGGGCAACGTGCCACAGGCCTCCAGCAGCAGTACCAGGCGCTCAACACCCATAGCAAAGCCGACACCGGGCACAGGATTGCCGCCGAGCTGCTCCACCAGTCCATCATAGCGGCCACCGCCACATACGGTGCCCTGGGAGCCGAGCTGGTCGGTCACCCACTCGAACACAGTCTTGTTGTAGTAATCGAGGCCACGCACCAGGCGCTGGTTCACCGCGTAGGCTACCCCCGCTGCGTCGAGGAGTTCGCACAGGCGCGCAAAATCGGCACGGGATTCCTCATCCAGATAGTTAGCAAGCTCCGGAGCGTCATCCAGCAGCGCCTGGGTCTGAGGATTTTTGCTGTCGAGAATGCGCAGCGGGTTGCTGTCGAGGCGGCGCTGGCTGTCTTCGTCAAGCTCATCAAAACGCTCGCGCAGGTATACCACCAACGCGTCTCTATAAGCTTGCCGCGCCTCGGCGCCGCCAATCGAATTCAACTGCAGCTGCACATGCTCGGCCACACCCAGCTGACGCCACAGGCGCGCCGTCAGCAGAATCATCTCCGCGTCCATATCCGGGCTGGCAATGCCAAAGGCCTCGGCACCAAACTGGTGGAATTGGCGCTGGCGTCCCTTCTGGGGCCGCTCGTAGCGGAACATGGGGCCGGCATACCAGAGCCGCTGAGCCATATTCAGCAGGCCGTGCTGAATGGCGGCGCGCACACAACCTGCAGTGCCCTCTGGGCGCAGGGTCAGGCTGTCATCACTGCGATCGAGAAAGGTATACATCTCCTTCTCGACGATATCGGTTACCTCGCCCACACCGCGCTTGAACAGGTCAGTCTGCTCCACGACAGGCATGCGGATTTCGCTGTAGCCGTAACCTGTCATCAGGCGACGCACCACGGATTCTACGTGCTGCCAGTGGGGGCTCTCATCCGGGAGGATGTCGTTCATCCCACGGATGGCTCTAATCGTGCTCACATTTACTCCTTGAAACGGGTTAGGCCGAGCTCTTGAGGATGAGTTTGTCCTCTTGCTCTGCGCGCGCTGCATCCAGCTCCGCGGCCTTGTCCCTGATCACCTTCTCCAGGTGATCGACAAATTCTTCATTGCTGACTTTGTGGTCGGGCTCGCCATCCACATAAATCAGGTTGCTGGGCGTGGCGCCCGTCATACCGACATCCGCCTCGCGGGCTTCACCCGGGCCATTCACAATGCAACCGATAACAGCCACATCCATTGGCGTGCGAATATCTTCCAGGCGCTGCTCCAAAGCATTCATGGTGCCAATCACATCGAAGTTCTGGCGCGAACAGCTGGGACAGGCAATAAAGTTAATGCCGTTGGTGCGCAACTTGAGGCTCTTGAGAATCTCAAAGCCCACTTTCACTTCCTCAACCGGGTCAGCCGCCAGGGAAATGCGAATGGTGTCGCCAATGCCGTCCATGAGCAGCATGCCCAGGCCCACTGCCGACTTAACGGTACCGCCGCGCAGGCCGCCCGCCTCGGTAATACCCAGGTGCAACGGCTGATCAATTTCCTTGGCCAGCAGCCGGTAGGCCTCCACGGCCATAAAGACTTCAGAGGCTTTCACTGACACCTTGAAGTCATGGAAATCGTGTTTGTCGAGAATATCGACATGGTGCATCGCGGATTCGACCAGCGCCGCGGGCGTGGGTTCACCGTACTTGCGCTGCAACTCTTTGCCGAGGGATCCAGCATTCACGCCAATACGAATGGGAATGTTCTTGTCCTTGGCACAGCTGATCACTTCGCGCACTTTGTCGTCGCGGCCGATATTGCCCGGGTTGATGCGCAGGCAATCCACACCGTACTCCGCCACTTTGAGGGCGATTTTGTGATCGAAGTGAATGTCTGCCACCAGCGGCACACTCACCTGCTGGCGAATTTCACGAAAGGCCTCGGCGGCATCCATGCTCGGTACCGATACGCGCACAATGTCTGCGCCCGCTTCGGCAATCGCCTGTACCTGAGCCACGGTGGCCGCCACGTCACAGGTCTCGGTATTGGTCATGCTCTGCACGCTGATCGGTGCATCGCCGCCGACGGGCACATCGCCCACCCAGATCTTGCGCGACTCGCGACGCTTGATTGGAGATTCTGTATTCATGCTTAACCTCGCCAGAACCACAAGCCGGCAGTGAGTAACAACAGCGTGGCCAGTCCGATGACCACACCCAGCCCGGTGCTCTGCAACTGCAGGGCCTTGGTTTCGACCCGTTTCTTCCTGGCTCCCTGGCCCTGACGGTATTCGTCAAAGGCCTTGAGCAATGCGTCTTCGTCCATGCCTACCAGCTGACCATAGCTGCGCACATAGCCGCGGGCAAAAGCCGGGCTGCGCAACTCGTCGTAGGCATCGCGCTCAAGGATGTCCACATAATTGGGCATCAGGTTGAGGCGGTCGGCCACTTCCCGTTCGCCCAGCCCCTGGCTGATGCGCGCGGTGCGCAACATGCTGCCCGGGGTTACAAAAATTTCTGCCTGTGCGGTTATGTCACTGGTCACGATTACAGAGTCCGCTTATAGGCCTCGTATTCCGCCGACGTCGGATACAGGTTTTCCAGCGCCAGTGCATAGCTACCCTCGGCATTGAGGTCACCCTGCTGGCGCGCGAGGCGAATACCCAGCCACAAACCCCGCGCAGATTGCTGACGGGTCACGGTGCGGTAGGTGTCATAGTACTGACCGGCGGTAGTGAAGTCGGCAGCGTCATAGCGCAGCTGCGCCAGCTCCAGCAGCGCAATGCTGTTGGTGCGATCCATGGTAAGGGCCCGGCGGAAAGCCTCTTCAGCACCCTGGGGCTCAAAGTTCTGCACCCGGCACAAACCCAGGTTTACGAAGGCGCGGGGGCGCCCCGGGTACAGAGTGTCCTGTACCACGATTTCCAGCTCGCGCTGGGCGTCCTTGTAACGGCCCTGCGAGTAGAGGTAGGCCGCGTAATTATTTCTGGCCCGGGAGAAATTCTTGTCCAGCCGCAGCGCGGTCTGGTAGCTGTCTTCCGCCAGCTCAAATTCGCCGGTGCTCTGGTACACCAGTGCAAAGGCCTCGTGCACCTCGGCGTTCTTGGGGTCTATTTCACTGGCCAGGCGCAGGTTGCGTTTGGCATTGTCCCAGTCGCCTTCGCCGATATACTTACGCGCCAGCTCAACCCGATATTCCAGGGCTTTTTCAGGATCGGCCTTCTCGGTAAACACGGTCTCTTTGGTTGAGACACAGCCGGCCAGCAACATCGCAGTGGCCGCCGCGGCGATCATCCTGAACGCTGTTATTTTCATCACCCCTATGGTCACTTAACTCTGCCCCGTTGCCTGTTCGTTATTCTGGTCCGCAGCCTGACGATAGCGCTCGGCGCGGCGGGTGCGATCCACCACCTGGCCTACCAACTGGCCACAGGCGGCGTCGATATCGTCACCGCGGGTGGTGCGCACAGTGACAATATATCCTGCATCTACCAGTACTTGCCAGAAACGTGACACGGCATTGCCGCTGGGGCGCTGATAATCCGACTGATCGAAGGTATTGAATGGGATCAGGTTGATCTTGCAGGGGAAATCCTTGAGCAATTCCGCCAGCTCCAGGGCGTGCTCGCGCTGGTCATTAACGCCGGCGATGAGGGTGTACTCCACCGTGACCACGCGCTTCTTGTCGCTCTGGGCATCGATGTAGTTGCGGCAGCTTTCCAGCAGTACCGAGATGGGGTACTTGCGATTAATCGGCACCAGTTCATTGCGCAGCGCATCGTTAGGCGCGTGCAGGGAGACCGCCAGTGAGGCCTCGGAGACCTTCGCCAGCGCATCCAGGGCTGGCACTACGCCAGAGGTGCTCAGGGTTACCCGACGCTTGGAAATACCGTAGGCATTGTCTTCCATCATCAGGTCCATGGCCGCCACCACGTTGTCGAAGTTCAGCAGCGGCTCACCCATACCCATCATGACGACGTTAGTGACCACCCGACTGTTGCTCTGCTGGAAAGCGTCATAGGATTTGATGGCCAACCACACCTGGCCGATGATTTCCGCGGCGCTCAGATCGCGCTGGAAACCCTGTTTGCCAGTGGAGCAGAAGCTGCAGTCCAGGCTGCAGCCCACCTGTGAGGAAACACACAGGGTGGCCCGGTTGCCGTCGGGAATGAGGACGGTCTCAACCAGGCCGCCACCATCGACCCGAATGGCCCACTTGCGCGTACCGTCGTTGGAGTCGTGCTGGCTGACAATTTCGGGGGGACGAATCTCGGCGCGGCGGGCGAGCTTCTCGCGCAGGGCCTTGCCCAGGTTCGTCATTTGTTCGAAATCCGTGACGCCGTGGTGGTGAATCCACTTCAGCACCTGCACCGCGCGAAACTTCTTCTCCCCGATCTCGAGGAAAAACGCTTCCATGGCAGGCAGGGTCAGGCCCAGCAGGTTGGTTTTCTCAACCTGCTGTTGCTGATCTGCTGAACTGGCAATCACCGACGTCACTGATTCGTCCTCTTAGCGTGCGCAGATCTCGCTGGCAGCGAAGAAGTAGGCGATTTCACGAGCAGCAGACTCAGGGGAGTCAGAACCGTGTACCGCGTTGGCGTCGATGCTGGACGCGAAGTCAGCGCGGATAGTGCCTTCGTCGGCTTCCTGCGGGTTAGTCGCACCCATCAGTTCGCGGTTCTTGGCGATGGCGTTTTCACCTTCCAATACCTGTACAACCACAGGGCCGGAAGTCATGAACTCAACCAGGTCCTTGAAGAAGGGGCGCTCACGGTGCTCAGCGTAAAAACCGCCGGCAACCACGTCGTCCAGCTGCAGCATCTTTGCTGCAACAATCTGCAGGCCGTTGCTTTCGAAACGGGAGTAAATTTTGCCAATGATGTTCTTGCCTACGGCGTCGGGCTTGACGATGGACAGGGTGCGTTCTACAGCCATGGGGGTCTCCAAATGAGTATTTCAAAGATAAACACCCGCCCGGCGGAGAGCCTTGTGGGCCCCGCTGCAGGCAGGTGCGGTTAAAACCGCGCAATTATACGGGTTTCAGGGTGAGGTTTCACCCTGCCGGGGCCAATTGCGGCCTGAAAAAGACCTTTATAATCAGCCGCTTATGAAAAGCAACAAAATGCACATGGAATAAAAAAGGGGACGCTTGTGTTTTTCCCCGGGAAAAACCCTTACGCCCCCTCTCACGGACCGGGATATCAGTCCATTTCTTCGATCCAGGCGGCCTGAATGGCCTCGAGGATTTTCTCGCCACAGCGGCCCGGGTCGTCGTCGAAACCGGGCAGGGCAACCACCCAGTTGCGCAGGTCGACGAAGTTGAGCGCCAGGGGGTCTACATCCGGGTGAGCCTCGGTGAGCTCGATGGCTATATCGGTAATGTCAGTCCAGCGCATGGCGGCTACCTCAGTGACGCTCTGACACCATGTTAATGGTGTACTTGGGGATTTCTACCACGAGGTCTTCATCGGCCACAATCGCCTGGCAGGACAAGCGCGAATCCGGCTCCAGGCCCCAGGCCTTGTCGAGGTAGTCGTCCTCGAGCTCATCCGGTTCCTCCATTGAGTCATAGCCCTCACGCACAACGACATGGCAGGTTGTGCAGGCGCAGGACATCTCACAGGCATGCTCAATCTCGATATCGTTGCGCAACAGCGCCCGGCATACGCTCTCGCCGGGCTCAGCTTCGAGCACGGCGCCCTCAGGGCATAGGTTCTCATGGGGCAGGACCACAATGCGGGTCATGACGATTCCTCCTCGTCGAGCTCTTCCAGGCTGACTCCCGCCAGGGCCTGTTTAATGCTCTTGTCCATACGACGGGCAGCAAAGGCTTCGCTGGCCCGACCCAGTTCTTCTGTCAGTTTTCGAATTTCGGCGACATCGGTGCCAGCTACCTGCTCTCGCAGCGCGTCCATACGCTCGTGCAGTGCCCGGCATTCCGCTTCATTCAATAGTTCGGCAGCGTCTGCGGCGATAGCGACTTCCAAACCTTCCAGCAACTGCTGGGCATCGAGACGCTGCTCGGCCAGCTGCCGGGCGTTCTTGTCGTCGGCGGCATTGGTAAAGGACGATTGCAGCATATCGGTAATTTGCTCGTCGCTGAGGCCGAAGGACGGCTTCACGGTAACGCTGCTCTGCACACCGGTGGTTTCCTCCCGGGCAGAGACATTGAGCAGGCCGTCGGCATCCACCTGGAAGGTCACCCGGATACGGGCCGCACCGGCCACCATGGGCGGAATGCCGCGCAACTCAAAGCGCGCCAGTGAGCGCGAATCGGCGACCATTTCCCGCTCGCCCTGCACAATGTGCACGGCCAGGGCGGTCTGGCCATCCTTGTAAGTGGTGAAATCCTGGGCGCGGGTCACCGGGATCGTGGTATTGCGCGGAATGATCTTTTCTACCAGGCCACCCATGGTCTCCAAGCCCAGCGACAGCGGCAGAACATCCAGCAACAACAGGTCACCCTCGGGGCGATTGCCGGCGAGAATGTCCGCCTGAATCGCAGCGCCAACAGCCACGACCTTGTCGGGATCGATATCGATCAGCGGTTCACGGGTAAAGAACTCACCGACCGCTTCGCGCACCATGGGTACACGGGTAGCCCCCCCCACCATGACGACATTGGCAACCTCATCAACCTCGGCATCGCGCAGGCAGCGGCGACACGCGCGCAGCGTGCGCTTTACCAGGGGTTGGATCAGGGCCTCAAACGCGGTGCGATCCAGGGTCAGTGTCGGGGCACCCGGCACAATATCTGCGAGCGCCAATTCAACGGATTCACGCTCGGAAAGCTGCTCCTTGGCCGCGCGTGACAGACTGAACAGCGCGCGATGTTGACCCGCCTCAATCGTCTCGATACCGGCCTGCTCCAGCGCCCACCCGGCGATAGCCGCATCGAAATCATCGCCGCCGAGGGCGGTATCGCCGCCGGTGGCCAGTACTTCGAATACGCCGCGATGCAGGCGCAGAATGGAAATATCAAAGGTGCCGCCGCCGAGGTCGTAAACGGCAATAACGCCCTCTTCCTGAGAGTCGAGGCCATAGGCCACCGCCGCCGCAGTAGGTTCGTTGAGCAGGCGCAATACGGGCAGGCCGGCCAGCGTGGCCGCGTCTTTGGTCGCCTGACGCTGGGGCTCATCAAAGTAGGCAGGGACGGTAATCACGGCGCCTTCAATGGTGCCACCGAGTGTTTCCTCGGCGCGCAGACGCAGGGAATTCAGTATTTCGGAGGAGGCCTGTACGGGTGAAATTTCACCGGCGGTCGTGACTAAGCGCACCATGCCTTCATCGCTCTCAGCCAGCTGGTAATGGGAGCGCTCGGCATCCGCCTGCGCTTCATCGCGCCCGCGCCCCATAAAACGCTTTACCGACACCAGTGTATCCGCCGGATGCGCGCTGGCCAGCGCCTGGGCAGGCACACCCACCACGGGCAGCGCGGATGAATAGTTCACCACCGACGGCAGCATAACGGCGCCATCGTGATCAGGCAGGGCTTCAGCGCGACCACCGCGCACGGTTGCGACCAGCGAATTGGTAGTCCCCAGGTCGATGCCGACAGCGCGCCGAGTCTGGTGCGGTACCGGCGACTGGCCGGGTTCTGCTATCTGTAACAGCGCCATTTAACTATCCATTAAGTCGGCTTCGATCTGCTCGGCCTCAAGCTGCAGCTTCTCGAGATACTGCATCTTCACGCAGGCACTGGCGGCGGCCGGCAGATCTGATTGTTCATAGGCGGCTTTGAATTCCGCCCGGTGCATTTTGATGTCGCCCGCAATCTCTTCCAGCAGATGATCGAGCACAGTGTCGGGATCCACCAGATCGTGCATGGATTCAAGCTTTTCGCGCAGCTCCATCTGCTCCATCAAAAATCCGCCGTCAACCTGCTGGCGGCTCACCTGCTCCTGGCTCATACCGGCGAGCTCGAGCAGATATAGCGCCCGGGGCAGCGGCGCTTTCAACGCGGCGTGCGCCTCGTTGACAAAGGCGGAGTACTGCACGGCAACACGCTGTTCGTGCTCGCCGGCGGTCGCAAAGCGATCCGGGTGCAGCTCCTGCTGCAACTGCCGGTAGCGAGTACCCAGCGCAGACGTATCCAGCTCGAACTGCAAAGGCAGTTCAAACAGCTGGAAATAATTCTGAGAAAAGTCGGGAGAGCTCATACCACCTCGGCCTGATCGGATCGGGGTGACGGATTATACGGTAAAGCTCTCGCCGCAGCCGCACTCGGCGGAGACATTCGGGTTCTTGAACTGCAGGCCCTCATTGAGACCCTCTTTGACGAAGTCCAGCTCGGTACCCTCGAGGTAAGTCAGGCTCTTGGGGTCGATAAACACCTTGACGCCATGATCTTCAAACACCTCGTCTTCCGGTGCCTGCTCATCGACAAACTCCAGCACGTAGGCCATGCCGGAACAGCCGGATGTCGTCACTCCCAGGCGAATACCGAGGCCTCGGCCGCGACCATCGAGCTGCGCAGCAATATGCTCAGCAGCGGAGGCAGTGACAGAAACACCCATTAGCTGTCACCCCGCTTTTCGCGCAGGTCCTTAACGGCTGCCTTGATCGCATCTTCAGCGAGTACGCTGCAGTGGATCTTCACGGGCGGCAGGGCCAGTTCTTCAGCGATCTCGGTGTTCTTGATCTGCTCGGCTTCATCCAGGTTCTTGCCCTTCACCCACTCAGTGAGCAGCGAGCTGGAGGCGATGGCGCTGCCACAGCCGTAGGTTTTGAACTTGGCGTCTTCGATCACACCGTTGTCGTCTACCTTGATCTGCAGGCGCATGACGTCGCCGCAGGCCGGAGCGCCAACCATGCCGGTGCCAACGCTTTCGTCGCTTGCGTCCAGCTTGCCGACATTGCGGGGATTCTCGTAGTGATCCAGTACTTTGTCGCTATATGCCATGATGGTTCTCCTCTACCGCTAGTGCGCGGCCCATTCAATTGTGTCCAGGTCGATGCCGTCTTTGTACATGTCCCAGAGCGGGGACAGTTCGCGCAGTTTGCCGACGGCGCCGCGCAGTTGTTCGATTGCCACGTCTACATCTTCTTCCGTGGTGAAGCGGCCGAAGCTGAAACGTAGTGAGCTGTGAGCCAGCTCGTCGTTCAGACCCAGTGCCCGCAGCACGTAGGAAGGTTCCAGGCTCGCCGAGGTACAGGCGGAACCTGAGGAAATAGCCAGATCCTTCAGCGACATGATCAGGGATTCGCCTTCCACGAAAGCTATGCTGACGTTAATCGCACCGGGCAGGCGCTGGTCCATATCACCGTTGACGTGAACCTCTTCAATATCCTTGATGCCGTCCCAGAAACGCTGGCGCAGGGCGTTAACCTTCTCCGCTTCGCTCGCCATTTCTTCTTTGGCGATGTGGGCGGCTTCGCCCATGCCCACGATCTGGTGAGTGGCCAGGGTGCCGGAGCGCATACCGCGCTCATGACCGCCACCGTGCATTTGCGATTCCAGACGCACGCGGGGCTTGCGACGAACGTACAGTGCGCCAATACCCTTAGGGCCATACATTTTGTGCCCTGACATGGACAGCAGGTCCACTTTCATTTCTTTCAGGTCGATGGCGATTTTGCCCGCGCCCTGGGCTGCATCCACATGGAACAGCACGCCGGCATTGCGGGTGACTTCGCCGATGCCGGCGATATCGTTCACGGTGCCAATCTCGTTGTTGGCGTGCATGATGCTGACCAGAATAGTGTCTTCGCGCAGCGCCGCAGCCACCGCCTCCGGGGTAATCAGGCCGTGGGCGTCCGGGTCGAGGTAAGTAACCTCAAAGCCTTCGCGCTCGAGTTGACGGCAGGTATCCAGCACCGCTTTGTGCTCGATCTTGGAGGTGATGATGTGCTTGCCTTTCTTGCCGTAGAAGTGGGCGACGCCCTTGATGGCAAGGTTGTCGGACTCGGTGGCACCCGACGTCCAGACGATTTCGCGAGGGTCGGCACCAATCAGATCAGCCACCTGGCGACGGGCATTCTCAACGGCTTCTTCCGCCTTCCAACCGTACAGGTGGGAGCGGGATGCCGGGTTACCGAAGTTACCCTCCACCGACAGGCAGTGGACCATTTTCTCTACAACCCGAGGGTCGCAGGGGGTGGTGGCCAGATAGTCAAAGTAAATCGGTTTCTGCATTTTCTACAACTCCGTTATTCGGCCTCAGATCTCGCTGAGCGCCAGGGTCTCTACCCGATCTTGACGCGCGTCCTGACGCGCGGAAATTGTCTTCACTTCTCGCTTTTCCATCAGCTGGGCCAGGCTGATGTCACTCAGGAAGCCGTGAATCTGCTTGCTGAGGTCTTCCCAAAGGTGGTGGGTGAGGCACACTTCGCCCTGTTGGCAATGCCCTTTGCCGGCACAGCCCGTGGCATCGACGGTTTCGTTGACCGCATCAACGATCTGGGCGACGAAAATCTCATCGCGCTCGCGGCTCAACCGGTAACCGCCGCCAGGGCCGCGCACGCTGGTCACCAGCTCATTGCGGCGCAATTTCGCGAACAGCTGCTCCAGGTAGGACAGCGAAATATCCTGTCGTCCTGAGATGTCCGCGAGACTCACCGGACCCTTGCTGCCATGCAGCGCCAGATCCAGCATCGCAGTTACGGCATAACGCCCTTTGGTTGTAAGACGCATAGTCTCACCCCCCCATCTAATTTAGCGGAGCGAGTATGCAATAACCGACCTTTTTGGTCAAGTATAAGCCCGACCAATTTAGTCGGACAAAGCTCCGACTAGCGCTTGCCAATCCGCTTCTGGGTTTCGGTCAGAATGCCCCGCAGAATGTTCAATTCCATCTCATCCAGACGCACCCGGCTGTAGAGTCTGCGCAGGCGGGCCATCAGCTGGCGCGGGGCCGTCGGATTGAGGAATTCCACATCGATCAGGGTTTGCTCCAGGTGCTCGTAAAAGAGCTCCATCTGCTCGCGAGTGGTAAAGGGGGCATCCCACTCGGCGTCTTCCGTGGCTGGCACACTGTCCGCCGCCAGCAGCATCCGTAGCTCGTAACACACCACCTGCACCGCCATGGCCAGATTGAGTGAGCTGTAATCCTCCGAGGTCGGGATATTCAGGTGCAGGTTACAGGCCTGCAACTCCTCATTCTTGAGGCCGCGGTCTTCACGCCCGAACAGAATCGCCACCTGCTGATCGTCCGCAATACCGTCGATACGCTCGGCACATTTACGTGGATCAAGCAGCGGCCAGGGGATACGGCGGCCCCGGGCGCTGGTGCCCACGACAAACTGGCAATCGGCAATAGCTTCATCCAGGGTCTCGGTCACCACGGCACCATCGAGCACATCACCCGCAGAAGCGGCACGCCAGGTGGCCTCCTCGTGCGGATACTGCCTGGGTTCCACCAGATACAGGCGGCGCAGACCCATGTTTTTCATGGCGCGAGCCACTCCGCCGATATTGCCCGGCGTGTTGGTGTTTACCAGCACGATGCGAATGTTGTCGAGATTCATTAATCTGCCCTGATTTGGGGGCGCGAAGTTTAGCAGATTTTTTGTGCGGCTTGCTCTATAATCGCGCGCCCGAACACTGACTCAGGAAAACACCATGGAACCAATGGTCAACATTGCGCTGCGAGCCGCCCGTAAAGCCGGCGAAAACATCGTGCGCGCCTCCGATGATCTGGATCGTATCGACGTGGTGTCCAAGGGTACTAACGACTTTGTCAGCGAAGTGGACGTTAACGCCGAGCAGGAAATTCGGTACCACCTGAAGAAGGCCTACCCGGATCACGCGATTCTGGGTGAAGAAGGCGGCCTGGACGGCGACGCCGACGCGGAATACACCTGGATCATCGACCCTCTCGATGGCACCACCAACTTCGCACGCGGCATCCCCCACTACGCGATCTCCATTGCCTGCCTGCATAAGGGCAAGCTGGAACACGCGGTTGTACTCAACCCGGTACTGCGCGAGGAATTCACTGCCTCACGCGGCCGTGGCGCCTCTCTCAACGGCCGCCGTATCCGCGTCACCAAGCGCAACTCTCTGGACGGCGCCCTGCTGGGCACGGGCATCCCCTTCAAGGGACACTGCGACGACAAGCTTGGGGCCTACGCCAAGTCAGTGGAAGTACTGGCAGGCCAGTGCGCAGGCATCCGCCGCGCGGGCTCTGCGGCGCTGGACCTGGCCTATGTGGCTTCGGGACGCTTCGACGCGTTCTGGGAAGTGGGCCTGGCCAAGTGGGATATCGCTGCGGGCGCCCTGCTGGTGAAGGAAGCTGGCGGTCTGGTTGGCGACTTTAATGGCTCAGAGAACTATCTGGAGTCTGGCAATATTGTTGCCGGCAACCCTAAGTGTTTTAAGGCGGTATTGCAGGCTACTAAACCCCTGCTTGGCTGATTTCTTTATTGCTGCACGCACATCCGCCGTGGGTTAAAGTTTTGCTCACGGCCGCAAGCACAGCTCCGATGGCTACGGCCGCGGCGTAACTCGGGGTGGGATTGCTGCGCAATCCTCAAGCACCCCTCAAACACCCACCGCGGAAAGCCCTCCGCCCTCTCCGCTGCGCTTGAGCGCGGCCTGATTGTTCGCAAAACCTTAACCCACGACGGATGCGCTCTTCCATTGAGCTACAAAGCGCTGCGTGTAGATAAATCGAACGGGAACTACTGGATCGTAAGGCCAAACTAAGGTTCCAGCCCACACAACAAAAATGCGCCACTCCTAGAGTTATAAACGCAAATACCGCAAAGCGCCCAGTTTAGAACCTAACAAGGATTGAGATCGAAGTAAGCCCTTCCGAGATCGTCCGTAGCCATGGATGGCGAAGGCCGAAGCGCGCCATGGATGGCCTTGCAGCGGTCTCGGAAGGGCTTACTTCGATTTCAATCCGACCACCCAGATCACAACCAAAAATACACAAAAAAGCCCTGCAGAAAATATCGCAAACCAAAACCGGTCCAGCAACAACCTCAACAGGGCCATGTCGATGCCTGCTGACCGAGCCTCGCCCGGCCAACCTGCAACAAGTATCAGGGCATCAGATCTTCTTGCTCTGAACCTTCCTTGATGGGGATCATCAGGTCTTCTTTACTCACACCCATGATCAACAGCGTGTTCGCCGCCACATAGATAGATGAGTAGGTACCGATGGCCACACCCACCAGCAGGGCAATGGCAAAGGCGTGAATCATTTCACCACCGAACAGCGCCAGGGCCACCAGCACCATCATGGTGGTCAACGAGGTCACCAAGGTACGGCCCAGGGTTTCGGTGAGGGAGATGTTGATGATCTCTTCCGAATCCGCCTTGCGCAGCTTGCGGAAGTTCTCGCGAATGCGGTCGGAGACAACAATGGTGTCGTTCAGGGAGTAACCGATTACCGCCAGCAATGCCGCCAGTACTGTGAGGTCGAACTCCATGCCCATGACCGAGAAGAAGCCCAGCACGATTAGTACGTCGTGAACCAGAGCCACTACCGCGCCGACAGCAAATTTGAACTGGAAGCGGAAGGCGATGTAGAGCATGACAAGGCCCAGAGCCAACAGCATAGCCAGGCCACCCTGCTCGCGGAGTTCGTCACCTACCTGCGGGCCCACAAACTCGATGCGGCGCAACTCAACCGTGCCGTCGTAGGCCGCCTGCAGTTTGCCGAGCAGTTCGGCGCCCTGCTTATCCGAATAGCCCTGTGGCAGGCGGATGAGCACGTCTTTGTCGGTGCCGAAGCTGACTACCACCGCGCCGGCGAACCCTTGCGTTTCCAGGGTGTTGCGGATGGCAGTGAGGTCTGCGGTTTCGGAGTAATGCACTTCTACCAACGTTCCGCCAGTGAAATCCAGGCCCCAGTTAAGCTGCTTGGTGGCCAGTGAACCAATGGCCGTGACCA
The DNA here is from genome assembly GCF_001635445.1 of Halioglobus sp. HI00S01. Lineage (NCBI taxonomy): Bacteria > Pseudomonadati > Pseudomonadota > Gammaproteobacteria > Cellvibrionales > Halieaceae > Halioglobus > Halioglobus sp. HI00S01. The sequence goes on from NZ_LWEE01000015.1 coordinate 125,608, forward strand.
GCAGTGCGATGGAGAACAGGATAGCCAGTTTGCGCTGGCCCATGAAATTAATGACCTTCATGTTATACGCCTCCCCCGATGGACAGCTTCTCGACACGGCGGCCGCCGTAAATCAGGTTGGTAATGGCGCGCGTACCCATGATCGCAGTGAACATGGAGGTCACGATGCCCACAGACAGGGTCACCGCAAAGCCTTTCACAGGGCCGGTGCCCACGGCGTAAAGAATGACGGCAACAATCAGGGTGGTGATATTGGCGTCAAGAATGGTGGAGACGGCACGCTCGTAACCGGCGTGAATGGCCATTTGTGGCGATAGCCCATTTCTGAGCTCCTCGCGTATTCGCGAGAATATGAGCACGTTGGCGTCCACCGCCATACCAACCGTCAGCACGATACCGGCAATACCCGGCAGTGTGAGGGTGGCTCCGATAATGGACATAAAGGCGATCAGCAGCACCAGGTTCGCAGACAGGGCAATGACCGCCGCCACGCCGAATACACGGTAGTAGAGGATCATGAACACCACGACCAGGGCGAGACCAATCTGCACTGACTTTACGCCCAGACGAATGTTCTCGGCACCCAGTGAGGGGCCAACGGTACGCTCTTCAACAAATGAAATAGGGGCGGCCAGTGCACCGGCGCGCAGCATCAGGGCCAGTTCGGCCGCTTCCATGGGGCTGTCCAGGCCTGTGATCTGGAACTGGGCACCCAGGGCGCTCTGAATAACCGGAGCGGTCAGCAGTTTCTTTTCATCATAGGGGGTTTTGATGGCAATTTCGGTGCCGTCTTCCTGCATCTCATAGCGAGTGCGGTACTTGCGCTCGATAAACAGGACGCCCATGCGACGCTTGATATTGTTGCGCGTGGCCCGTGACATGGCCGTGCCGCCCTCGTTGTCGAGGCTGATCTGGACGTTGGGCATGCCGTTCTGGTCAAAGCTGGCCTGGGCATTGCTAACCCGCTCGCCGGTGAGAATTACGTCGCGCTCCAGCCATTCGCTCATACCGGCGCGATCGGCGCTGCGATATTCAAACCGCTGCTTGTCAGCTGCCGGCGCTTCCAGACGCGCCACCATGCGGAATTCCAGGTTGGCCACCTTGCCGAGAATACGCTTGGCTTCGGCGGTGTCCTGAATACCCGCCAGCTCAACCACAATGCGGTTCTGGCCCTGGCGCTGTACCAGCGGCTCGGATACACCCAGCTCGTTCACACGATTGCGCAGGGTGGTGAGGTTCTGGCTGACCGCATAATCGGCAATTTCCTTGCGCGAGGCCTCGGTCATATTGGCGTAGAGATTCCAGCTGCCCTCTTCATCAACCCGGTCCAGCACCAGCTCGGGGTGGTTTTCGGCGATGATAGCGCGGGCCTGTTCACGCAGGCTCTCGCTCTTGAATTTGGTTTCCAGGCGGCCCTGCTGATCGAGGTTCACGTAGCCGCGGATGCGGTCTTCACGAAGAGCGCGTTTGGTGGCGTTGAGGTAGTACTCCATGCGCCGCTCGATCGCGGCATCGACATCCACTTCGAGCTTGAAGTGCACGCCACCACGCAGGTCGAGGCCGAGCTTGACCGGCTGCGCGCCGATATCGCTGAGCCACTGCGGCGTGGTTGGGGCCAGGTTCAACGCGACAATAAAGCCATCGCCCAATACCCGTGAAACCCGGGCCTGAGCCACGAGCTGCTCCTCGGCGTCGCGCAGCCGGACCAGACCGTTGCGCCCCTTGGGATCAATCAACTCGCCAAAATGCTCGATACCGGCTTCATCCAGAGCCGTGAGTGCACGGCCCATGATGTCTTCATCAATCAATTGGGCACTGCTCTCGCCGGTAATCTGCAGCGCAGGGTCGGGCTTGTAGAGGTTGGGGGCTGCGTATACGAGGCCTAAACCGACCACGAGCAGTACCAACAGGTATTTCCACAGGGGATATTTATTCAGCATGTATTCACTTCATGTGCCGGTTCAGCCGGCGAAAAAAGGCGACATTATATAGGTGTTAGACCGTCTGCCACAAAGGCCGTTATGGAGTCGATGGGGGCGCCGGCCCCGGGCTTCAAGGGCCGGCGAATGGGAAAATTACCCTAACCAGCGGCGCGCGTTGCGGAACAGACGCAGCCAGCCCGCGTCTTCACCCCAGCCCTCGGGCTCCCAGGAATACTGCACGGTGCGGAAAACCCGCTCCGGGTGCGGCATCATGATGGTGGCGCGGCCGTCTTCACTGGTCAGGCCGGTAATGCCATTGGGCGAGCCGTTGGGGTTGGCGGGATAGCGCTCGGCTACCGCCAGATCACCCTCGACATAACGCGTGGCAATGGTGCCGCTGCTCTCACAGGTCGCCAGCGCGTTGGCGTCGGCAAATTCGGCGCGACCTTCGCCGTGGGCCACGGCAATCGGCATATGTGAACCGGCCATGCCGTCGAGCAGGATGGAGGGGCTCTCCTGGACCTGCACCAGCGCCAGGCGAGCCTCAAACTGCTCGGAGCGGTTGCGCACAAAGCGCGGCCAGTGCCCGGCACCCGGAATCAGGTCTTTCAGGGTAGAGACCATCTGGCAACCGTTACACACCCCCAGCGTGAAGCTGTCGGCGCGATCGAAGAATGCGCTGANCTCTTCGCGCACCGCCTCGTTGAACAAAATGCTCTTGGCCCAGCCCTCACCGGCGCCGAGGACGTCGCCGTAGGAGAAACCGCCGCAGGCCACCAGGCCCTTGAAGTCCGCGAGGCCGACACGACCACCGAGAATATCGCTCATGTGCACGTCATACGGGGCGAAGCCTGCCTTGTGGAAGGCCGCGGCCATCTCCACGTGACCATTGACGCCCTGCTCACGCAGCACGGCAATCCGTGGCCGCACGCCGGTGTTAATCATCGGCGCGGCCACATCCTCGGCGGGGTCAAAGCTCAGGCTGGCAGACAGCCCTGCCTCGCCGGTACCAATGCGCTCGAATTCTTCCCGGGCGCAGTCCGGGTTATCCCGCAGCGCCTGAATCTCGTAGCTGGTACGCGCCCACATACGCTGAATATCCGCCCGCTGGCCGGCAATCACTTCGCGCTCACCGTCATTAATTGCCAAACGATCACCGCTCACTGCGGCGCCAATCACGTGTGTGCAATTACCCAGGCCAAGCTCCGTGGCCCGCGCCTGCAGCGTGGCCAGGTCGGCATTAGCCACCTGCAGTACGGCACCGGCCTCTTCGTTGAACAGGCAGGCAACATCGTCACCGGGAACTGACGCCACATCCACCGCCAAGCCACAGTGCCCCGCGAAGGCCATTTCCGCCAGCGTCACCAGCAGGCCGCCGTCGGAGCGGTCGTGGTAGGCCAGCAGTTTGCCCGCCTGCAGTTGCTCCTGCACCAGGTTGAAGAAGGCTTTCAGGTCGGCAGCGGCAATATCCGGTGCGGTGTCACCCAGCTGGCCACTGGTCTGGGCCAGAGCGGAGCCACCCAGGCGGTTTGCGCCGCGGCCAAGATCAATCAGGACCAGGCTGGCATCCGCTTCGGGCTGCAGTTGCGGTGTGACGGAAAGGCGCGCATCAGTCACCGGCGAGAAGGCAGACACAATGAGGGACATCGGTGCGGTGACCGCCTTGTCCTCATCGCCATCGCGCCAGGTGGTGCGCATGGACATGGAGTCCTTGCCCACCGGAATCGTCAGGCCCACCTCGGGGCAGAACTCCATGCCAACGGCGCGCACGGTATCGTAGAGCGCTTCGTCTTCAGCGCCGTAGCCGGCGGCACACATCCAGTTAGCGGAGAGCTTGATGTCGCGAATATCGGCAATACTGGCTGCGGCAATATTAGTGATTGCTTCGGCCACAGCCATACGCCCAGAGGCCGGGCCGTCGAGCAGGGCCAGCGGTGTGCGCTCGCCCATGGCCATAGCTTCGCCAGCAAAGGAATCGTAGGACACGGTGGTTACGGCGCAATCTGCTACCGGCACCTGCCAGGGGCCGACCATCTGGTCGCGCGCAACCATGCCGGTAACGGTGCGGTCGCCAATGGTGATCAGGAAGTTCTTGCTGGCCACGGCGGGCAGTTGCAGGACGCGCTCCGCGGCTTCGTTGATATCTATACCAATGTCCAGCGACTGCTGGGCAACGTTCACGCGGTTGATTTCGCGGTGCATACGCGGCGGCTTGCCGAACAACACCGACATGGGCAGGTCGACCGGGGCATTGCCGAAGTGGGCATCCGTCAGGCTGAGGTGCATTTCCTCAGTAGCCTCACCGACCACAGCATAGGGGCAGCGCTCACGCTCACAGATTTCTTTAAAGCGCGCCAGGTTCTCAGGCTCAACGGCCATCACGTAGCGCTCCTGGGACTCGTTGCACCAGATTTCCAGGGGCGACATACCCGGCTCATCGTTGGGCACGTTGCGCAGTTCGAATTTACCGCCACGGTTGCCGTCTTTGACAAGCTCGGGGAAGGCATTGGACAGACCGCCGGCACCCACGTCATGAATAAAGGCAATCGGGTTGTCTTCGCCCAGCTGCCAGCAGCGGTCAATCACTTCCTGACAGCGGCGTTCAATCTCCGGGTTCTGGCGTTGCACGGAGGCAAAGTCCAGATCTTCAGCACTCTGACCACTGGCCATGGAAGAGGCCGCGCCTCCACCCAGACCAATCAGCATGGCCGGGCCACCCAGGGCAATCAATTTGGCGCCGGGGCGGTACTCACCCTTCTCGACATGCTCTTCACGAATGTTGCCGTACCCACCGGCAATCATGATGGGCTTGTGATATCCGCGGACTTCGTCGCCGTTAACGCCAGGCGCCTCCAGCTCGAAGCTGCGGAAGTAACCACAGAGATTGGGACGACCATATTCGTTATTGAATGCGGCGCCGCCGATGGGACCTTCGAGCATGATGTCCAGGGCAGACACGATACGGCCGGGCTTGCCGTAGGCACTCTCCCAGGGCTGCTCGTAGCCGGGAATATTCAGGTTGGACACAGAGAAACCGGTAAGGCCCACCTTGGGCTTGGAACCGCGACCCACAGCACCCTCGTCGCGGATCTCACCGCCCGAGCCGGTGCCCGCCCCCGGGAACGGCGCAATGGCCGTGGGGTGATTGTGGGTTTCCACCTTCATCAACAGGTGGATGTTCTCCTGAGAGAAGCTGTATTCGCAGCTGTCCGGGTCGGGATAAAAACGACCTGCGTGATGACCAGCCACCACCGCAGCGTTATCAGAGTAGGCGGAGAGAACATTCTCACCGCCCTGCTCATTGGTATTGCGGATCATCTTGAACAGGGACAGTTCCTGCTCCTCGCCATCGATGCTCCAGCTGGCATTGAATATCTTGTGGCGGCAGTGCTCGGAGTTTGCCTGGGCAAACATCATCAGCTCGACATCGTTGGGGTTGCGGCCCAGCTGCTGGAAGCTCTCCACCAGGTAGTCGATCTCATCGTCGGCCAGTGCCAGACCCAGGGTCTGGTCAGCCTGCTCGAGTGCCGCCCTGCCACCGCCAAGTACGTCGACGGATGTCATGGGTGCCGGCTCGGCGTTGCTGAACAGGGCCTCGGCATCTTCGAGACGGCTGAAGACACTTTCAGTCATGCGGTCATGCAGTAAACCGATGACAGCCTGATGTTGCTCGTCGGACAAGGTCGCCGGCAGCGCCAGATGATACGCCAGGCCGCGCTCAACCCGGGTGACTTCCTGCAAGCCACAGTTGTGGGCAATGTCGGTGGCCTTGCTCGACCAGGGCGAAATCGTGCCCGGGCGAGGCGTCACCAGTACCAGCTGACTGGCCTCGCCCTCACCCACATGGCCGTCCTCGCTAATGGTGGGGCCGTACTCGAGGAGCCGGGCCAGCACCTGCTCGCGGTCCGCTGCCAGCGGCGCTGCCAGGTCGGCGAAATGAACGAACTCCGTGTGCAGGAGTTTGATCTCAGGGTGAATTGCAGAAAGTTTCTGTGCCAGCTTGTCCAGACGGAAAGCAGAGAGGGCCGGTGCACCGCGCAGGGTCAGCATTCTAGTGTCCTGAAAGGGGTGATTTTTCGAGGCGGCATTGTACAGCAACTGACCGCCGTCCGTAACTGATTTCAGCCCCCGGTGCCACGGTAATAGTGCCTGTGGAGCGCACCGCCAACGCGCTAGAATAAAACCATGTTTCGCCTACTGTTTATTCTCAACCTGTCCTGCACGATGCTCCTCGTCGGCTGTGCCCGACCGGATGCCCTGAGCCAGATCCAGGACAGCGGCGAGCTCCACGTTATCAGCCGCAACAGCCCTACCACCTGGTTTATCGACAAGAGTGAGCCGGCCGGCTTTGAGCACGCCCTCGCCAGCCGCTTCGCCGAGCACCTCGGTGTCGAACTCCATATGCAGCCCGCCTTTTCCCTGGCGGATATCTTTACCACCCTGGATCGCAATGAAGCCCACTTCGCCGCCGCGGGTCTGTCTCTGACAGGCGAGCGGGAAGACCGCTATCCACACAGCGTGCCCTACTACGAAATTCAACCGCAGGTCGTTTACCGGGCGGGCAGTTTTCGGCCCCGCGATGTCAAAGGCATGCTCGACATGGACATTGTTGTACTGGCAGGTTCCAGCCATGCGCGGGCTATGGAGGCCCTGCGCGATGGCGGTTACCCGGAGTTGGAGTGGCGGGAGCTGGCCGAAGCGGACTCCATGGAACTCCTGGAGGAGATCAACGAGCAGCGCGCTGACGTGGCGCTGGTGGACTCCAACGAATTTGAAGTGCAGCAGCGCCTTTATCCGCGCTTAAAAGTGGCGTTCGATCTGGGCTCCGCCCAGGACATGGTGTGGTATCTGCCGCCGATCAGCGACAACACGCGCCTCAAGGCTGAGATGGATGTTTTCCTGGAACAATTGCAGGCCGACGGCACCCTGGAACAGCTGCGCAAGGAGCACTTTGGCAACACCCGAATTATCCCCCGCATTGGCTCGCACACCTTTACGCTCAGCATGGAGCGCACGCTGCCAGAATACCGACCCATGATCGAAAAAGTGGCCCGGGAATTCCAGCTGGACTGGCACCTGCTGGCGGCCATTGCCTATCAGGAATCACACTGGGACCCGAAGGCCGAATCACCCACCGGCGTGCGCGGCATGATGATGCTGACCCTGCCCACAGCGCGCGAAATGGGCGTGACCAACCGTACCGATGCCCTGCAAAGCCTGCGCGGCGGCGCGCGCTACTTCAAAACCCTGAAGCGCCGGCTGCCGGACGATATCTACGAACCCGATCGCACCTACATGGCCCTGGCGGCCTACAACATTGGCCGTGGTCACCTGTCAGATGCGCGGGTGCTTACCGAGCGCATGGGTGGCGACCCGCACCTGTGGGAAGACGTGTTGCAATACATCCCGCTGCTGGAGAAGAGCCGCTATTTCGAAACCCTGCGTTACGGCTACGCCAGGGGCCAGGAAGCCGCCACCTACGTGCAAAATATCCGCCACTACCAGGGCATTCTGGCCTGGCAGGACATCGCGGCACAGCAACCACTGCCGCCGATTGATGTAGCGCCGCTGGTGCCTGAGCAAGTCAGGTCAGTGCAGCTGCAAGCGCTGTAGAAGACCGCCAGAGTCATTCCAATACACCTTCAATGGTGCTTATAATCTTCGCCTTCAACACCAGAGACCCCCGTCTTGAAACTGCTATCGCCCCGCCTCAGAGTGATTCTCATCGCCGCTGTCTGGCTGATGACACTCGCCGCACTGGTGATCTGGCTGGGCACCGCCCGCGACCAGCGCCTGGCGATTGCCGGCGGCACCGCCGGCAGCGAATCACTGGCACTGACCCAGGCCATTGCCACGGTGCTCAACGAAAAGGACCTCGGGTTTACGCTCATCGTGTTCGAGAGTGGCGGCAGCACCCAGAACGTACAATTCCTGAACGACAATAGAGTCGCCTTCGCCACTATCCAGGCCGACTCCCGGGTCTCCGATGAAATTGCCGCCGTCACCTCGCTGTACCAGGACGCCTATCATCTGATTGCCAGTGAAGGGAGTGGCATTACCGCTTTCAGTGACCTGGCTAACCAGCGCATCGCCGTGCCGCCTACCAGCAGCGGTCAATTCAGCTCATTCCAGTTCCTGGCCAGACACTACGGCATCGCCAACGAGATTCCCGAGGCACTGCCCATGGCCGAGGCCGCGGCCAACTTTGCCATGGAGCAGGGGCAGATAGACGCCGTGTTCCGCGTGCGGGCGCCAGGCAACGAGGCCATTCGTGAGTTGGTCAGGGACAAACAATTACGGCTGATTGAGATCGGCCAGTCAGAGGCACTGGGGCTCAAGCAACCGGCCATATCGCCGGGCATTATTCCGCGAGGCTCATACCGCGGCAGCCCCGCCCTGCCCGAGCAACACCTGGATACGGCCGTGGTCAACCGGCTGCTGGTGACTCGCACCGATATGGATGAGCACCTGGTGTACCGGCTTACCCAGGCAATTTTCCAGAACCGCTCGGAAATTCTCGACCACAGCCTGCTGGCAGGGTTTATCGCACCCATTGCCGATGACGCCAATAGTGTGATCAGCACCCACCCCGGTGCACAGGCGTGGTACGACCGGGAGAAGCCCGGCATCATGCAGCAGAACGCGCGCCTGGTATCGGCCATTCTGTATATGGTGGCAATTATCTGCTCCGCATTACTGGCTCTGCGTACCCACTGGGTTCGGTCGCGACGTATGCGCATGCATGATTTCAATAAGGAGCTGATGAGTCTTGCGGCCACCGTTCGCCACGACCAGAACATTCAGTCCATGCTGGGGCATAAGCACCGCTTGATGGATATTCTCGAACAAGTGGTGGGCGACCTGGAACGGGAACGCGTCAGCCAGGACGAGTTCGAGCAGTTTTCATTTACCTGGCAGGCTGTCGACGCGCTCGTTCGCGACCGGCTGCTCCTGTTCGGCGTTGGCGAAGTCGACAAGGAGGCCAAAGCATGAAGTTCTGGCTGGGTTGGGCAGCGGCACTGGCGGTCATGATTGCGGTCCTGATATTTGGATACAGTCAGTGGAACCTGCGTTATTACCAGGGCTATATCGGCGACCGTGCACAGCTACTCGCCGAGTTGCGCCGTGGCACACTGCAGGAATATTTCGCCACGGCCCAGGCCGAGCTGCGCTTCTGGAGCCGCAACGAGGGCATCGTCAATAGCCAGATACAGCTGAACACGCTGTGGGACGACGAGGGCGAAGGTTTTGACCAGCGTCTGCGCGCACTCTATATCTATGACAACCCCCACCCCGCCGGGTTTCTACTCAACCTCGACGACCCTGGCGACGGCAGCGCCTACAGCGATTTGCACGCTCGCACGCACCCGGTCGCGCGTCAGTTCGTGACTCACCGCGGCTATTATGATTTCTTCCTGATCGGCCCCGAGGGCGACATTTACTACACCGTCGAGAAAGAAGACGATTTCGCCACCAATCTGGTGGATGGCCCCTGGGCCGATACCGGGCTGGGCGAAGTTTTCACCATTGCGCGCAATGGTGCCGCCAGCCAGGTCATCGCAGTCAGTGATATGCGCCGCTACGGACCCAGCGCCGACGCACCGGCTATTTTCATTGCGACGGCCATCGTCTCTCCCGACGAGGAATTTCTGGGTGTCATGGCACTGCAGCTGCCCACCGACCACATTCTCAGCATCATGAATTCCACCGATGGCATGGGCGACAGCGGCGAGACCTACGTGGTGGGCGAGGACCTGCTGATGCGCAGCAACTCACGCTTCAGTGAGGAAAGCACTGTGCTGTTGCAAACGGTGGACTCACCTTCGGTCGCCCGCGCACTGGCGGGCGAGCAGGGTCGCATGGTGATTGATGACTACCGCGGCATACCGGTGATGTCGGGCTTTGCACCGCTGAGCATTGGTCGCCACAGCTGGGCCGTCATCGCTGAATTCGATATGGCCGAGATCGCCGAATTTGCGGCCAGCGAACGCCCGGCGCTGGCCGGCCCGCTACTGCTGATTTACGCGTTGTCGCTGTGGTCGGTGTGGTATTGGCGCGGGCGTAAACTGCCCGAAGAGCTCGACGACGCGCCCGAGATAGAGCTGGGGGACTACCCCGAGGGCGGCGGCGGAGCCTAAGCCCGACGCGCCTTGAAAAAGGCCTTTAGGCGCGAGGAGCTCTCCTCGGCCAGCACACCTTCCTGCCACTTCACAGCGTGATTGTATCGAGGATCATCCAACAGGTTACTGGTACTGCACACGGCACCGGCCCGGGGTTCTCGGGCGGCAAACACCAGTTGCTCGACCCGGGCGTGAATCATGGCACCTACGCACATGGTGCAGGGCTCAAGCGTGACGTAAAGGGTTGTGCCCGGCAGCCGGTAGTTACCCACCAATTTGGCGGCATCGCGCATGGCCACCACCTCTGCGTGGGCAGTGGGGTCGGAGTAAGCAATAACCGAATTCCAGCCCTCACCCAACAGCTGGCCGTCGCGCACCAACACGGCGCCGATAGGCACTTCACCTTCATTCTCAGCGCGGTCCGCCAGGGCCAGGGCCCGGCGCATCCACTGCTCATGTTCTGCTATTAATGTCATGGCTACTCAGTCAGATCGCGGCCGCAGGTCGCTGGCCTCCAGGGGGCGCATGGTACCAAGTGGGCACAGCAGAAACACCACCTGCGGGCGTTATTCCTGCATCCCGTGGTAAAGCAGACGCACCAGCAAGCGCGCACCATCGTTGTCTTTCAATTCCGCATAACGCGGCCCCTCACGCTTGCCAATGTCGCGAATATCAGCCATCAGTTCGGGGTGGAATTGGCAGGTAAAGGAGCGTCGCAGCGTATGCGTCTCCCAGTCTTTATAGTAAATGCAGGTTGTGGAGACTTCAGTCCAGTGTTCCTCATCCACCTGGGTCTGAGAGAGTATCTCCACCGCATAAGGCAGGCTCAACAACCAGGCCAGAGGACTTACTGCGACCTGATAGCGCAGTGGCACCAGTGAATCGTGCAGTAACTTGAAGGCCCAGTTGGCAAACAGCGCCGCCTCCAGATTCACCTCATCACTGTGGAACATCTCGATTTCCAGCGTGCGCTCATGGCTCATCAGTGTATCGATAACCCCGTCGAGATCATCGGCCACCAGGGCATGGGTATCGTTGAGTTCCAGCGGAATATGGCTGTGGGCGCGATCGCGATAGGGCAGTAACTGCCGCGTGCCAACCTCTACATCCTCGTTGCGGGCGACGGCGAACATGGGATGCTCCCAACCGTCTGCAATGCACTCGCCATTTTTAATCACCTGCAGGCTGGCACCCATCTCGCGGATTTTGCAGGCAACACGCCGCAGGCTCTCGAGCGCCCTACCCTCGTCATCCAGCGAAAGATAAGCCAGTGCCTCGATCTCGTTCACCGCACGGCGCAGCAGGCGTATCTGCGACACCGCGGCCAACTGATGCCCCAGGCAAATGAAAATACTCGGCCCACTGTCGGTTGATCGACGCAGCAACAGCTCGTCGGTGAAACTAAGCATCTGCTCCAGGCTTGCGGCGCTTCCCGCAAAGCTTGCGGGATCGTAGGCAGAGGGGTTGCCGCCCTGCACCACAGTGGCAATCCCAGCGCTGGTGGCATGGGCGAGACGCCTGGCGTCGAACACACCGCTGTCCCACATCGGGTAAAGCACGGTATCGAGATCCGCAACCTGCTGGAGAATATAAGCGACGTTCTTGGAGGCGCGCACCTCCTCGCCCTGCAGATTAATGCCAACATTCTTCCAGGGCTCCACCACATGCACTGCCTGCCGGTACACTTCGGGCATTCCTAACAGCAGCGACAGCTCCTCCGGACCGCGGATAACTTTTTCAAGTGGCGGAGCCACCCCCCAGTCAAACAGACTGCCGTCGAGCAAGCCATCTCTACCCGGGTAAGGGCTGGGCGAGTTGCGATCGCGCAGATAGTAGCCGAGCAACGCATGGATGCTTTCGGGACTTGCCGAATGAGCGCCGAGAATACCCGGCCGCGTTCGCCAGGCCAGCGATTCAAGTGAGGGGAGTTGCGACATGCAGAGATTTTCCTCCGTGAAAAGTTCCTGATAAGTGTCGCAACAATATTAGGCTCAGCGTTGCTCTGCAACAAAGACGGGAATCACACGATCGGTCTTGGCCTGATACGCATCGTAATCGGGGTATGCAGCCACGGCAGCTGCCCAGAGCTTTTCTCGCTCGGCGCGGTCATCCACTTCGCGCACCGTCATCTTAAACACCTTCTCACGATCGCGCAGGGTGATATCGGGACTGGCGCGAAGTTTCGCAACCCAGGCGGGATTCTGGGGCTGGCCACCCATCGACCCGATCAACACATAGGCGTCATCCACTTCAACCCGCATCACAGGCGCTTGCGCAACGCACCGGACTTCACGCCGATGTGCGTAAACAAAACGCAGGGCATGTCTGTGCCTTCCAGGAGATAGCCCTCCTTGCCACCACTGCTCTCGTAAAGCTCAACCTGTTTACGCACCCAGTACAGCGCGGGGGGATATAGTCTGCCATCGTCATATCCTCAATATGCGAACACATTCACTATAGACCTGCCCAGCGACGCGGCACGCCAACGTCGAAGCTGCGCTCAGATAATCTGGCGAAACGTCAGGTTAAGCCGTGGGCCGCAGGGCCGATTGAGCTTGCGAATACCGTGTTTCCAGTTGGTCTGGGTCTGACCAGCCATCACCAGCACACTGCCGTCAGGTAGCGGAATATCCAGCTTGCCGGCCTCGCCCTTGGCGCGCGGCCTGAAGATCAGCTTGCGCTCTTCTCCCAGGCTCAAGGATGCAATCGTTGGCTGTGGACCGAGCTCCGGCTCATCGTCGGCGTGCAGCCCCATGGAGTCGCGATGATCGCGGTAGTAGTTGAGTAACACGCTGTTAAACGATGCTCCCGTCAACCGCTCAAGGCGGCCGCGCAAATCATCGAGCAACGGTGTCCAGGGTTCCGGCTGATAGGTTTTGCCGGAATAACGGTAGCTGGCATTGGCATCGCCGCACCAGGACAGCAAGCGCGGCTGTAAATGGGTCTTACCGAACAGGGTGATGGTTTCCTGCCGCCAGGGGGTAGCCTCGACCAGCTCCGCCAGCAGGCCAGCGGTGTCCACCTCGGGCCACGGCTGGCGGTACAGGGTTAGCTCGGCGCCTTCCAGCGCCAGGCATTCACCCGCAGCAGATTCGCCCACTCACTCCCACTCAATAGTTACACTTTTACAAAGCCTTATGTAGCAAGGGTTTGCGAGGGGCAAAACTGAGTTTACAAGTAGTTTACAAGTTTCGTTCTTCATTTCTGCTTTTGTAACTCCCTCAAATTCCTAATGTAATCAGTATTTTAGCACTTTTAGACTTGTAAACTTTACAAGTGCTAATGCCCTACTCCAAATATTTCTTTCTAAAAAAGTTACGCTATAGGAACTTAACTGAAAGGATTGGCTACTCTCTTTCAGTTTTCTACCATTTCCCCGCAACATCTACTCGATTAGTTGATCATTCAGAGGCCTAAAATTGAGATTTACTAGTTTCCGCCATCGCATTTGTCTATAGGAGTAAAAAATGAATGCGTAGATATAGATTGGTAATGTGAAAAGACCAGCATCGATAGAAACCTCATCTGTATATCGAGTTCCGCCTCCCTCCGATTCTAAAAAAATTAGATGATCCCAAGTTTTTGCTATAGAACCACTTCCATTATCTCTGAGAACCCAATGATCGGATTTTTGTGGAAATTCTATACCTACAATTTGTTTTCCGATGGGTAAAAAATGAAATGCGAACATTTTTACAGAGAACTTCCCCTCAACCCATTTTGACGGAAAGAAATTTGGTTCGATAGGATGGAATTTCATTAAACCAGCCACCACATAATTGAGTAGCGCTGGCGTCATTAAATAACTCTTAACCGTCTCTAAATCTGCTGCTAAATAGGTGCTGATTTTTAGCGTACGCATAATTACTCCCACTCAATCGTCGCAGGCGGCTTGGAGCTGACGTCGTAGGTCACCCGTGAAACACCGGAGATCTCGTTGATGATCCGGTTCGACACGTGCTCGAGCAGATCGTAGGGCAGGTGTGCCCAACGCGCCGTCATGAAGTCCACGGTTTCAACGGCACGCAGTGCGATGACGTATTCGTAGCGGCGCGCATCGCCGACCACACCCACCGATTTTACGGGGAGAAATACCGCAAATGCCTGGCTGGTTTTCTCGTACCAACCGGATTTGTGCAGTTCGCTGATGAAGATATCGTCCGCCAGACGCAGCAAGTCAGCGTACTCCTTCTTGACCTCACCGAGTATGCGGACACCCAGACCGGGGCCCGGGAACGGGTGGCGGTACACCATGTCATAGGGCAGGCCCAGCTCAAGACCGATCTGACGAACCTCGTCCTTGAACAATTCGCGCAACGGCTCTACCAACTCGAAGCTCATGTCCTCGGGCAGGCCACCTACGTTGTGGTGCGATTTGATCACATGGGCCTTGCCGGTCTTGGCGCCTGCGGACTCAATTACGTCGGGGTAAATCGTGCCCTGTGCCAGCCACTTCACATCCTGCAGCTTGGCAGCTTCAGCATCGAACACATCGATAAAGGTATTGCCGATGATCTTGCGCTTGGCTTCCGGGTCCGCCTCGCCCGCCAGCTTGCCGAGGAACAAATCTTCAGCGTCAGCGCGGATGACCTTCACCCCCATATTATTGGCGAACATTTCCATTACTGCGTCTCCCTCGTTAAGGCGCAGCAGGCCGTTGTCCACAAATACGCAGGTCAACTGCTCGCCAATAGCCCGGTGCAGCAGCGCCGCTACCACTGAGGAGTCGACACCGCCGGACAAGCCCAGCAGCACTTTGTCGGTGCCCACGGTTTCGCGCACCCGCGCAATGGCATCCTCGACAATGTTGGCCGGCGTCCACAGCACCTCACAGCCGCATAGCTCCAGCACGAAGTGCTCAAAGATGCGCTTGCCCTGGTGGGTATGCGTGACTTCCGGGTGGAACTGGATACCGAAGAAAGGTTTCTCTTTATGGGCCATGCCGGCAATCGGGCAGCTGTCGGTTTCTGCGGTGAGCTCGAAATCGGCTGGCAGCTCAACCACCTTGTCGCCGTGGCTCATCCACACATCCATCAGGGCGCGACCCTGATCATCAATGTGGTCGCGAATATCGTGCAACAGGCCGCCATTACCGACGTGGCGAATCTGGGCGTAACCAAACTCGGATACATCCGAGCCCTGAACCCTGCCGCCGAACTGCTCGGCCATGGTTTGCATGCCGTAGCAAATACCGAGTACCGGCACCCCGAGTTCAAACACCAGCGCCGGTGCCCGTGGTGATGCCTCGGCCGCCACGGATTCCGGACCGCCCGACAAAATAATGCCCTGGGGGTTGTACTCGCGAATGTCCTCGTCGCTCATGTCCCAGGCGCGTATCTCGCTATACACACCGACTTCACGCACGCGGCGTGCGATCAGCTGGGTGTACTGGGAACCGAAATCGAGGATAAGAATTTTCTGGGCGTGAATATCTGCGCTCATGCTGCTTCCTGTTTATTCATTCTGGCCACGACATCAGGCGTGATAGGCCACAAACAAAATGGGGCCCGCAGGCCCCGTGATTTAGCGCACCGGATAATTCGGTGCTTCTTTGGTAATCGACACATCGTGGACATGGCTCTCTGACATGCCCGCTGCAGTGACCCGGGCAAACTCGGGGCGGGAACGCATGGTTTCCATATCGACACTGCCGGTGTAGCCCATGGCAGCACGCACGCCACCCATCAGCTGGTGAATAATGGCTGTCACCGGACCCTTGTAAGGTACCCGACCTTCAATGCCCTCGGGCACCAGCTTCTCAGCGCCCTTGCTGGAATCCTGGAAGTAGCGGTCCGAGGACCCCTGGGTCTGGGACATGGCGCCGAGTGACCCCATACCGCGATATGCCTTATAGGTACGCCCCTGATAGAGCTCGACTTCGCCCGGCGCCTCTTCGGTACCGGCGAACATGCTACCCATCATCACCGAGTGCGCACCGGCGACATAGGCCTTGGCGATGTCACCCGAGAAGCGGATGCCACCGTCGGCAATTAGCGGTACATCGCGATCTGCGAGGGCTTCGGCCACATTGGCGATAGCGGAGATCTGCGGTACACCGATACCGGTGACAATTCGAGTTGTACAAATAGAACCGGGGCCGATACCCACCTTGACCGCATCTGCGCCGGCATCCGCGAGCGCTATTGCCGCGGTACCCGTGGCAATGTTGCCGCCGATCACCTGAATCGAGGGATAGGCATCCTTGATCATGCGCACGCGTTCAATCACATTCTTGGAGTGCCCGTGGGCGGTATCCACCACGAGCACGTCCACGCCCGCACCGATCAGCGCTGCGACCCGGTCATCAGTATCGGGACTGGTGCCGACCGAGGCGCCCACGCGGAGCTGACCGTAGGAATCCTTACAGGCGTTCGGAAAGCTCTCGGCCTTGTCGAAGTCCTTCACGGTAATCATGCCGCACAGGTCAAAATTGTCGTTCACCACCAGGATCTTCTCGATCCGGTGCTGGTGCAGCAGGCCCTGTACTTCGGCAGAACTCGCCCCTTCTTTGACGGTAACCAGCTTCTCGCGGGGCGTCATGATATCGGAGACCAGCTTGGTGTGATCTGATTCAAAGCGCAGATCGCGGCGGGTCACAATACCGACCAGATCTTCGCCATTGAGTACCGGCACCCCGGAAATACCGTGTGAATTGGTCAGCTGTAGCAGCTCTGAAATCGTGGCTGACTGTTGAATCGTAATGGGATCCTTAACAACACCGCTTTCGAACTTCTTGACCCGGCGGACCTGTTCAGCCTGCTCCTCAATGGTCATGCTCTTGTGGATAATGCCGATACCGCCTTCCTGGGCCATGGCAATGGCCAGGCGGTGCTCGGTAACGGTATCCATGGCGGCGGAAATCAGCGGGATATTGAGCTCAATTTCGCGGGTGAGGCGGGACTTCAGTGAGACATCGGTTGCGACGACCTCCGAGTACCCGGGCAGCAGCAGTACATCGTCGAAAGTGAGGGCTTCCTGGGCAATTCGCAACATAGGAGGGTCTCCGGCTGGCGGGGTTGAGGTAAACGTGCAATTATAAAACTTTGGTGTCCCTCCCGTAAATAGAAGTACAACTTGTCGAACCCTTTTAACAACGCCCCGGAACCGGTCACGCTGACGGTCAGCCAGCTCAATCGCCAGGCCCGTTCACTGCTGGAGAGCCATTTTGACTTTGTCTGGGTCGAGGGCGAGATCAGCAACTTCGCGGCCCCCTCCTCCGGCCACTGGTACTTCTCGCTAAAAGACGGCAATGCCCAGGTACGCTGCGCCATGTTCCGTGGCCGCAACCAGCGCCTGCGCTTCCGCCCGGAAAATGGCGACCATATCCGCCTGCGCTGCCGGGTTTCGCTCTACGAGGGGCGCGGGGAATTCCAGCTGATTGCCGAACACATGGAGCTGGCCGGTGCCGGTGCACTGCAGGCGGCCTTCGAAAAGCTTAAAGCCAAACTCCTGGCAGAGGGCCTGTTCGACGCCGATCGCAAGCAGCAGCTGCCGGAAAGCGTGTCTCATCTGGGCGTCATCACGTCCCCCACTGGTGCCGCCATCCACGACATTCTCACGGTTCTGGAACGCCGCTGCCCCGCGATTGAGGTCAGCATTCTGCCGGTGGCCGTACAGGGCGAAAGCGCCGCTCCGGAAATTGTCGCTGCCATTGAGCGCGCCAATCGCCTCCACGAAGCGGGCGACGTCCAGCTCGACGCGCTCATCGTCGGCCGCGGCGGCGGTTCGCTGGAGGACCTCTGGGCCTTTAATGAGGAGATCGTGGCCCGGGCAATTGCCGCCAGCAAACTGCCGATTGTCTCCGCGGTGGGCCACGAGGTGGATTTTTCCATCGCCGACATGGTGGCCGACCAGCGCGCCCCCACCCCCTCGGCCGCCGCCGAGATGCTGAGCCCGGATCAGCGCGAGCAAATGGCGCGCCTGAAAAAGCTGGAAGCGGACCTGGTACGCCTGATGCGCCGCAAACTGGCCGACGCCCAGACTCGACTAGATCACCTGCGCGCCCGCCTGAAGCACCCTGGCGCCCAACTGCGCGAGCAATCGCAGCGTCTGGACGACCTGGAACAACGCCTCATCCTCGCCCAGAAAAACCTGCTGGCCCGCAAAAAGAACGAGTTGGCACTGCTGGAATCGCGGCTGCACGCGAATTCACCACTACCCCGCATCCAGCAAATGCAGAAAGACCTGACCGTCAGCCAACAGCGCCTGGAAGGCGCCATGCAAACCAAACTGGCCGACGCCCGCAATCGCCTCGCCCACCTGGCGCAAATGCTCGACTCACTCAGCCCACTGGCCACCCTGGCCCGCGGATACGCCATTGTCACTGACGCCGACGGCAAGGTCGTCACAGACGCATCCTCGGTTGCAAAAGGCACTTCGCTGACGACCCGGTTGGCGTCGGGGAGCCTTGAGGTCACTGTCGACTCGGTTTCTGAAAAGGACTCTTGATTCGTTTGTCGTTTTCTCAACCCTCCGGGAGTGAGAACTCGTATACCTACCCCCCTAGAACAGCTCATGATTTATCAGGGTTTAGGACGGTAGGAGGGGGCAGAAGCAGGAGGGTCCTTCCGAAATCGTCGGGAGGCAGGGATGGCGCGGCCGGCGTTCCGGGACGCCGAAACGACCACACGGATGTGCTTGTAGTGGTTTCAGAAGGCCTGAACAGACGCATGCATCGGCCATTCTAGAGCACAACAAAAAAGCCCCGACCTGCTTAACAGACCGGGGCTTTTATCGGCTACGGCTAACTCAGTACTTAGCCGGCAACCGGGTATTTATAATGATATGGCGACCCTCAAAGCGGATGTACTCACCGATGGTGAGATCCTTGAGAATGCGGGCAACCATCTCGCGGGAGGCACCGACGCGGTCGGCGATATCCTGCTGCGTGAGCTTCTCGGGGATGTAGAGCGTGCCGTCACCGCGCTCTTCCGAGAGATCCATCAGCACGTTGGCAACACGGCCGTAGACATCCTGCAGGGCGAGGCTCTTAACATCGGCGGTCAGTTTGCGGACGCGCGCGGCGAGATTCTTAACCAGCTGGCGGCCAATGTTGGGATGCTCGTCGAGGACACGGTTGAAGTCTTCCTTGTAGATGATGCAGAAAGAGGACTTCTCGACCGTGCGCACTGAAGCAGAGCGGGTGGAGTCATCGAGCAGAGCCAGCTCGCCGAAATAATCGCCGGCGCCCTGGGTGTTCATAATGAATTCTTTGCCGTTCTTGTCCGAGCAGTAAACCTTGACCTTGCCAGTCTCGATGACGAACAGCGAGTCGGCAGGATCGTTCTCGTGGATCACGACGGTATTCTTGGGGAAGGATCGACTGGTGCTGCTCGCAGCGAGCGCCTCCAATTCTTCTGCTGAGAGCCCCTCAAAGATTTCAACTTGCTGCAACATTGCGTAACCGGTTCCTTGCTTAGCTTGTCCCTAAAAGCTATGCAGACAATAGTAACCTATGTTTCTATTAAAAGCGCACTTTTCGGCCAAAAAAACACCCTGACCTTAACGCTGAGACGAACAAAAACTCCGTTTCCTCAATCCGATTCACAATTTATACTGGACACCCTTAACCATAAGGAACGCCTGTGAGCCAGGGCTCAAGCCAGACAAGTACTCAGTGGAGCGACCACCTGCTGCGCGCAATGGCCGATTTGCGCGAGCATTACAAACGCTTACACAGTGCCCTTAGCGAGGAGGCCCTGGACGATTTTTCCCGTCTGTTCGACGGCGCCGATCGCCTCAATGAGCAACTTGCCGCCGCCGACATCAATCGCCATGACCTGATGAATGTACTAGCAGCGATTCGTGGCTATGCCGAATTGCTGCGCGAAGATCTCGGCTCGCAATACACCGAGCTCGACGCGGCCCTGTCACGATTGCTGAGCGCGGTACACACCGCCCACAATGATGAGCCGGTGGAGCAGGCCCCGGCAGCTGAGCAGCGCATGATTGCCAGCGACCCTGGCTTCATACTCGCCGTTGATGACCTGCAGGAAAATCGCGAGCTTGTAGCTCGCTATCTGTCGCGCTCCGGTCATATCGTGGTAACGGCTGCCGGCGGCGAAGAGGCTCTGCAAACCCTCGACCAGGCCGATGTGGATGTAGTGCTACTGGATCTGATGATGCCTGACCTGGATGGCCGTGAGGTGTTGCGCCGGATCAAGGAACATCCGGAGTGGCGCGCCACCCCCGTGATTGTGATCTCAGGACGACAGGACATGGAGGGCATTATCGAGTGCATCGAGGCCGGTGCCGACGACTACCTGTTCAAGCCTTTCAATCCGATTTTATTGCAGGCACGCATCAAGGCCGGTATCGAGCGCAAACGTTGGCACGATCGCGAAGAGCTTTATCGCCAGCAATTGGAGCGCAACGAAAAATTTATTCGCGCTACCTTTGGCCGCTACCTGTCCGACGAAATTGTCACCGACATTCTCGAGCGCCCGGAGGGCCTCGAGCTGGGCGGCGACCTACGCAGGGTCACCATCATGATGTCGGACATCCGCAGCTTCACCACCATCAGCGAGCAGTTGGAGCCCGCCCAGGTGGTCACCCTGATCAACCGTTACCTGGCCGCCATGACCGATATCATCATGGCCCACAACGGCACTATCGATGAATTTATCGGCGACGCTATTCTGGCGGTATTCGGCGCGCCCCAACGGCGCGACGACGACGCCGACCGCGCGGTACAGTGCGCGCTGGAAATGCAGGCGGCCATGGAAGAGATCAACCGCCTCAACCGGGAAGACGGACTTCCGGAGATCAGCACCGGGGTTGCGCTCAATACCGGCGACGTTATTGCCGGCAACATTGGCTCCGAGCGACGCAGCAAGTATGGCTTTGTGGGTCACCCGATGAACGTCACCTCGCGCATCGAGGATGTCACGGCCGGCGGAGAAATACTGATTTCAGAGAGCACGCTGCAGGCGCTGACGCGGGACTACCGGGTCGGCACCAGCCAGGAACTGAAGGTGAAAGGAATAGATGAGTTGGTTCGGGTTCGCCAGATTCTTGAGGAGGCGCCATGAGTAAGCTCGCCCCGGTGCTGCTGGTCGAGGACCACGAACTCAATCGCGACATGCTCATTCGCAGGCTGAATCGCGCCGGCGTTGAAGTCATCCCGGCGGGCGACGGCCAGCAGGCGCTGGAGCTGATGCGCTCGGCACAGCCACGGGTAGTACTCATGGATATGAACCTGCCGATCATGGATGGCTGGACCGCCTGCCGGACCGCGCGTGAGGATGATTCGATCAAGCACATCCCGATTATTGCCCTGACCGCTCACGCCAGCGAGGCCGACCGGCAACAGGCCATGGATGCCGGTTGCGACGACTACGCCACCAAACCCGTCGATTTTCCGGGCCTGCTGGCAAAAATTGAATCGCTGAGCGAGACCGGCAACTGACACGATGAGCCTGCGCAGACGACTCACCCTCTCCCTGGTCACGATTCTGGTGCTGTTCGCCGTGAACGTCGGCACCCACTTCTGGGGCTCCTACGCCCGGAACGAAAGTATGAGCGCCTACCGCAGTTCGGTGGCGGCGGCGCGCCTGTCGACGGAAATTGAGCAGATGCTCAACGACCAGCGCCAGCGCATTCAGGTGCTCTCCACTATTCGCGAGAACACCAGCGACCAGTTCGACGATACGGAAATCGAACAGGCGGTGGCACAGGTAGACGAAATTGAAGATCGCATCGGCAAGCTCGGCCGGCTGAGTCATGATGTCACGCGCATTAACTATGAACGCCTGGAAGAATCCAGCAGCTCACTGCTGGACGAGTGGCGAGCGTTTTATCGCAATTACAACGATCCTGATTTCAGCGCCGATGTCGACGATCCCCTTCCCTATCTCGAAGCCAGCGAGCGTCTGAAGGAACTGGAGGCCCGCCAGACCTTTATTGCCGAACAGCGCGCGGCGATTATCGACCGCACTATTGCCCTGACTGACCGCATCACAGTGATAGGCTTTATTGCCTCGATCTTCCTCACGGCCACACTCGGTTTCTTCCTGGTGCGCTACACCAACCGCTCCCTGAAACGACTCAAGCGCGGCACCGAGCGCATCGGCGCAGGCGACCTCTCCTATCGTATTGAAGAAATTGTCGATTCCGGTGAGCTGGGCGATCTGGCCAAGGCCTTTAACGACATGTCGGAGAAGTTGCGCAATGCCATGTACGACGTGAGCAAGGCGCGCGATGCGGCTGACGAGGCCAATGCGGCCAAGAGTATTTTCCTTGCCAATGTCTCGCACGAACTGCGCACGCCGCTCAATGCGATTATCGGCTACTCGGAAATGCTCCACGACGAGCTTTCGGACGAGGCCGAGGTGAATCGCGCCCAGTTCCAACAGGATCTGGAGAAAATCATCCGCTCCGGGCGCCAGCTGCTGACCCTGATCAACGATATTCTCGACCTGTCCAAAATTGAGACCGGCAAGATGTCACTGCATCGCCAGACGTTTGAGCCCGGTGAGCTTCTCGATCAGGCCTGCGATGCAATCAGGCCCCAGCTGCGCAGCCAGAATAATACGCTAGATAAACCCGATTTCAGTGGCCTGCCCACGCTATACAACGACGCCAACAAGTTCCGGCAGATTTTTACCAACCTGCTGGGTAATGCCTGCAAGTTCACCGAGAACGGCCGTATCAGCGTCAGTGCCAGGGTGCCGCGCGATCGCCCGGGCTGGGTGGAAATTGCGGTTACCGATACCGGCATCGGGATGGACGCCGCTCAGCAGAGCCGCGTATTCGAGGCGTTTATTCAGGCGGATTCTTCCACGACGGCCCAGTTCGGTGGCACCGGCCTGGGACTCTCTATCTGCCGAGATTTCTGTGAACTGATGGGTGGTGAGATTCGCGTGGAAAGCGAGCCTGGAAAAGGGTCAACCTTTACTGTGTTGATCCCGTCCGACCCAGAGTTAGCTCTCGCAACCGCTTGAGCGCCTCTTCGCGCTTCACCAGATCTTCCTGCAACTGTTTGTTCTGGGCGGTCAGCTCACGGCGCTCCTGTTCGGCCTTGAGAAAACCTTCCAGGGCCTGTCGGGCCAGCTGGGTTTGCGGGTGTAATTCCATGGCCTGCCAATCTTCCTTGCGCAGGTCACGATAGGATTTGCGCGCAGCATCAGCGTCGTACAGGGGGCTTTCACGCAATGCATACACGAAGGCAATCGCGACCTCTGCCTCCCAGCCTGCGGTGCGTGAGGTCTCCATACGCAGGTAACGATTGAAGTACTCCATCGCCTCAGCATGGCGCCCTTCTGCCAGCTCGACATAGCCCTTCTCGAGAAAATCGAGGCTTACCGGTTCGGGGGCGGCGCAATCACAGGTCTGTTGATCGGGCAAATTAAGCGTGATTTCGGAGGGATCGACCGGGGTCACCGGCGCCGGCGCTTCGGGCGCCTGGGCACAGGCCTGCAGCAGGCCCGCGGCAGCGACGACAATCAGTACTCTGGATGTGGGTGACAACACACACTCCCCGGTGAATTCAAGTTCGGGGGAGTGTAGCGTATTACATCGGCTCTGAGCACTATTTGTGGAGAAATCTCCTCACTCAGGCCGCATATGTGGGAATAGCAGCACATCGCGGATCGAGGGCGAGTCGGTCAAGAACATCACCAGGCGATCGATACCAATGCCTTCGCCCACGGTAGGCGGCAGGCCATATTCCAGGGCGCGAATATAATCTGCGTCGTAGTGCATGGCCTCGTCATCGCCCGCATCTTTCTCCGCCACCTGGGCGAGAAAACGCTCGGCCTGGTCTTCCGGGTCATTCAACTCAGAGAAGCCATTAGCCAGTTCGCGGCCACCGACAAAGAACTCGAAGCGGTCGGTGACGAACGGATCGTCATCGTTGCGACGCGACAGCGGCGACACTTCGGTCGGGTAACGGGTAATAAAGGTGGGCTGGTCGAGCAGGTGCTCTACCGTCTTCTCGAAGATCTCGATCTGCACCTTACCCAGGCCCCAGATATCCTTGAGTTCAATACCCAGGCCTTTGGCAATCTCGCGCGCACCGGCCTCATCCGCCAGTTGCTCGGCGGAAATCTCGGGGTTGTACTTCAGAATCGAATCGAACACCGACAGGCGTGTAAACGGCTGGGAGAAATCGTAGCTGTTGCCCTGATACTCGACGGTGGTTGAACCCAGTACGTCGAGGGTGAGCTTGCGCAGCATATCCTCGGTGAGATCCATGGCATCTTCATACGCGCCATAGGCCCAGTAGTACTCAAGCATGGTGAACTCGGGGTTGTGCCGGGTGGACAGACCCTCGTTGCGGAAACTGCGGTTGATTTCGAAAACCTTCTCGAAACCACCCACGGTCAGGCGCTTGAGGTACAACTCCGGGGCAATGCGCAGGTACATGTCCTGATCCAGCGCGTTGTGGTGAGTCACGAACGGACGCGCAGTCGCACCGCCGGGAATCACCTGCATCATGGGGGTTTCAACTTCCATGAAGCCGCGATCCATCATGTAGTTGCGGATAAATGCGATGATCTTGGAGCGCGTGCGAAAGACGTTGCGCGACTCTTCGTTAACGATGAGATCGACGTAGCGCTGGCGGTAACGCATCTCCTGGTCAGCCAGGCCATGGTACTTGTCGGGCAGTGGGCGCAGGGCTTTGGTCAGAAGCCGCGCCTCACGCATATTAACGTACAGATCACCCTTGCCGGATTTATGGATAGGACCGATTGCCGCCACAATATCGCCGAGATCCCAGGACTTGATCGATGCCAGGGTGTGTGAGTCCAGGCCCTTGCGATCAACGTACAGCTGAATCTGGTCGGTACCGTCCTGAATCAACAGGAAGGCACCGCGGTTGCGAATAAGACGCCCGGCGACGGAGTAGTGTTTGTCTGCCGCCTCCAGCTCTTCCTTGGAAGACTCACCATACTCGCCCTGCAGCTGCGCTGCCTCGGCTGTGCGCTGAAAATCATTGGGGAAGGCAATGCCCTGCTCGCGAATCGCGTCGAGCTTGGCACGACGCTCTGCAATCAGCTTGTTTTCGTCCTGGGCTTCCGGAGCCTGGTTCTGTTCGCTCATGGTCTCTACTCTTACAGCCCGCTTTTCAGCGAGGCTTCGATAAACTGGTCGATACTGCCGTCGAGTACCGCCTGGGTATTACTGGTTTCAACGCCGGTGCGCAGGTCCTTCACCCGTGAGTCATCCAACACATAGGAGCGGATCTGGCTGCCCCAACCAATGTCCGACTTACTGTCTTCGCTGGCCTGGGCCGCCTCCTGGCGTTTCATCACTTCCTGCTCATACAGCTTGGCACGTAGCATTTGCCAGGCCTTGTCCCGGTTCTGGTGCTGGGAGCGCTGGCTCTGGCACTGCACCACAATGCCGCTGGGCTCATGCGTCAGGCGCACCGCCGAATCCGTTTTGTTGACGTGCTGACCGCCTGCACCGGAGGCGCGGTAGGTATCCGTGCGCACGTCGGAGGGATCAATTTCGATCTCAATATTGTCGTCGATTTCCGGCGAGGCAAATACCGCCGTAAACGAGGTGTGGCGACGATTGCCGGAATCGAAGGGTGACTTGCGTACCAGACGATGCACGCCGATCTCAGTGCGCACCCAGCCAAAGGCGTACTCACCTTCTATATAAATGGTGGCACTCTTAATCCCCGCGACTTCACCGGCACTGCATTCCACCAGCTCTGCCTTGAAGCCCTTGTCATCGGCCCAGCGCAGGTACATACGCAGCAGCATTTCGGCCCAGTCCTGGGCCTCGGTACCGCCGGAGCCTGCCTGGATGTCGACGTAGGCGTTGTTGGCGTCCATCTCGCCGCTGAACATGCGCCGAAATTCCAGCTTCTCCAGCTGGCTCAGCATCGCTTCAATGTCTGCCTCCACTTCGGCAACGGTTTCTTCGTCGTCCTCAGCGGCGGCCATCTCCAGCAGATCGGCGGCATCGCCGCGACCACTGTCCAGGCCTTCAATCGTGTGGACAATGGCTTCCAGGGAGGAGCGCTCCCGCCCCAGTTCCTGAGCGCGCGCGGGATCATCCCAAACGCTGGGCTCAGCCAGTTCGAGTTCTACCTCTGCCAGTCGATCCTTTCGATTGGCGAAGTCAAAGATACCCCCTAAGCACGTCAGTACGCGCCTCGATATCTTTGAGCTTCTGGTTCAGGGGGTTGATTTCAAGCATGTCTTGTCGCTCGATTGGTAACGAAAAAGGCGCGCATTTTACCTTAGGCCGCTGCCCGGGCCTAGCCCGGTTTGTGGCAGCATTACAGGTAGCTGCACCAGTCACTCCAGCTGCCCGCATACAGCGTGGCGTCATCGCGCCCCAGCAGGGCGAGGGAAAACAGATTTACACAGGCGGTGACCCCTGAACCGCAGTACACCACCAGGCTATCGGCCTCCAGCGTGTCCCCCCAATGGGCGAGTAGGCCAGCCTCGTCGCGCACGGCACCGCTATCATCTGTCACTCCCTGCCATGGGTGGTTGAGCGCGCCGGGAATATGCCCGGCCAGCGGATCAATGGGCTCCTCTACTCCGGCGTAGCGACGCGGCTCCCTGGAATCCACCAGGGTCGCGCCCTGCGCCTGCGCTGTGCGTAAGCCTTCGATGTCGCATACCCGCATAAAAGAAGGTTGATTCGGTGCTGTCTCGACCGGTGGCACGGCGGCCTCAGCGCCGGACGCCGGCACACCGCCAGCCTGCACCCAGGCCAGATAGCCGCCGTCAAGCAGCCGCGGTGGGCGGTAACCCAGGCTTCGCATCATCCACCACAGACGGGTTGCATACGCCAGGCGATGGGCATCGTAGGCCACGACATTCGTCTCCGGGCCAATACCAAAGCTGGCCAGAGTCGCGACAAAATCGGCGGCGCAAGGCAGGGGATGCCGGCCGCCATGCTCACCTGCGGGGCCTGACATGTGTCGCTCCAGGTCCATATAAACGGCGCCGGGGATATGCCCCTCATGATAGAGGCGCTCGCCCTCGCCCTTATCTGCAAGGTTGAAACGGCAATCGACAATCACATTGTCGGCATTGAGGCTCAGCTCGTTGGCGGCGACCAGCATAAGATGTTTCAAGGTGATCTCCTGGAGGGTTGCTGTGCAATATCTGATGGTATGCGAGCGACGTATTATTCACTAGACTGAAACCACTGAATAGGAGGTATGTTCCCTGGTTACCAGCAGTCGCCAAGGTCAAGCCACCACAATCGTGGCCCGGCCCAACTACTCGTCAACATGGCGCAACAACCTGTATGTGCTGATGGCACTGTGTGTGCCCTCACTGGGTGCTGCGATCGGCTTTACGTTTCTGGGCGCCTGGCCGATTCTGCCGTTTGCCGGACTGGAGCTGTTGGCCCTGGGAAGTGCACTCTACTACGTCAACTGGAAGCTCCAGTACCGCCAAGTGATCACCCTGAGCGACGACGAGGTGCGCATTGAGAAAGGCCATTACTTCCCTCGCCAGTGCTGGCAGTTTCAGCGGGAGACGGCGGGCCTGAACATCATCCCCGAGCGCCACCCCCACGACAGCCCCTCACTCAGCCTGCACAACCGCACCGAGAACGTCATCCTGGGAGAATTTCTGACCGCCGACGACACCCGCGAACTCATTGAGTTGCTGCGCCGGGAAATCCGGGTCGACACCCACAGCGCCAGCGACAAACGCGCGTTCTAGGCGTCTTCGAAACTACCGTGTCGCCCCGCACCCTGGGCAAATCGGGTTGCACCCTCCACTGTCTCTCGCGACGCAACCACTTCCAGACCGCGCTCAAATTCGTTCGCCATTGCGGCCGCATACTCCAGGTCCCACTGCTCATAGGCACTTAGGCGATCAGAGCGCATACAGGTCTGGGGAAACGCGGCTACTTGCTGGGCTAATTCGATTGCGGCATCGAGAGCCCCTCCTGCCGCCACAACACGATTGGCCAGTCCGATCGACAGCGCTTCTGCAGCGTCCACAGGTCTGCCGGTCAAGATGAGATCCATTGCTCGGCTGTGGCCGATCAATCTCGGCAGGCGCACCGTGCCTCCATCAATCAGGGGGACTCCCCAACGGCGACAGAAAACCCCCATTACCGCATCTTCCTCCACCACACGCAGATCGCACCAAAGTGCAAGTTCCAGGCCTCCAGCGACTGCGTGACCGGCAATGGCAGCGATCACGGGTTTTGACAACAGCATACGGGATGGCCCCATGGGACCGTCACCCGCCGCTTCTAGCCGATTGGCCCCCTGCTCGGAGGCCACCGCCTTTAGATCAGCGCCCGCACAAAAAACCCCGTTAGCGCCATGCAGGACGGCCACTGCCAGGCCCTGATCAGCCTCAAATTCATTAAAAGCATCAGCCAATGCCTGGGCGGTAGGCCCATCAACGGCATTGCGCACGTCGGGCCGGGAAAGGGTAATAACAGCGATCTTTCCTCGTTTTTCCAGTCTCACAGTCATAGCTTGCTCCAGATTTAGTGCCTTCAGTGTAGGGAGGGGGCGATATAGCGGCAAGCTCAGGGCAGGATCAAAAAATACAGTCAGAGCTGATTGTTTTTTGCAAATGTGCATGATATTTTCGTCCGCTCTAATAAAAAAACAGGGTGGGAATCCACTCCACTGCGGGCAGTTTCTATGAGTAAAAGCGACCGGTTAGATGTTTACCTGATTGTTGGTGGCAAATACCACAACATCGATTTTGCGCGCCTTGAACTTCTTAAGCTCATTGCGGAGCAGCCCCGCCTTAAGGTCAAGGTCGGTGATGATTACAACGATATCGATGCAATATGTGCAGCGGACTTCATCATCTCCTATACCTGCGATGTCGTGCCCGATGCAGTTCAGACTGAGCGACTGCGAGAGTACATGGCTGCTGGCAGGCGTTGGTTCGCCCTGCACAGTACCAACTCGATACTGCGTTTTGTGGAAGATGGCCGCGTGGATTCACCGCGTGACAACGAACCTTTCATGGAGATGCTTGGCAGCCAATTTTTATCACACCCTCCGCTTGATCCCTACGACGTGACCGTCACCGAGCCTGATCACCCACTGGTTGCAGGACTGGGAAATTTCACCGTGGAAGATGAGGAACTCTACCTCAGCGTGTTCCACGGCGAAGTAAAAACACTGCTACACACCCGATGGACCGGGGAAACCGAGCTATTTGTCGACAAAGATTGGCATGAAGATGAACCTCGCCCCGTGATGTATTTGCACGCTTTCGGGGAAGGTGAAGTCCTTTACCTGACGCTGGGACACCGACGCGGCAAGTACGATATGCAGCCGGACATAGAAGAATACCCGCAACAGGAGTTGGGTGCCTGGGAGACTGCGGAATACTACGAACTATTGCGCAGGGGAATACGCTGGTCCATGGGAACACTGGAAAGCCAATAATCGTCACCTGTTTTAACCGAGGAGAGAACCATGTCTCTTGATAAAGAAGGCCTGTTGCGGGCCTATCGCCAGATGAAGACCATTCGTGAGTTCGAGGATCGCACCCACGTGGAAATCATGAATGGCCAGATCGCCGGCTTTACCCACCTGTATACAGGGCAGGAAGCCAACGCCGTGGGTGTGTGCGAACACCTCGACGATGAAGACACGATTATTTCCACCCACCGCGGCCATGGCCACTGCATTGCCAAAGGCGCCGACGTAATCGGCATGATGGCCGAACTGTTCGGCTCCTCCGAGGGCTTGTGCAAGGGCAAAGGGGGCTCCATGCATGTCGCGGATGTCGAGAAAGGTATTCTCGGCGCCAACGGTATTGTGGCCGGCGGCCCACCCATCTCGGTGGGTGCGGCACTGGCTGCCAAAATTAGCGACAATGGCCGCGTTGCCATTTCCTTCTCCGGTGATGGCTCCGTCAACCAGGGCACCTGCTTCGAAGCCATGAATCTGGCGGTGGTACTGAAAGTACCCGCCGTGTTTGTCATCGAGAACAACTACTACTCTGAGCACACCAACATCGACTACGCCGTCGGCTGTGACGACCTCAAGGCCCGCACCGAGGGCTTTGGCTTCCCTGTGTTCGTCGCAGACGGTTCGGACTTTTTCTCCGTGTACGAAGCCGCCGCAAAAGCCATTGCCCACGCCCGTGAAGGCAATGGCCCCGCGGGCATCTTTGCCGAACAGGGCCGCTTCCACGGCCATTTCGTGGGCGACCCGGAGCACTATCGGGCCGATGGCGAGATTAACGACTTGCGCGAAAATGCCTGCTGCCTGAAGAACTTTCGGGCGCACATGGCCGAGACCGGCGAACTCAGCGAAGCCGAGCTCGATGCGGTGGACAGCGAGGTGATGGCATTGATTGAAGAAGCTGTCAGCGGCGCAAAAGCCGCCGCTCGCCCCACACCCGAGCAAGTCACTGAAGACGTCTACATCAACTACGGCGCCGCCTGAGGAGTAAGCAAACATGGCAGAAAAAACAATGCGCGACGCCATTAACGAGGCGTTGCACCAGGCAATGGCAGCCGATGAATCCGTATTCGTCATCGGCGAGGATGTGGCCGGCTGCAATGGCAGCCCCAGCGGCAAGGTCGGTGAAGTCGGGGGCGTGTTTGGTGTGACCTCTGGTCTGTACAAAGCCTTTGGACCGAATCGCTGTATCGACACTCCGATCTCTGAATCCGCCATCGTCGGCGCTGCAGCCGGTGCTGCGCTAGTGGGTATGCGCCCTGTCGCTGAGATCATGTTCGCCGACTTTATTGGCGTGTGCATGGACCAGATCGTCAACCAGATGGGCAAATTCCGCTACATGTTTGGCGGCAAAAGTAAATGCCCTGCCGTCATCCGCTTCGCGTCGGGCGGCGGTTTCTCCGCCGCGGGCCAGCATAGCCAGGCCATGTACCAGGTAATGACCTCGTTCCCCGGGTTGAAGGTCGTCGTGCCTTCCAACGCGTATGACGCCAAGGGGCTGTTGCTGCAGGCAATTCAGGATGATGACCCAGTGCTGTTCTTTGAACCCAAGGTGCTCTACCAGGAAGCCTGCGAAGTGCCTGATGAGATGTACACCATTCCCTTCGGCGAGGCCGCGTTTGTGCGCGAGGGCGACGACTGTACCATTGTGGCGTTCGGCCAGATGGTGCCCCGCGCTGCACAGGCGATCGATGCACTGGAGGCCGAGGGGATTAGCTGTGATCTGATCGATCCACGCACCACCTCGCCCCTCGATACCGATGCTATCCTCGAAAGTGTTGAAGCCACAGGCCGACTCGTGGTCGTCGATGAAGCACCGCCGCGCTGTGGCCTGACGGCAGATATTGCCGGCCTCGCAGCAGACCGCGCCTTCAAGTCACTCAAAGGCCCGATCAAACAGGTGAGTGCACCGCATTCACCCACCCCCTTCTCACCCGAACTTGAAGCGGCCTACATACCGGATGCCGCAAAAATCATGGCCGCAATCAAGGAGACCATGGCATGAGCGATATCACTGCCATTGCAGTGCCCAAGTGGGGCATCGAAATGGTCGAAGGCACCATTAACGTCTGGAACAAGACCGTCGGCGACACTGTTGCCAAGGGCGACGAAATCCTCGAAATGGAATCGGACAAAATCGTCAACGTGTGGGAGTCCCCCGCCGACGGTGTGCTGCGCCGGGTACTCGTCGAGGAAGGTGAAGCGCGCCCGGTGGGTGCATTGCTCGGTGTGATTGCCGCTGCAAACGTCGATGACGCCAGTATCGACAGCTTTATCGCTGACTTCGGTGGTAGCGCGCCCGCAGCAGAGGACGACAGCGCAACCGACAACGATGCCCCTGTCCCGGCAGCCGCGGCCAACGCCCGCCCCGGCGGAGACGCTGCGACTCGCTCCGCCCCCGCCGTGCGCAACCTTGCCGCGGAACTGGGTGTTGATCTCAATACGGTCACCGGCACGGGCCGCCGCGGGCGCATCACCGAAGATGATGTGCGCGCCGCCGCCAGTGATGGCGCCGAGCCAGCGCCGACAGGGGTAAAGGTCATACCGCTGTCTGCCACGCGCCAAACTATCGCCAAGCGCCTGTCGGAAGCCAAGCAGGACATTCCTCATTACTACCTCACCGTTAACTACGAACTCGATGGCCTGCTGGCCCACCGGGCAGCCCTGAATGCCAATGGCACCACCCGCGTGTCAGTGAATGACCTGCTCGTAAAATGCGTGGCGCGGGCACTGCAGCGCGAGCCGCGCGTGAACATCAACGTCATCGACAATGCGATTCATCAGTACAGCGATTCCAACGTATCTGTTGCCATCGCCACCGAAGACGGGTTGTATCCGGTAACGCTTCGCGCGGCCCAGAACCTGTCTACACAGGAGATCGCAGCCGCAACCGCAGAGTTCGCCGAACGCGCACGCAACGGCGCCCTGACCCGCGAAGATCTGAGCGACGGGAGCTTTACCGTGTCGAACCTGGGCATGTATGGCATCGATAATTTCACCGCCATCATCAACCCACCGATGGGCGCGATTCTGGCGCTGGGCAAAGGCAGTGAGCAGCCAGTGGTTAGAGACGGCAAAGTCACCGTCGCTACGATCGTCAGTGCCACCCTGTCCTGTGACCACCGGGTCATCGATGGCGCCATCGGCGCCAACTTCCTGAAAGTGCTGGGCGAAGAGATCGCCAGCCTGTCGTGAACTGAACGCCCGTCCTGACGCGGCGGGCATTCGACGACGCGGTATCCCCGATACTCTGCTCGGGGATACCCGCACCACAGCGTAAACCGCCTCCGGAAATGCTATTCTGCCCCTGTCAGGAATGCGGCTCTTATCAACGCACCAGCCGTACCTGCGCCGCCTCTCACTACACGTATTTCTCGCGGACACTATGAATCGATCACGCTCGTCTATCACGCTCTCCTCCTGGCTTGTTTTCTTGGCGATAGTGGCCGCTATCGGCTGGAGCTTCAGCGCCCAGCAACCTGCCAGTGACGCCTACAGTGCCAGCGACGACACGGTATTCTCACAGCAACGGGCACTGGCCCACCTCAACGTTATCGCCGCCAGGCCGCACTACCTTGGCAGCGCGGAGCATGAGCGGGTGCGTGAATATCTCGTTGGCGCGCTGGCGCAAATGGGCCTGACCGCAGACATACAGCACCAGGTCGGCACGCATTTCCGGCGCCAGTACAGCGCTGCCGACACGCGCAATATCATTGCCCGTATACCTGGCTCTCAACCCGGCAATGCCCTGATACTGATGTCGCACTACGATTCAGGCCTGCACTCATCTCTCGGCGCTTCAGATGCCGGCAGCGGCGTTGTGACGATTCTTGAGGCCGTACGCGCCTTTCTCGCCCGGGGAGAAACACCGCTTAACGACATTGTTATTCTGCTGACCGATGGCGAGGAGCGTGGTCTGCTGGGCGCCGAGGCCTTTGTTGGTCATCACCCCTGGGCCAGCCAGGCGCGACTGGTACTCAATCTCGAGGCACGCGGTTCCGGTGGCCCCAGCTATATGCTGATGGAGACCAACGGCGGCAATGCAGACATGATCAGGGCCTTCAGCGTCGCCGGCCTGAAACACCCCGCCGCCAATTCACTGATGTACAGCCTGTACAAACAACTGCCCAATGACACTGACCTGACCGTATTCAGGGAACAGGGTGACATCCCCGGCTTTAATTTTGCGTTTATCGACGATCACTTCGATTACCACACAGCTCAGGATTCAATACCACGCCTGGATGCAAACACGCTCAATCACCAGGCGGAATATCTCACCACGCTGCTCGATTACTTCGCCGATGCCGACCTCGCCTCACTGGAGAGTGAGGCTGATTGGGTGTATTTCAACGCGCCAGGCATCGGCATGATCAGCTATCCGTTTGCCTGGAATCTGTGGCTAGTGGCTCTCGGCGTCATGGCCCTGGGGGGCGTGGTCTGGCGCGATTGGCGCCAGGGTCGCCTGGGTGTCAGTCAGCTGTGGCGAGGTGTGCTGGCGACGTCACTGGCAGTTGTACTGGTATGGGCAGTCACGCATTTCGGCTGGCACATATTAAAAGCGCTCTTCCCCCAGTATGCCGAAATCCCTCACGGCTTCACCTATAACGGCCACTGGATACTGGCGAGCTTCATTGCCCTCGGCATCACCATCACACTGGCTTTGTTTCGCTGGGCAGGCCGCACAACAACCGATCAGCCGATGCGGGCACTGTACGTGGCGCCGGTGGCTCTTTGGCTGGTGATCAGTGGCGGTGCTGCCACCAGTCTGCCGGGCGCAGGATTCCTGGTCATCCCTCCCCTGCTTGCACTGGCGGCTATGATGTTTTGGCCGGCCAGCGAAGACACCCCGCGGCTGGCGGCCGCGCGGCTATTGCTTGCGCTGCTGCCCGTGCTCATCCTGGCACCGCTGATTCCGGCCTTCGTCATTGGACTGGGATTAAATGCCATGGCGGTGGGGACCGTGCTAACGGCGCTCACCCTTGCCCTGCTGCTGCCCCTGTGCAGCGACCAGGGGCTGCTCACACTGGGGATCCGCAGTAGCGCGGTCATCGCTTGTGGGTCACTGGTTGTCTCAATGATGCTGTCGGGCTACAGCGAAGATCGTCGCAAGCCCAACAGCATAAATTACATTCTGGACAGCGACACGGGCGAGGCGTGGTGGACCAGCAGCAATCGCCGCCCGGATTCTTTTGTCGGGCAGTTCCTGACTGACCCTACCACCGGCGACAGCTGGCCACAGGAGCGCTATCCCGCCTATCGATCGAGCCGGGTGCGCTGGTACCAGGATGCCCCGGTGCTGCCGCTGGCCCCGGCCAAGGTCACCGTCACAGGCGATGTCAAAGATGATGGGTTACGCACCGTCACCCTCAGCATTCAACCTCAGAGACCAACTGCGGTATTGCAGTTGGTGACGACATCGCCCCTCACGGTGCGCAGAATGCGGATCAATGGCGAGCCATTCAAGCGGTCTGACCAATGGATCGAAGGCGAATTTAAACCGGGATTCGTACTGACCAATACCCAGGCGTCACCGCTAGCGCCGCTGACCGTTGAGCTGAGCATCGATTCCGACGCGCCGCTTGGACTGAAATTGCTGCAAACAGCCTATGATATGCCTGAACTGTTTGAAGACATGAAAGCACGCAGCACATCAATGATGCCGGAACCCTTTATCATCAACGACGCTGTGATCATCAGCCAGCGCGTGCTATAGCGATAACGTTACGCCCCAAAAAAACATAACAACGAGGCACCATCACGAGCAGAATCAGCAAACTGCCACCGGAGCAGTGGAGCGAGGAGTTGCGCAACTTCACCACAGCGGACAGCGCCACCTACATTGAGCTCGGCATTACCCGCATGCTCGCCCATGCCCCGGCGGCGGCCATGGGGCCATTTCAATTTGGCGCTGCGGTAACAACGAATCGCACCCTGCACGAGCGCCTGATTGAATTGATGCGCCTGCGTATCGCCTTTCACAACCAGTGTCGCAGTTGCATGGCGATCCGCTATTTCAGCGCCGCGGCCACGGTGAGCGAAGGCGACGTGTGCAGCCTCGAGCGCCCGGCGGAAGCGGAGAATCTCAGCCCCGGGAAAAGCTGGCCATCGACTTTGGCGAGCGTTTTGCCACCAATCACCTGTCGATTGACGATGCGCACTTTCAGCGCCTAAAAGATGAGTTCACTGAGGCCGAAGTCATTGAACTGATCCTGCATTGCGCCCTCTACGTTGGCATGGGACGCCTGGCAGCACTTCTCGACATGTCGGAGGAGCTTCCGACGGGGTTCCAGAAGCCGTTTGGCCAGGCCGTGTCGCCGGACGCCGACGCACCCATCCAGGTCCGTTAGCATGGCGTGAACTCTGGGCTCTGCGCTACAATAGGGTCTGTCTCCCCTCATTCCAGACTCCCCATGACGACCACTGACAAACAGAAAGTGGGTTTCATCAGCCTCGGTTGCCCGAAAGCGCTGGTGGACTCAGAACGCATCCTCACCCAGCTGAAAATAGATGGGTACGATATTGTGCCCAGTTACGAAGACGCCGAAGTGGTGGTGGTCAACACCTGTGGCTTTATCGACAGTGCCAAGCAGGAATCGCTCGACGCCATTGGCGAGGCCATGAAAGAGAACGGCAAGGTGATTGTCACCGGCTGTATGGGTAAGGGCGACGACGCCCAGGTGATTCAGGAACTGCATCCCAAGGTGCTTTCGGTGACCGGGCCGGCCGCCTATGAAGAAGTTGTCGGCGCGGTTCATAACTGGGTGCCACCGGTGGTAAACCATGACCCCTACACCGATCTGGTACCTCCGCAGGGCGTGAAGCTGACGCCACGCCACTATGCCTATCTGAAAATCTCCGAGGGCTGCAACCATCGCTGCAGCTTCTGCATTATTCCCGACATGCGCGGTGACCTGGTGAGCCGCCCGATCGGCGATGTCATGGATGAGGCCGAGCGCCTGGTGCGCGCCGGTGTGCGCGAATTGCTGGTCATCTCCCAGGACACCAGCGCCTACGGCATCGACACCAAATTTCGCACCGGCTTCTGGAATGGCCGTCCGCTAAAAACCCACATGCAACAGCTCTGTGAGGCACTGGGTGAGTTCGGTGTGTGGGTGCGGCTGCATTATGTCTACCCCTACCCCCACGTGGACAAGGTGATTCCGCTAATGGCCGACGGCAAGATTCTGCCTTACCTGGATGTGCCTCTGCAGCACGGCAGCCCGGACGTGCTCAAGCGGATGAAACGCCCCGCTGCGGCGGAGAAAGCTCTGGAGCGCATTGCCGCCTGGCGACGCGACTGCCCGGACATTACCCTGCGCAGCACCTTTATCGTGGGCTTCCCCGGCGAGACCGACCAGGACTTTGAGACCCTACTCGACTTCATCGAAGAGGCGCAGCTGGATCGGGTTGGCTGCTTTGAGTATTCACCAGTCAAGGGCGCCCGGGCCAACGACCTTCCCGATCATGTCCCCGCTGAGGTCAAGAAAGAGCGTTGGGAGCGGTTTATGGCGCTGCAGCAGCAGATCAGCGCTAACAAACTGCAGCAAAAGGTAGGTTCCAAGATCGAGATTCTGATCGATGAAGTTGATGACCAGGGCGCCATTGGTCGCTCCCAAGGCGACGCTCCGGAAATCGATGGTCGCGTGTTCCTCGATGGCGCAACAGACCTCAACCCGGGTGACTTTGTCGAAGCCGAAGTGACGGGCGCCGACGAGTACGATCTCTGGGCAGGCTGAATGAACCTGCTTCTCTTCTCGCGCAGCGAACTGGGCAGCGATGGCCTGCTCAGCGTTGACGACGGACGCTTACAGCACCTGCTGGAAGTTCACGGCAAAGAGGTGGGCGATACCGTCCGCATTGGCGAGATCAACGGCCGCATGGGGCACGGGAAAGTCCTGTCCATTAATACCGAGGTCGCCGTACTGGAACCGACACTGGATCAATTGCCACCGGCCAAGCTGCCGCTGATTCTGGTGCTAGCCCTGCCGCGACCCAAAATGCTGAGGCGTATTCTGCGCGCGGTGGCAGAGTTTGGCGTCGCCGAACTGCACCTGATCAATTCCCTGCGGGTCGAAAAAAGCTTCTGGCAGACCCCGGTGCTCGACCCTGACACGATTCGCGAGTACTTGCTACAGGGCCTGGAGCAATCACGCGATACCGTGCTGCCTCCGGTGAGCTGTCACCGGCGCTTTAAGCCCTTTGTGGAAGATCTATTGCCCGATCTCGTACGCGGGCGTCAGAGCCTGCTGGCACACCCGGGCAACTACCCCCCCTGCCCCCGGAGCATCGACAGCGGCACACTGCTGGTCGTGGGGCCTGAAGGTGGATTCATACCCTATGAGGTGGCAAAACTGGAGGCAGCGGGCTGTAAGACGGTCTCGCTGGGCCCACGTATTCTGCGCGTAGAAAATGCCGTCACATCGCTTTTGGGGCGATTGCTCTAAGCGGTGTAGCCAGCGCTACTCCACGCCCAGTCCGATCGGACAGCTGACACCGGTCCCGCCGATGCCACAATAGCCGCCGGGATTTTTGGCAAGGTACTGCTGGTGGTATTCCTCAGCGAAATAGAAGGTCGGGGCAGCGATAATTTCAGTGGTGATCTCACCATAGCCGGCGGCACTGAGTGACGCCTGGAATTCTTCACGAGTGCGTTCGGCCTCGCTGGCCTGCGCGTCATCGTAGCAATAAATGCCGGAGCGATACTGTGTGCCCAGGTCGTTGCCCTGACGCATGCCCTGAGTGGGGTCATGCCCCTCCCAGAAAACCTGGAGAAGTTCGGCGAAAGACACCTGCGCCGGGTCAAAGATCACCCGCACTACCTCATTGTGGCCGGTCTGTCCGCTGCAGACTTCCTTATAGGTGGGGTTTGGCGTATGGCCCGCTGCATAACCCGCCGCGGTGGAGTATACGCCGGGTAACTGCCAGAACATCCGCTCCACGCCCCAGAAACAGCCCATCCCGAACATGGCCGAGGCCAGGTTGTCAGGGAACGGCCCCACCAGCGGATTGCCACTGACGAAGTGGGTGTCGGGTACGGCCATTGCCTCGCTTCTGCCCGGCAGGGCAGTCTCAGCGGAGGGCATGGCGTGTTTTTTACGAATATCAAATAGGCTCATGTGGCGCAGTAGACACCCTAAACCCGGCCAATTCAAGCCTTGCCCTTCCCAAAACCTGGCCAATCGTTGTAAGCTCGAAGCACTCCCCGGGGCGGAAGCACCGCCTTCCCCTGTCATATCCATGTCATATCACCGGCCTAATCTGGAACTCACGATGGTTCCCGGGCCCGATTCACCCCGGATAACAACGAGAACGAGAGAGAAAATTTTGCAAACGACACGTTTTAACCCCAGCGAATTGTGCAGCCGGAAGCTGTGGCAAATCGTCAACAGCGAACAAGCCGGTCCACTGGACAGCGCAGACCTGCAGCGCGCCATCAGTGAGCTTGCTGCGCGGCGCCACTATCTGACAGAACTGGCAGAGATGGGTAAACTAGGAGACTCCAGCCACCAACTGTAACAGGCCTGCCATGGCCAAAGCGCCCAGCCAACGGTCCCAGAGTCGGGACATTGATCTCTTCCTGAAAAAAAGCCGGGACATTACCGCGTTCCGCCGCCAGCAGCCGCGCCTGCTTTTCGCCATCGACGCCACCGCCAGCCGTCAGCCTACCTGGGATCAGGCCAGCCACCTGCAGGGTGAAATGTTTCGCTCCGCCTCCAGCACTGCCAGCCTTCGGGTACAACTGTGCTACTTCCGCGGGTTCAATGACTTCTTTGCCAGCCCCTGGCTGGATGACAGCCAACAACTCACCCGCACCATGGGGCGAGTCCAGTGCGAAGGCGGCCACACACAGATTGCCAGGCTGCTGCGTCACGCCCAGCAGGAACATCGCGCTGAGCCCATAAAAGCAGTGGTGTTTATCGGCGATGCCATGGAGGAAAACCCCGACACCCTGAGCCAGCTGGCCGGTGAATGCGGCCTGCTCAAATTACCGCTGTTCCTGTTCCAGGAAGGTCAAGATGCTCAGGTTGAGCGCACCTTCAAACACATGGCGAAGCTGAGTGGCGGTGTTTACGCGCGTTTCGACCAGCGCAGCGCCGATACGCTCGCGGCACTTCTCGGTGCCGTGGCTCGCTACGCCCGCGGCGGTATCGCGGCGCTTGAAAAACAGGGCGGCCAGGGTGATAAACTGCTACTTCAACAATTGAAGCGCTGAGATTCCTGTGCCCCGTTTAATTCTGCTGGCGGCTGTCGCCATCGTCCTCTACATCCTGCTAAAACGCGCCCAGGCGGCACCACCGCACAAACGCCGCGGTGAATACATCAAGTTGGCCCTCGGTGTGGCCGTGGTCGGGGTCGTTATTCTGGCACTGGCCGGCAAGATGCACTGGATCGGCGTGGCACTCACCGGTCTGCTGGTCGTGTTGCGTCAGCTGGGTCCCACACTGATCCGATTCTTTCCGCTGCTCGCCTCACGCATGGGCCAGGCAGCCCCCGGCGGCCAACACTCGACCGTCGCCACCGACATCCTGAGTATGCAACTGGATCACGATAGCGGTGAACTCCACGGCGAAGTGCTGGAGGGCCCCTACAAGGGCTGGCGCCTGGCAGATATGCAACGCGAGCAACTGGATGAACTCATGGCGTATTGCCAGTCCCGCGACCCGGATTCCGTGCAGCTGCTGCAGGGCTACCTAGAGCAGCGTTTCGGCAGCTACGAAGGCGCTGCTGACCAGACGGCTAACGAGGAACCGACCGGCCCGGGAGGCCTGAGCCGCAAGGAAGCCCTGGCGGTACTCGGCCTGGACGAAAGCGCCAGCGATGACGATATCGTGGCCGCCCACCGCAAGCTGATGCAGAAACTGCACCCCGACCGCGGAGGCAACGACTACCTAGCCGCCAAAATCAACCAGGCCAAGGATTTCCTGCTGGGCTAAGGCTTTCCCGCCCGGCAGGACACCGCTACACTTCCCGCGTTCAGATTTGAAGGACTCCACCCAATGTCAGATGTATATGTTATCCGCAACCAGCACGGCCACTACTGGGGCAAAAGCAAGGAGTGGGTGAGCGGCAGTGAAGCCAAAGCCGTCATGCGCGTAAAGCACGAGGATGAGGCGATTAACACCCTGTTCGAATTATCGTCAAAAGACACCGAATTGCGCGGTGAAGTGGTAGCGACGGCGCTGTCAGAGAAAGGCGAGCCAGTGGTTGAGCCCAGCCAGGTTCCCCTGCCCAACCTCGAGCCGGAGCCCGTCGAGGAAGCGGGACAAGCGAACCACGAACAAGCGGTCGAAGCGGCCCCTACCACGGAGCACTGAAACCATGCGCATACTGCTCTTCCTGGCGACCAATATGGCGGTATTGGTCCTCGTCAGCTTTGTGTTCAACCTGCTCGGCCTGGAAGGTATTCTGGCCGCCAATGGGGTCGACCTCAATCTAAGCTCACTGCTGATTTTCTGCGCGGTGTTTGGCTTTGGCGGTTCCCTGATTTCACTGTTGCTCTCCAAATGGATGGCCAAACGCGGCACCGGCACTTACATCATTGAGCAGCCGCGCAATCGCGATGAACAGTGGCTGGTCGATACCGTCCGGGAACTGGCAGAAGAAGCCGGCATCGGCATGCCGGAGGTTGGCGTATTCCCCTCACAAGCGGCCAACGCCTTTGCCACAGGATGGAATCGCAACGATGCACTGGTCGCAGTCAGCGCCGGCTTGTTGCAGCGTTTCAGGCCAGAGGAAGTGCGCGCGGTTATGGCTCACGAAATTGGCCATGTCGCGAACGGCGATATGATTACCCTCAGCCTGATCCAGGGCGTGGTGAACACCTTTGTGATGTTCCTGGCGCGTATCATTGGCCACACCGTGGATCGGGTGGTTTTCAAGACCGAGCGCGGCTATGGCATTGGTTACTACGTGGTGACTATCGTGGCTGAACTGGTGCTGGGCATGCTCGCCAGCATGATTGTGTTCTGGTTCTCACGCTGGCGCGAGTATCGGGCCGATGCTGCCGGTGCCAAACTCACTACCAATGGCGATATGATTGCTGCGCTGCAGCGACTGCGCGAAGAGCAGGGCCTACCGCAGGACCTGCCCGGTGAACTCACCGCCTTTGGCATTAGCGAGCAGCTCAAGGAAGGCTTTGCCGGGCTATTCCGCTCGCATCCGCCCCTGGAGAACAGGATCCGAGCGCTCCAGGCCGGTTAAAGCGTCTTCAGCGTATACTCGCTGGTGGGAATCACATCGATTTTGTCGAAATCGATAAAGCGCGCCACGCTGTCGATCATTTCCTTGCCGCGCCGGGCGACGCCCTCGTCGTCGCCCTCTTCCACGTCGTAAAACGCGTAGTCCGAGGTCATCGCTGACGCGGGGAAGTTTTCCTCGATCATGGCGTGCAGCGGCGGCGCGGCGTAGCTTAGGCTGCGCACCAGGGTGTTCTGGCGATAGCCAAACGTGGACTGGATGTCGATGGCTATCTGGGTGTGCTTGCCGTGCCAGATCTCCAGCCACTGTGCTTCGCTAAGCCACGGCGGACGCTGCAAAAACACCACGTGACAAAATCCGTGCACCCGCTCGCCGGGTTGGGCTGCATGTTTTTCGTTAATCAACGGTTCAGACTCGGTGGCCAGATAGCTGGTAAAACGCGTCACCAGCGGCGCCAGAAAGTCACCGACGGCGCGGCCCTCTTCAGCGCGATTCATCCACAGCGTGAGGATCGCATCCGGTACCGGTTTGGAGTGATCCTGGCGACGGTGAGCACAGAGCGCCACATCGCTATCGACGACCAGTAAGCGACCGGCACGCACACCCTCCAGGGCATTCAACTCCTCGCGCCGGGCCAACAGGGTGTCTCGAAATTCGTCACCTGACTGCTGGGTTGATTTCCAGAGGGGAAAGATCAGTTTTTCCAAGGTTTTACTCGCTTTGTCTTTATTCTTTAGCGCACCAGTAAATCAGATGTACACAACGGTCACAATCACCCACTCGCAAGGACACAGTGCGAGTAGTATTCTTAAACCCCCGAACTCCCAAGAGAGCAATAACATGCAGGACACTTCAACTCCCAAGATGGTCAACTGGGTGGGTTACCTGGCCATTACCATGCTGGTCACACTGCCACTGGCCGTTCTTACGGTGCGCTCAGGCGCATGGCAACAAGGTCTGATGCTGTACGCACTAAGCTGTCTGGGTGCCACCATTATCTTCGTTCTGGCGCTGGTGCTGGGCCTGTTACCACTCTACCGCCCGCACCGGAAAGCCCTGCAGAAACGCGCGCTGCTGGCACTGCCCGGCACAGCGCTGCTTCTGAGCATGGTGGCCAGCATGGGCGACTATCCGCCCATTCATGACATCACCACAGACCCGGATGATCCGCCCCGCTTCACTGCTGCCCCGGAGCAACGCGGCCCGGACGCCAACAGCCTGGCGCTGGCCCCGGATGTCGTTGAGATGGCCCGTGAGGCCTACAGTGATCTCTCGACACTGGAGACCAACCTGAGCATCGAAGATGCGTTCGCCAAGGCCAAGCAAACAGCGCTGGACCTGGGCTGGGATATTTATCGCGAGGACCTCAACACAGGTTATCTCGAGGCTGTCTCCACGACGGCCCTCATGGGCTTTAAGGACGACGTCGCCATTCGCATTACCAGCAACGAGTCCGGCACTATGGTGGATCTGCGCTCGGTGTCCCGCGTGGGCCGCTCTGATCTGGGCGCCAATGCCGCCCGTATTCGCAAGTTCACCGAAGCGTTCTACCAGGAATAAAAATGAAGTCTGTTTTACCGGCGCTGCTAAGCCTGATGCTGCTGGCCGTATCCCTCCCGGGCACGGCCAAAAACGTGGATTACCTGACCTTTGCCACGGAAGACGAACGCAACAGCACCGAGATCTTCGGCAAGGCCAGCCCCTCCGTGGTGTATGTCACCAACACGGCACTGCGGCGCAGCCTGTTCTCGCGCAACGTCCAGGAGATTCCACGTGGCGCGGGCAGCGGCTTTGTGTGGAACGACAGCGGCCTGATTGTGACTAACTATCACGTCATCGCCGGCGCTCACCGCCTGATCGTCACTCTGGATGATCAGCGCGAATTCGAAGCTGAGCTCATTGGCGTGGCTCCGGAGAAAGACCTGGCGGCACTGCGCCTTGAAGAGCCGCCGGAGGATCTTGTCAGCCTGCCTCTGGGTGACTCATCGGAACTGTCGGTGGGACGCAAGGTACTCGCCATCGGCAACCCTTTTGGCCTGGACACAACTTTGACCACTGGCGTGGTCAGCGCCCTGGGTCGAGAAATCCAATCGCCCAGCGGCAGAACCATACGCGGCGTTATCCAGACCGACGCGGCCATTAACCCGGGCAACTCCGGCGGCCCCCTCCTTAACTCCTTGGGCCAACTGGTTGGCGTGAACACGGCCATCTACAGCCCGAGCGGCGCCAGTGCGGGCATTGGCTTTGCGATTCCGGTCAATACGGTCAAAGACGTGGTGCCACAGCTCATTGCCTACGGCCGCATTCTCCATCCCATTATCGGCGTGGAACTGGCTAGCGATAGCTGGATTCAACGCTACCGGATTGATGGCGTTCCTATCGTGCACGTATACCCGGGCCTGCCTGCGGCGGAAGCAGGACTGACAGGCGCGCGGCGGGTCTCCCGGCGCGAGGTGGAACTGGGCGACATCATC
This sequence comes from Halioglobus sp. HI00S01, assembly GCF_001635445.1. Taxonomy (NCBI): domain Bacteria; kingdom Pseudomonadati; phylum Pseudomonadota; class Gammaproteobacteria; order Cellvibrionales; family Halieaceae; genus Halioglobus; species Halioglobus sp. HI00S01. The sequence goes on from NZ_LWEE01000015.1 coordinate 169,697, forward strand.
ACCCACGTTGACGGGGTCCGGGTAAGTAATAGGGATGACTACCTGAGTGCACTAGAGAAGCGTAAGCCTGGGGATACGGTGACTATTCGGACACGGCGGGAAGAGGAAGAGCTGAGCTTTGAGGTTCGGTTGATTGAGNCGCAGTGACGGTTTGTTTTCTGCCCGTCGGTCTGTAGACAAATTTTGCCTCCCGAAAACGCTACGGGGCATATCCATGTGGTCGCTTCGGCGTCCCGGAGCGCCGGCCGCGCCATCCCTGCCTACCCACGATTTCGGAAGCCAGAATTTGTCTACAGACCTAATCCCTGCAACAACTAGTTGAACGGGCCAATAGGGTCTTTCCTGGCTCGCAGACTCGCCGAAACAAGGTCTGGGAGCGGTTAGGCCCTTTCGAAATCGTCCGTAGCCATGGATAGCGAAGGCCGAAGCGCGCCATGGATGACCCTTGCAGCGGTTTCGAAAGGGCCTAACCGTTCCCAGACCGACGCTCAGGTCACGAGTATGTCCCAATATGTCACCCAGACTGACTTCTTAGGCTATTGCCTGCAAATCACCAGTAAGTACCCTGAAGATCCTTCATCTAGCGGGCTTTGAGCACATAAACTGCGCCCGACCCTCCCGCTTACGTTTTATTGACGGAGACACCATGACAGCTGCCGATAGGAGTTCGACTGTGCAGGACCTGGAACAGTTTCGCCTCGATGTTCGCCAGTGGCTTGAAGATAACTGCCCCGAGTCACAGCGCCAACCCATTACCCCCGAAGAACAGTACTTCGGTGGTCGCAATGCGACGTTCCCGAGTGAAGACGCCCGCATCTGGTTTGAACGGTTCCGCGACAAAGGCTGGGTATGCCCCGAGTGGCCAACCGAGTACGGTGGTGGCGGCCTGAGCCCGCAACAGGGCAAAGTTATCAAGGAAGAAATGAAAGCCATCCGGGCGCGCACGCCGCTGTACGGCATAGGCATCTGGATGCTCGGCCCCGCGTTGCTGGAATTTGGCAATGAAGCGCAGAAACAACAACACATTCGCGACATCATCGATGGCAAGGTGCGCTGGGCCCAGGGTTATTCCGAACCCGGTTCAGGCTCCGACCTCGCCAGCCTGCAGTGCAAGGCCAAGGATATGGGCGACCATTTCCTGGTTAACGGCTCCAAGATCTGGACCACTGCCGCTGACAAGTGCGATTGGATTTTCTGCCTGGTCAGAACAGATCCGGATGCAAAGAAACAGGAAGGTATCAGCTTCCTGCTGATCGACATGGACGACCCCGGTATAACCACCACCCCGATTGAGCTGATTTCCGGCGAATCCGAGTTCTGCCAGACCTTTTTCGACAATGTGAAGGTACCCAAGGAAAACCTGGTCGGTGAACTGAACGCGGGATGGAGCGTCGCCAAGGCACTGCTGGTCCACGAACGCAAGCTGATGTCAGAGATTGGCAGCGACTCACCCCGCGAGGTGGTCGTTCCCAACCAGGCAGCGCGCCAGTACCTGGAGTTTGAGGACGGCAAGATCGCCGACGCTGAGCTGCGCTCGCGCCTGGTGGACTACGACATGGAAATGCACGCCGTGGGCCTCACCCACTTCCGCACCTTCGAAGAGAAAGTTGCCGGCGTGCGCAGCGCCGCACCGCTGGTCATGAAGTATGTGGGCACCGAGGCGGAGAAACAGAAGAGCGAGTTGCTGCTGGCCATTATGGGCAGCCAGGGGCTTGGCTGGGAAGGCGAAGGCTTCAACCGTGCCGAAATCGACACACTGCGGCTGTGGGCTATGTCCTACGCCATGACGATTGCCGGCGGCACCTCAGAAGTACAGCTCAACGTGATCGCTAAAAACGTATTGGAACTGCCCCAGGGCTAGGAGAGGCAACATGGCACTGGTACTGAATGAAGAACAGCGATTCCTGCAGGATACTGCCCGGGAATTCTTGACAACCAATGCGCCGGTTGAGGCATTGCGGACCCTGCGCGACGAGCGCAACAAAACCGGCTACGACAGCGCACTGTGGCAGCAAATGTCAGAGCTCGGTTGGGCCAGTATTATTCTGCCGGAGGAATACGGCGGCCTAGATTTTGGCTTCCTCGGCCTCGGTGTGGTCATGGAAGAAGCCGGTCGTACACTCACCGCATCCCCGCTGTTCGCCTCGGCCGTTGTCGGTGCCTCGGCCATTTTGCTGGGCGGCACGCCCTCCCAGAAAGAGACGCTGCTACCAGCCATTGCAGCAGGCGAGACTACCCTGGCACTGGCCCTGGAAGAGCACAACCGTCACAAGCCCCACAGCATTGCGACTACCGCCGAGACCACTGACGATGGCTACGTACTGAACGGGCGCAAGACATTTGTGCTGGACGGTCACAGCGCCAACCAAATTCTGGTCGTGGCGCGCAGCGCGGGCAACACTGGCGACAGCGCTGGCTTGAGCCTGTTTCTGGTGCCCGGTGATGCCCCCGGCATACAGCGTCAGCGTACGCTGATGGCCGACAGCCGCAACGCTGCCAATATCACGCTCGATAATGTCGCGGTGGGCCCTGAGGCACTAGTGGGCGAGGCTGGCCAGGGTTGGTCGGTACTGGAGCCGGTGCTGGATCGCGGCCGGGTAGCGATGGCCGCTGAAATGATGGGTATTGCCCTGGAGTGCTTTGAGCGCACAGTGGCCTACCTCAAGGAACGCGAACAGTTCGGCGCACTTATCGGCAGCTTCCAGGCGCTACAGCACCGCGCCGCCTTTATGCAAACCCAGCTTGAACTGGCGCGTTCGGTGGTATTGCAGGCCCTGTCCGCCGTCGATGAAACCCCCGAACAATTGCCGCTGCTGGCAAGCCTGGCCAAGGCTCGTCTCAACGATCTCGCGCAGCTGGTGACCAACGAAGCGGTGCAAATGCACGGTGGCATCGGCGTCACCGACGCACTGGAAATCGGCTTTTTCCTCAAGCGCGCACGCGTCGCCATGCAGGTATTCGGCGACACCAGCTTTCACAAGGACCGCTACGCCACCCTGTGTGGCTACTAAGGAGCAACAATGGAATATGCAGACAAAGTCGCGGCGGTAGGGCGCTACGTCGAGGCCTTCGACAAACAGGACATGGCAATCATCCGCGATATCTACGCGGAGGATGCTATTGTTGAAGACCCAGTGGGCAGTGATAAGCATGTGGGCATTGAAGCGGTGTGTGCTTTTTATGAAGGCGCCCTGGGGTCGGGTGCCAAACTCGTACTCAGCGGCCCGGTCCGCTCAGCCGCCAACACGGCAGCATTTCCATTTCAAGTCAAAATGGGTGACATGAGCATCGATATCATCGATATCTTTGAATTCAATGAAGCGGGTAAGGTCGTCAGCATGAAGGCCTACTGGGGCCCCGAGAATATGTAATCTCAGCCGCCCGGCACCTGCCGGGCGCGCCCATCCAGCCCCTGCAACTCACGCACAAAATGCCAGGGCTTTAACAGCTCGGCAAACTCATCCACTGGCACGGGCGCACTGAACAGGTAGCCCTGAATAATGTGGGCGCCGTGCTCACTGATAAAGTGGTACTGCTCCAGCGTCTCAACACCCTCCACCACAACGTCCAGCCCCAGCCCACGGGCCATGGCGATAATCGCAATTACCAGGCTGGCATCTTCGGCGCTGTTCTCGGCGGCGATAACAAAGCTACGATCAATCTTCAGCTCGGTTAACGGGAAACGGCTAAGGTAACTCAGCGATGAATAACCGGTGCCAAAATCGTCGATGGACAGACTCACACCCATTTCCCGCAACTCGCTCAAGGCCTTGACCGAAGCGTGGGTATCGCCCATCACAACACCCTCAGTCAGCTCCAACTGCAACACACTGGGGTCGACCCCTGTCTCTTCGAGAATGTCTTTGACCTTGCGCACAAAGGTAGGCGTGAATTGCAGGGCAGAGACATTGACGGCCACTCGCGGCAATAGCTGTCCCTGCTCGCGGAAGCGCTTTACCTGCATACAGGCCTCGCGGATCGCCCAGTCGCCCATATCATTGATAAGCCCCATTTCTTCGGCGAGGGGAATAAACCGGAACGGGGGTATCAGTCCCTGCTCTGGGTGCCGCCAGCGCATCAGGGCCTCGGCGCCTTCCACGGCACCCGTGCGGGTGTTCACCTGTGGCTGGTAGTACAGCACCAGTTCATCGCGCTCGATAGCGCGCCGCAAATCGGTCTCGAGCGTCAGGCGATCCAGGCCTGCCGCATCCATATCGTTGTTGTAAACCAGGAAGCTGTTTTTGCCCGTGCTCTTGGCGTGGTACATCGCGGTATCCGCGCAGCGCAGCAGGCCCTCCACATCGTCGGCATGGTCAGGCGCCAGGGCAATACCTACGCTGGGGGTGACCACCAGTTCATGGCCGTCGATCAGCATGGGTTCCACCAGCGCGTCGAGCAGTCGCTGCGCAACCACCCCCGCCGCCTCGGGGCCCGCCACATGGTTGAGCACCACGGTGAATTCATCGCCGCCGAGCCGCGACACCCCGATCTTGCCGCTGGTCTCACTGTAGTGCGCTACCACGTCGCTCTCGCGCACACAGTTCGCCAGCCGTGCACCGACCTCTCGCAACAGTAAATCGCCGGCGCTATGCCCCAGGGAATCATTGATCCGCTTGAAGTTGTCCAGATCAAGGAACAGCAGCGCCAGCTGCTCCTCGTTGCGCTTAGCCAGTCGCAACAACAGCGACAATTGCTCGGTAAACAAGCGGCGATTCGGCAGTGATGTCAGGCTGTCGTAGTAGGCGAACTGACGCAGCCGGTTCTTGGCCTGGGTGACCTGCTTGACCGCCTGATTGAGCTCCTGGTTGCGCTTGGACAACTGCGCGGTACGCTCCTCCACCTTCATGCTGAGCAGTTGGTGGTCGACATCCATACGGGTCTTGTAGTCGGACATACCGCTGAAAATGCCGTTGATGATGCGCGCGATGTCGCTGATCTCACCGCTGCCGCGAGCCTGTACCGGCTTCTCCAAACGCCCCTCTGCGAGCTCCTGCGCTGCCCGCGCCAGCCGGGCCAAGGGCGCGGTAATCCGGCGTGTGAAGACGGCACTGAACAACATGCTGACACAAGCGAACAGCGCGCTAATCAGGAAGACACGGTACAAATAGGGAGTGACCTGCAACAGAATCTGCTGCTGGGGTACTACGAAGTGGAGATAGCCCACCACGTGGCGGCTGCCCTCGGCAAAGACTTCACTCTGAGCCAGTACAAAAGCCTGTGCATCCACCGATGACTGCGGATTAACGCCGGAGAACACCGGTAAGTTGAGATGCAGCTCTGCACCCGGAGGATAAAAGGCACTGACTAACCCGACACCTGCGGCGGTCCCATCGCGATTCAAGGACTGCAAGTTGGTTTCTGCAGAGGTCGTATTGCCCCGCGCCTCATCGAACCCGGCCAGGTCCGAGGAGCGACCGAGCACGATGCGTTTGTCACCCTGGGTGGAATAGGCGGTAATGCCGATCACGGGTGTCTGCAGCATGGGCTTCAGGGCAGCCGACAGGGCCTGGCTGTCGCCCAGGTACATCGCGTAGGCAATCTGGTACCGCGAACGGACCTCGCGCTCCAGCTGGGCAAAAGCCCGCTCGCGCTCGGCATTGAATTCGTGTGTTGCACTAACCCCGCAGACCAGCAGGCCCACGCTGATCACTATCGTACTTAACAGCGCATTGAACTTTCCGGCAATGGTCATCCGGCGTCCACCTGTCCCTTGTTGTTATGCTCACAGTATGTGGTATCCCACCGCCGTTTTCCAAGGGGCGAAAGATCAACTTTTCCCACTTTTTTGCTGGTCGAAAAGCAGGCGCCTATGGTTGAATTCCCCTATTAAAAACAAAAGGATGCGACCTAGATGTCGGAATTCCAGCTAACCCATGTCGCGCTGGTCGGCGCGCGTATTGATGCCTTTTCTCCGCAGGGCTTCAAAACGCGCAGTGAGCTTAATATGAAACGGGTCTTTCCGGACACCGCCGGCCTGAAGTTGTCCGATATGGACACGGCACAGTTTCGTCAGCATTTTGACCAGGCCCTGCCCCTGTGGGTGCACAATATTGTGACCGACCGTGAATTTCCCGGCCGCAGCAAGCTGGCTATGTGCCTGCGTCGCTTTGAGGGCGAATTGCGCGATCATCGCGAAAACGAGGTGATTGCCAGCGTATTAAGCTCCGGTTTTCGCAATCGTCCCCTGGATCCACTGGCTCTGCCCGAGAGCATGCCGCTGCGCCAGCGCTGCGCAATGCTGATGTATATCGATGTCTGGCAGGAAGCCTACCGACGCATGACAAGGGAGTTGTGTGCGCTGCTAGAGGAGCAGGCTGAGGTACTTGATCAGTGGATAGCGACAGCGGAGCCTGAGATCGACCACGCTATCGCGTCCTGATATCCCGATCAGGCGTCCGCCGGACGGCGATCGCCTGCTGACTTCCCTACCATACGCACGGTGCGCTGACAGGTATCCAGCCAGGGCTGGACGGTGTCGGTTTTCAAGGCGCGCACAAACCCGCCTTCACTGCGACACGAAATACTGGTCTTGTTTGGCGTCCAATCACCCTCTTTCGGGCGCGGCTTACGCTTGGAGTAATACCACAGGCCACGGCGGTCCTGCATGATGTAATTGGCATCGTCAGGAAGGAATACCTTTTTCCCGTCGATGACGGCAAAGACCTCCAGGTCACTGCCGGTTTCGCTTTCTAGCGATGCTGTTGGTGTTATAGTCAACATCTCTGCCCCCACAAAAAATAGTCAGTCCCATTCCATTGGCTGGGCGGGTATAAGCCCGTAAGATGCCGCAACTCCGCGACATGCCCGCTAGTTATATGTGAGGATCGGGCAAGGGGCAAAGGTAATTTGGCCAGATTTTCGCTGAATTTGCCAAATTCGGTATTAGTTGGCCATTTTTTTACGCATCCTGATCATTTTTAGGGACCGAGAGCGATTGATGTGCCAAATTTTCGACGCCTAAGCGGCTAATTCGTAATCAGCTGCATGTGAGGCGGGGACTTTGGCGTGGGCTCCAGGGCCTCCAGTGGCTCGGGTACCCCCTGAGACATCAGCTCGGCAGCCTGTTCCACAGCACTCATCAACATCTGCAGTGACATGGCTGAACGCAGCTCCGTCGTGGCCAGCTTACCCTGCAAATCCGCCACGTCACGGTCGCTGATAAAGCCCAGCACCACCGCGTTGGTCAGGTAGTCGCGAATAATCTGGCGACTGACCTGATCCTGCAAATAGCTCTGATAGCCCTCATCGCCGAACACCTGCACCAGAACCGATTTCTGCTCTTCGGTCAGGGGCCCGGTCACGAACGGCAGTTCATCGCCAAATGCGAGCTCTATACTTTCCACCAACTTGTCCAGTTGCAAATGCACGGAAGTGCTCCTTGGGGTCATGGGTCGAACTAACCTTTTATCTCAAGGTTTTGTCCGGTCAATTCATTGATTTGGCCAACCAGTGCGCGGAAATTAAATGGTTTGCCCATATAGCCGTTACAGCCTGCTTCCTCGGCGAGGGCGCGATGCTTGGCCCCGGTGCGTGAGGTCACCATAATCACCGGAAGGTGCCCGTATCGGCTCGATTCGCGAATTTCCCGCAGCGTCTGGATGCCGTCTTTAACGGGCATCTCTACGTCCAGCAGAATGATGTTCGGCAGCCGATCCGTGGTGTTAAGCCACTCGATCGCAAGCGCGCCGTTCTCGGCCGTCTCGGTCTCCGCACCTACGCCACCCAGCTGGCTCGTCGCGACCATTCGCTGGGTACGGGAGTCATCAACGACCAGTGCAAAGACGCCATCTACCACTTCCTGCGGCGCCGGGGGTACCGGTTCTGCGGGCTCTGCTACAGCCACAGCGGGCTCAGCCTGCCCACCGAGTGATTGCATGGCAACTGCCTGCTGCTCAAGCAACGCCTCGGCGCTGGCGTTATTGCGACTGGCCTGAGCGATGAGTTCCGCAAGACCATCCAGCTCTCCCTGCAATGCCGGGTTCTGCTCTGCGTAGATAAGACTGCGCAGTGTGCCCAGTCGTGCCTCGATGGCGACAAACAGGTCGGTTGTTGCTGCGCGCAGATCCGTTTCCTGGGCTGTAAGCGCCGGCATCTCGCCGAGTGCGGCCGGCGCCGCAGATTCATCCGCCATAGGCTCAGGCACCGGGGGTGCTTCTGGCGACGCTGTATCCGCCTCCTCCGGCAATTCGAGAGTTTCCGCCACGACAACAGCGGCCTCAGCGCTATGCTCTTCGGGCATCGCCGCATAAGGGAAGACATTGCCGATATCACAGCGATTGGCTTTGATAGCCGCAACACCCTGGGCAGCGGCTTCCTGCCAGGCGCGCATTATCCGGAAGTAATCCGGGGCCAGGTCGCCGGCGGGGGCGGGCAGGCCTTCAAACAGAATTTCGTAGTTCTCCATCAAAGTGCCGAACCCGGCAAGGCCAACACCATTGGAGATGCCCTTCAAAGTATGCAGAATGCGGGCGATTTCCGCTGTGGGTGCGTCGCCATCAAGCTCGGCCTCCCAGGCGTTCAGTATCTGCGCCAACGCGGCCACTTCGGAGGTACCCTCCTCCACAAACGCGTCGAGGAAATTTTCCAGTGCATTGGCGCCTTCGGGGGCGCGCGGAATAAAGGACAGATGCGCCGGTATGCACCAGGCAGCATCCTGAGGTGCCGCAGCCGCGACTACAGGCTGTTGTGGTTCCGGCTCCGGTTCTGGCTTCGCAACAAACGTGGGTTCAGGCGCAGTCTCTACAGCGGATGACTCAGCTGCAGGCTCTGCCGCCGCTAAATCATCGCCGCCGTCGAACTCGTCAAACAGGGCATCGATATCGGTATCTTCTTGCCCTGGTTCCCAACCACTGGGCGCGAGATCGGCATCGAGATCGTCGTCGAGAATGCTCTCTTCAAATACATTGTTATCGACAGCGCGCAACACCGGCGGGGTATCGATTTCGATAACCCCCCTGTCCCCGCTTTCGCGGAACAGGTTGTTACAGATCTCGCCGCTGTCCATCCAGCACAGACGCAGGAAAATGGCGTCGCGCTGCGTGTCCGTCAATTCGGCGAGACTGGCAGGGATGGCAGTGAAGATATCCATCACCCGGGTATAGTCCTGCTGCCGGGCCAGGTTGGCACTGGATTCGTCCGTGGCCATGGAGAAATCCGCGTAGACCGAGTCTGCCGGGCGGCCCATGGCCACCAGTCGTGCTCCCAGGGCCATGTTGAGCTCTTCCATCAGCGGTGCAATCAGCGGCGTGACCGCCGCCAAAATGCTCTCGCCCAACTCGGCCACTTCCTGAATTTCTTCGGGCAGGTCTACCGGCTCGTCGGGCTCTACATCAACCACCGGCTCCATGGCGACCAGTTCCAGGCCTCCAATATCACCCTGTGCTTCACCTAATTCACCGCCGGCAACGAGGTAGTCATCAAAGGCCTCGTCATCGACAGGCGCCGGATTCTCGGCAATATAGTCCTCTACTGAATCGGCTGCAGGCTCGGTCTCCGCAGCGGCTGACTCGACCTCATCTACCTGCTCCACGGCGGATTCAGTGGCTTGCGCCGCGGGGGCCAGCGTCTCGGGTTCAGTGGCAGCGGGTGCTGCCTCAACAGGCTCGGTCACATTTACGGGTGCCACGGCCTCGACAGGCTCTGCTGCCACAGGCGCCGGTGCCGCGTCGACTTGATCGCCGCGCTTGACGCGTTTGACCTTCAGATAGGTTTCACCGATATCATCGTCATCTTCCAGACCGAGAATATCGTCACCATCCTGTACATCGATCTTGCCCTCAAACACCCCCACGTCTCCGTCGCGGGAGAAATCCAGGGCCATAACCTCTTCAATCTCGAGGTCTTCACTCCGGCTCTCATCCATCGAGTCGCGGTAGATATCGCTGGACGCTCCGTCAGAGGACATGACCACTTCCTCGCCGACGTAGGCGTCAAACGAATCGGCGCCATCCTTGCCGCGCTGCATTGGACGCGCAGCAATCTCAGCCTCAAATGCGCTGAGAGACATATCCACGGGAGCCTGGCGATCGACGACAAACAGCTTCTCAGTCGGCTCGTCTTTGTCGAGCTCGTCCATCAACCAGTGGACCATCGCCTCCTGAGCGCTATCCAGGCCGCCCGCCGCATCCTGCGACCCGACTTTGTTCTCATCAGTATGCACGTTGCTTCTCCTTCCGCGCAGCGGCCGGGTTAGTGGCCCAGAGGCTCAACAACCGAGCTATCGGATGCACTTGCCGATGCCTGATCGTCTATCTGGGGAAGGGTGCCAGCGAGATCTTCACCGGCGCCACTGGCCATCCGGAAACAGCGGTCTGTGAGCTCACGTGTGCGGGTAACATCGAAGCTGGTGCCATCTTTGTACGAAGCCACCAGCACGGGAAGTTCATTAACGACTTCGTCCATCAACAGTTTCAGGCTTTCACCGACTTCGAGGTCGCCATCGAGGACGCGGTCTAGCATGTCCTGTACCGCCCAGCCCAACTCACCGAGAATGTTCGCACCGACTGCGCGCCCATTACCTTTGAACGTATGAAAGTGCCGGCGAATATCGCGCAGTACGTCCTGATCGTCGGGCGTTTCCAGCCAACGCGGCGTGAGCGTGGAAATTTCCGCGACAATTTCCTCGGATTCCTCGATAAATACCTCGCGAAACTCCGGCGGAATATCTGCGTCTTCCACGTAGTTCTTGGGCTCGGCCCAGCTGCCTTCGACAACCTCGGCTCCAGATGACAGCTTGGCCGCAAATTCGTCCAGTTCGGCGGCGCGCTGACGAGCAATCGCAAGCATGTGCTCGGTATCATCCAGCGGGTCAATCACCGAACGCTGCAGGTGCAGCTCAAGCTGGGCAAAAGCCTCGGCAAAGCAGCGGAAGGCGTCATCTTCACGCACCTCACCGGCTTTGCTGGCGGCGCGCAGCCACCCGGAGCAGCGGTCGATGATGCTTGCCTCTTCTTCCATACCCGCAAATCCCAGTGCGCCGGCGATCTCGTCCAGCAATTCCAGGGACAGGTCTATCGCCTTGCGATCGGGCAGGGTTTCCTGCTCATTGAGGAAGACTCTGGAGAGCTCCAATAAGCGATCGACGTCCGCCTCACCGGCGTCGGCCTGGCGCACTGCCTCGCGCAGTTCTTCATAGCCCTGATCGGTCTTGTTAAGGTGGCGATTCAGGGCGACCGTGAGGCGCAGCAATGCCTCGTCATCCTTGGGTTTGCGCGCCAGGGCACTGGCCAGTTCCTTGCGGCGCAGGATCTGGTGCATGTAGTTTTCCACCAGTCCCATGTGATTGAAGGTGGCAGCGACGACACTTTCGCGCAGCTCAAATTCACGACTGGAGAACGAACTGCCCAGGCCGTGCTCCAACTTGTGCTCGATATCCAGTTTAACGTCGACAATACCGCGAATAATGTCGCTGATTGCCTGGGTAAGCTGTTCCGGTGATTCGTTGAAATCGCCGCGATACAGCTTCTCGAGACGCCCCTGCACACCGTGCAGTGAGTCTGCATGGACCATCTGGCCGGCTGCTTCAAGGCGGTATTGGGTGGCCTCAATGCCCACCAGGGCAGTGTTATCCAGTTCACGGCCGTCGCCACGCTTGGCTTCCTCGGCGAGATCGTGGGTATTCAGGTGGTCGACCACCGTATTGAGCTGATCCAGCGCCGAACTCAACGCCGTCACCAGCGCATCGGCATGAATCAGGTTGCCATTAGCATCGCTTAGCGTGTTCTCGGAGATACCAAAAATGCCGCGAATTCGACCGATATGTACCGGCCGCGCCTTGCAGGCAGCAATGTAGTACAGCATCTGTTGCAGCGTCGCCTGGTAATCCATGTTGGGGTCGATAGCCGCGCCATTCTCGCGGGCATACTTGATCGTAAAGGCGCCGGTCTTGAAAATCTGGGCAATGCATTCGTCGGGCACAATCAGGCCACCAGCAACGCCCTCACAAATGCCGATCATCGTCAGCCAGAAGCGCTCCGGCTCGGTGCCGACAAACAGGGTTTGCATGCGGCGGGAAATCCGCGCCACCGTCTTCATGCTTTCCTTCACATTTTTGCGGCGCAGGGCCATCTTGGCCATTTCCAGGTACAGGGCCAGCATGACGTTGGCGCGCTCGCGAATTTCCTCGTCCGCAGCGGGCTGTCCGCCCACGGAAATACCTGCATTTTCAGGTATTTCCATGTGGAAGAAGTAGGCCGGCGGACGGGGACGTTCGCCCAGCCAGCGGCGCATATCATTCACGTGTTGTTCGAGTCCCTGACCGGAGTCTGCGCGGGCGTTCTGGGCGTGGGCAAAGTAGGCAGGTAATACCTTGAGCGCCTGCATAAGGCCACCCATGGTGAGCTTGCGCCGCTCTCCGGTGACCTTGTCCTTGTACAGGTAGTTGAGGCTGCGCTCCATCTCCAGCGTGAGCATTTCCCCCTTGCGCATACCCAATGCCCGCAGGGTGGAGGTAATCTGGTGCACGGCCCACATGCATTGCAGGAGCGGGCGCTTGTTGGACGGGTCATTGCTGTAGTCCACCAGGGACGCCTCAGCATTCTCCGCCTGCTTATTCATCAGGCCGACGACCCATTTTAGGGCTACGATGTCAGTTTTGCTGGCCACTACCAAACCTCCGGTTTTCCTGTTTTTTTTTGCGGACTATGGGCCGCTTATCTTTATAGGTACTGCTGGTGCACGCGGGCTTCAGGCTTTTTTAGACTGAGGCAATTTTTCGCTGCCGGGTATGGGTGTAAATCAACCGACGGAGCACACTCTCCGGCGGAATCTTGGTCACGTGAGCGGTAGCGCCGCGGGCTTGCCCCTTGGCAATATCAAAAATACCATCCGAGGAAGACAGCATAACCACAGGGGTATCGCGGGTGGCTTCTGCGTTTCGGATCAGGGTACAGGTTTGATACCCGTCCAGCTCTGGCATGGTGATATCCAGGAAAATCAGGTCGGGTTTGAAGCGACGCAGCATGCCCAGGGCCTTGTAGCCGTCCTCGGCGGACTCTACCTCGCAGCCCATTCCCTTCAGCGTGTGGGACATCATCATCCTGATGGTCTTGGCGTCATCAACAATGGCGATTTTTACGCCGCTGATGTCCATTTCTTCAGTTTGTTCGCTCATTTTTGCCCTCAGTTTTATTCGTTACTGTGAGTCAGATACATGGGTTGTCTTCACAGTATTGAGAGAGGGGGCGCTCCCAGCAACAAAAATCTGCAGTTTTCTCCAGAAAGGAGCAGTTTCTGTGATGCACTCCACACCCCCCCGGAAAAGAGGCCCAGGCACAAGATGTTGTGGTATTGAGTGAAATGCCCGGTGGGGCTATTCAACGGGGAACATATAGTTTCTGAAAGGCTCCAGATGACCGGGCTGAAAGTCCTGCAACTCGTAGATATTAAACTTGTGCATCAGCGTCAGACAGCGCTGAAACGCCTTGTCGGCGTCGTAGGCTGAGGGGGCAATCCCGTATTCATCGGTCAATTGCGCAAAAATCAGCGATGCAATCTCGCGCCGGGCCTGGTCCTGCCGATACATGCTGGCATTCACAGGGGATGACACCACCGGCGAGCCGTAGATCAGGAATGCCTCCCAGCGGCTCACATCCTGCGCTTCATCCATTTGCGCCAGCAAAAACGACACCATATTCCTCAAATCTAGTGGCGGCGGCAGAATGTCCTTCTGCAGCCACTTGCGCACTTCCGTCTCGCGCCAGCAGCTATTAATGCCCAACACGGCCAGCACCCGCCCCTCCGCCTGCGCCGGAACGACGCCGGAGAGATCCCAGAGCATATTCAACCGGGCGGAAAACCCCAGGCTGGCGGGCAGTGCCTCCTGGGCCAACTGTTCGAACTGGGACGCCAGCTCTTCCGGCGATCGCTGGGAGCGAGCCGGCGCCCCGGGGGCTGGGTGGGTCTTGGATTCGTGGGGCATGCTCATGCTTCCTGCAAAATTTGTTTTAGCCGCTTTTGATAAGTAGGCGTAGAGACCCCCATGATTCTGGCGCGGTCGGCGACGCTGATCTCATCGCACTGCTGCAGAACCAATCCCAGCAGCAATTCCTCAGCAAACTGTTGGAGCACATACTCGCCTGGCACCGCTTCGAGAATCCACTGACGCACCAGGCTGCGCGCATCCTGCCATAGCAAACTGGTCTCACGCTCTCGCTCTCGCGCCTCAATTTTCGGCATCCAGCGGCCAATATTGCGCGTGCGGGTCTGGAGAAACTGCGCCGTTCCACGGGTGTCACCGCCAAAGCGCTCCAGTGCCGCCAGCACGACTTCATCGTCAAGCCAGGCACCGAGTGGCCGAATCACCCCGTGCTCGAGACTGCTCGCCAGGGCCTTGGCCAGTGCGGCTCGCATCTCCTCCAGCGCAGATGGCGCATATTCCTCCGGCTCTGCCGCGGATTCTTCCTGCAGCACTTCCAGGAAAGGCCTGGGAGCCCCGCTGACCGCACTGCCATCAGCGCTGATGCCCGCGAAGACACCGAGGTCCACCGGGGTGACCCATTCATTCTCAGTGCGCCCCAACGCTTCTCGAACCATGTCGCGCATTTCGCTGATATTGCCCGGCCAGTGGTACTGCTGCAGGGCCTGCTCGGCGTCTGCCGTAAAGCCTAGTACCCGCCGATCCAGATGTTCAGCCTCCTGCTCGAGAATTTTGTGCGCCCATCGCAGCACGGCACGACCCCGGTCGCGCAAGGGCGGCACCTGGATGGGATAACCCGCAAACACCCCCGCCAGGCGTTCATCCAGCTCGCCGCGGTTCACCAGGGCCTCGAGACTCTCGGGAAAAAGGCCCACATAGCGTGCCTGGGGCAGGTAGTGACTGCCCCGCTCGCCCGTCAGAGTCCGGGTAGACAGAATACGTGCCAGGCGACCCTGGGTCTCGGCGTGAAGTAAATGAGGCGACTTGAATACCAGCGTACGGCCCGCGCTGGCCTCCAGTGCCTGGACAATATTACGCAGAGCGTCCGCCCTGTTGCGATAGGCGCGACAATCGAGCCGAAGGATATCCGCGGCGGCGCCACCTGCTTCGGTATTGATCACCTGGGCCACGTACATTTTGCCCGTGCCGCGGGCACCGATAACCGCCACGGGCATATCTACGCCGGCCAGGAACACAGCCTGGTCTATCGCGCCTTCCATGTTATCGAGCACATAGCCCTCGATGCCCTTCTCCATTTCTCTGGCCAGGGGCTTGTCTTCAGCAACTTCGTCCACCATGGAAGCCGGACCCAACTTGCCGCCCAGAGTGACGCCAAGATAGTGCTGGGCCGAGGGCGAAGGTCGGAAGGCATCCACACAATCCGGCTCTGCCAGCAATGCGATACAACCCCAAGGTTGCCCCGCGCCGCGCAATGCCACCAGGGCCGCCCGCTGCTCCGGAAGCTCCAATATGTCGCGCCCCTGCAGCTGCAAGGCACTCACGCCTCGCAGCACCCGCCGCAGCTGGGAGGGCAGCCGTGAAGAAGGCAGCTCGACCGCTCCCTCGCTGGCCTGGCGATAGGCGGCGCTGATACTGAGTTTGCCAATGGCATCCCACTGTGCCAGGGCCGCCACATGCAGACCGCGCTGACTCACTAGCAGCGCCAGCACCCGGGCGACGGCCTCCTGGGCAGACATGGCTTCTACCTGCATGCCAACCAATCGGCGCAAGACCACAGTAGCATCTACATCAGGGCGGCGATCGGGGAATGCCCCGGCGGCATTCAATGCTCGCGCAGCCTGGCCTTGCTGATCCCAGGGACTGGCAAAGCGGATACGCTCCTCAGGTGTCGACTGGGCGTGAAGCAGGGCTCCGTTAGCCGCCAGCAAGGCATCCAATGAGCCCTGTTCCCGGCGCTGTTGGGCCAGGCCGATACTGGCCCGCGCCACCCTCGCCCCGGAGTTCATCTGTTCCAGCCGCTGGTGCAGGTGTGACAAAAGTGCCCGGCTGATATCCAGCGCACTTTCCGGTGTCAGCCCACGCAATAACAGGGTCAATGTGGCTCCCGCCGGCAGACCGAGCCAATCCTCATCCCGCAGCACCTGCTGCAGGCCGCTGCGCAAGTCCATCATCAGTCGCTCGGTTTCCACCGCCCCCCAACTGGGACTGAACTCGAGATGGTCGATACCGAGTACGGCAACCACATCATCGCCGGTAACTGACTCCAGTTCGAGCAGCGCATTATCCAGTTCCAGCTCGCGCAGAAACAGAAGCAGTGCAGGCTCTCCCGCAAACCACTCCGGGACCGCCATGCCACCGACGACGCATTCACTCTGCGTGCCACTGCCGACAATCATGGGAGACAATGCGGCGCCAGCCCCCGCTTCCAGAGCCTGGGTAACAACAGCCGTGCAGTTTGGAGAGACAATCAGGGCATCGCGCCAGTCGCGGCCTACTCTTTCCTCACCCGTGGGGTTGGGCAACGCGCCTTCGATGGCCAACACCTGGCCGCTGGCACGGGAAATGACCACCAGTGTGGTATTCAGATCGGTCAGTTTTGTTGTTGTGTCCGACATGCCCGGCAGTATAGGGGAAACTCACCACCGGGAGATAGTTTCAGCCACTGGATGCTTTCATATTTGCGGTGCTATGCTCTGGGCCATTCCAGCGGGCAAACGAGAGCGAACTTGAACAAAACATACCTGGCGTGGGGAAGCTTCGCCATCATCGCAACCCTGTNCGCAGCGATTCAGTTTGCCCCTGCTCCCGCCGTTATTGTCCCCGCACAATTGCCAGTTAGTGAACGCGAACAGCACCGCACGCTCAATTTTGAGGGCATCCACAACTTCCGCGACCTAGGTGGCTATCGCACCGAAGATGGCCGCACCGTGCGCTGGGGAAAACTCTATCGCTCCGCCAATTTTCATACGGCCAGCAGAGCCGATCAGCAAGTACTGAGCGATCTCGGCATCAGCAAGATTATCGATTTTCGCTCATCCGCCGAAAAAAAACAGGAGCCCAATAAGTTCCCCGAACTTCCGCCGTTTGCCGTCGTGGAAATTCCCACACTGGATGGTGGCGACAATGATGTCGCCACGGAAATCATGGCGCGCATTGAAGACGGCAACATGGCTGACTTCGATCCGAATGCCTTTATGATCGCGGCGAACCGTCAGTTCGCATACACCTTCACGCCACAATTTAACCAGTTTATTGACGAAGTAGGCGACAGCGGCGACGGTGCGGTAGTGTGGCATTGTAGTGCCGGCAAGGACCGCACCGGTTACGCAGCCGCCATCCTGTTGCGCATTCTCGGCGTGCCGATGGCCTCGATTAGCGAAGACTATATGCTCAGCAACGACTATGCTCTGGAGGGGCGACAGGGAATGCTCCGAGTATTGCGGCTGTTCAAAGGTGATGAAGCCGCCGACAAGATCGCCGTATTGTTGGGCGTTCAGCCAAACTGGCTGGAAGCCGCGTTTGCAGAAATAGACGCCCGTTGGGGCAGTTTCGACAACTATGTATCCCAGGGCCTGGGATTATCGACCGAGCAGGTAGAGGCCCTCAGGAACAGCCTACTGGAGTAGCCATGGACGCAGCCTGGGTTAACACTGCAATCGCTGTAGGCGTTGCCCTGTTTTACGTGGCGGCACTGGTGTCCGCTATTGAGGCCATACTGCAATCCCGCACACCCCAGGGCGCCATTGCCTGGGCTATTTCACTCCTGAGCTTTCCCTTTATCACTGTACCGCTGTACCTGATTTTCGGTCGCAGCCGGTTCGCAGGCTATCAAGAGAAACGCGATCGCATGGAGCGCGAATCACTGGAACTCATCCAACGTACCAGCGGCAACGTCCAGGAATTCGTGCTCCCGGTTACCGGTCGTGACCCCCTCTACACCAGCTTATTCAACCTCGCCAGAATGCCTGCCACCCGCGGCAATCAGGTTGATTTATTAATCGACGGCAATGCCACCTTTGACGATATCAGCCGGGGATTGGAGCAGGCCCAGGACTATATTCTCTTTCAGTTCTACATTATTCGCGACGATGAACTCGGCCGCAGACTGGGGCGCATTCTTGCGGACAAGGCCCGGGCTGGCGTCGAAGTATTTCTCACCTATGACGAGATCGGCAGTCGTCAATTCCAGCGCTCAAGGCTCTGCAAGCAACTGCATATGAGCGGTGTAAGGGTCGCCCCTTTCAACACCACCCAGGGCCGCAGAAATCGCTTTCAACTCAACTTCCGCAATCACCGCAAGGTCGTCGTGGTCGACGGCAAACAGGCATGGATCGGCGGTCACAATGTGGGAATCGAATACCTGGGCTTGAGCAAACGTTTCGGTCATTGGCGCGATACCCATGTGCGTTTTCAGGGCCCGGCGGTTATCGGCGCCGAGCAGGCCTTTGCCACGGATTGGCTGTGGGCGACCGGCGAGGATCTCGAAATCAGCTGGGACTTTAACAGCAGCGCTGAAGGATCCAGCACCGTACTGGTGTTTCCCTCGGACCCCGCCAGTGAATACGAAGAAGCCGGACTGATGTTTCACCAGGCCATCGTCGCCGCCCAGCACCGGATCTGGATTGCCAGCCCGTATTTTGTGCCCGATCGCGGCATTATTTCCGCGCTGCAACTGGCAGCTTTGCGCGGCGTCGACGTCCGCGTGCTGATTCCGGACGAGCCGGACGGCCCGATGGTAGCCATGGCCAACTGGTCATTCACGCGCGAGCTATTGGCCGCCGGCGTCAAGATCTATCGCTACCAGGGCGGCTTTATGCACCAGAAAGTGTTGCTGATGGACGATCAACTGGCCGGCGTTGGCACGGCTAATTTCGACAACCGCTCGTTCCGCCTGAATTTCGAAATCACGGTGCTGGTTAACGATGTATTCTTCGCTCGGAAGGTCGAGGACATGCTCAATACCGACCTCGGGCGCAGCCGCGAGGTCAGCCTGGACGAGTTCGACAATAAACCGGCCTGGTTTACGGTGGCCATGGCCACCGCGCGCTTGTTTGCACCCGTGCTGTAGCGAGGTGGGGCGTTACTCGCTAACGCCCATAATGAAGATGATAAGCAACGCCGGTGGCACCACGTACCGGATCAGGAAGCGCCACAGGGTGTAAGCCCAGCCCGCGATCGGCGCGAGTTCATCCTGGGTCACCTCCCGAGTCACAGCCCAGCCGGCGAATACAGCGATCAACAGACCACCCAGTGGCAGTAGAATCTGGTTGGAGAAGTAATCCATGATGTCGTTGAAGTTCAGGCCGCCCATGGAGACGTCACCAATGACGTTGTAGGACATCAGGCTGACAATACTGAACACCGCGATGCTGCCCACCACGATGAGCGCACTGCGATGCCGGGGAATACCGAACCGTTCTTCGGCCCAGTGATTCACTGCTTCAACCAGGCCGACCATGGAGGTAATACCGGCTACCGACAACATCAGGAAGAACATGACCGCAAACACATAGCCGCCGGGCATTTGCGCAAAGGCCACCGGCAGGGTCTGGAATATCAGTCCTGCGCCGGCCGCTGGATCCAGGCCGTTGTTAAACACGGCAGGGAAGATCACCAGACCCGCCAACATGGCAACCAGAGTGTCGGCAAATACGATGATCAGTACCGATTGGGATATAGAGATAGACCGCGGCAGATACGAGCCGTAAGTCATCATACCGCCCATGCCCACACCGATAGAGAAGAACGCCTGGCCAATGGCAGCCAACAACGTCGCGGCACCAATCTTGCTGAAATCAGGCGTAAACAGCCAGTCGATCGCCTCCGCAAAACCGCCGTTGAAGTAGTTAAACACTGCCAGCCCCAACAGCAGCATGAACATGAGGGGCATCATGATATTAACGGCTCGCTCAATTCCCTGTTTGACCCCGGAATAAATGATCAAACCGGTAATGGCAAGACCGATCAGCGTCCAGAACAACATACCAACGTTGTCCTGCAGGACACCACTGAAGGTGGCTTGCGCGGCCGCGGCGTCCACACCCGCGAAGCCGGTGGTCAGTGCCTTGAACAGATACCACAGTACCCAGCCGACCACGCCGGCGTAGACAATTTCAATGGTATAGGCCGCCAGCAGGCCCATGGCGCCGACGATCTTCCAACTGGGAGAACGCTTGTTCTCAATCGCGACATTGGCCATTGAGGCCGGGGGGCTGGCCTGGCCGCGGCGACCGATTAACAGCTCCGCCATGAGTACGGGTACGCCGATCAGAATCGCGCAGCCCAGATAAATAATGACAAATGCACCACCGCCGTTTTCGCCGGTGACATAGGGGAAACGCCAAATATTTCCCAGGCCCACGGCAAAACCAACCGATGCCATGAGAAATGCAAAACGTGATGACCAGTGCGCGCCGCCGGCTGCAGCCATGGTGTGTTCTCCGAAAAATTGTTATTGGGCGCAGTCTACACACACGCCCTTAGCCTTACAAAGGGGCCCTAGGCCGCAACAGGTGCGGTGGCGTCTTCCAGCCAGGCCAGTACATCCCCCTCCAGACGAGGGGCGATCAGGGTAAATACCTGTTGATGATAGCGATTCAACCAATCCAGCTCTTCAACTGTCAGCAGGGAGACATCGAGCAGACGACGATCAAACGGCACCATCGTCAGTGCTTCGAAGCCCAACATAGGAACTTCGGTGTCTGCGTCTACGGGCTGCACAACCACCAGGTTTTCACAGCGAATACCATAGGCATTATCGCGATAGTAACCGGGCTCGTTGCTGAGGATCATGCCAGGCTGCAGCGGGAATGGGTTGTGCGCCTTGGCGATGCGTTGCGGCCCTTCGTGCACGCTGAGATAAGCGCCCACTCCGTGACCGGTACCATGATCAAAATCATGGCCTTCACGCCACAGGAACTGGCGCGCCAGCGCGTCCAGGTGGGTGCCGGTAGTACCGCGCGGGAAGCGTGCCTGATCGAGCGCAATATGGCCCTTGAGCACCAGGGTAAACATACGCCGCACTTCGGGACCGGGGTCGCCAATAGCCACCGTGCGGGTGATATCGGTCGTGCCATCCAGGTACTGGCCACCGCTGTCGACCAGGTACACAGAGTCGGGTGTCAAAAATCCGGGCTGCTCCACGTTCTGATGGTTATAGTGGCACATCGCGGCATTGCCACCTGCGGCGGATATCGTGTCAAACGAAGGTCCGCGATAGTGTTCTCCCTGCTCCCTGAAGCTGCCCAGTTTGTCAGCCAGTACTGCCTCATCGTGCAAGTTACCGGCGGCAACCTCAGCGTCCAGCCACTGCAGAAACTGAATTTCAGCGACGGCGTCGCGCAGGTGTGCCTGCCTCGCGCCTTCAATTTCGACCGAATTCTTACTCGCCTTGGGCATGAGCACCGGGTCTTCTGCCGCGACCAGTTCGGCACCGCCGCGCGCCAGGCACAATTGCGTCCAGGCATTGGCGCTGTCCGGGTCTGCAAGTACGCGCATCCCTGCGCAGCCAAGCAGCGCTGCCTCGGCTTCGCTTTCCGGTACAAATGTGACGCCTGTGCCAACGTGCTGCTCCCACCCGTCGGGGACGCGGCCAGGCTCGGCAAACACCTGGCATGTGCCATCGACCGCAAGCAGCGCAAAGCTCTGCAATATCGGTAGGCAGGGAATGTCCGTGCCCCGCAGATTGAGCAGCCAGCTCACCGAGTCGGGGGCAAAAATCAGCGCAGCATCAGCACCTTTGACGCGCACCAGTTCAGCGATATCCGAGCGCTTCTGGGCGCTGCTGGCGCCGGTATAGGCCTCGTCGAGCATGACTGCGGGGCTGATAGCGGCTGCAGGACGATCCTGCCAGCAGCGGTCGACGATATTGTCGGCATCCGCCACCAGCGTAATACCCTTGGCAGCCAAATGCTGATCACTGTGCTGATACCATGCCAGCGTATGCAGGCGCGGGTCACAGGCAACCTGGCTGCCTTCACCGAGGACAGTGGTCAGCCAAGCCACAGGGGGCTCTTCAATCAGGTGATGGTATTCAAACAGGTCAGGATCGACCTCATTGCGCACCTGCACGGTGTAGCGGCCATCGACGAATATCGCGGCGCGTTCGGCAAGCACCACAATAGCGCCGGCAGAACCGGTAAAACCGGCCATCCACAGCATGCGCTCATTGTGCTCGGGGAGGTACTCACCCAGGTATTCATCGGCCCTGGGGATCACTAGTGCATCGTAGCCGCGCTCACTCATCAGGGAGCGAACCGCGGCCAGACGATCGGCAATCAAAGACATTTGGGAATTCCCGGAAAAATGTGCCGCGATTCTACCCGAAATGGGTGGACATTACTCCTCGTAGAGGTCGAAATCGGCCTTGGAGATACCGCAGTCAGGGCACTCCCAATCCTCGGGAATATCTTCAAACCGCGTGCCTGGGGCAATGCCATCATCTGGCAGGCCTTCCGCCTCGTCGTAGATAAAACCGCAGATCACGCATTCGTATTTTTTGTAGTCGCTGTCGCTCATGGTCAGTCTCCCTGTTGTTATCGATCAGTGTGGTTGATTCAGCTGAGCCCGATTATAGGGACTGACAGACACACTGGCGAAAAATACGGCTCAAGCTAGTGAACCAGTAATTACAAAGCACCGGTCAGCCTGACCCGGAAGTTCTGGCCCTCGGGGGTCGCCACCAGTTGCAGCGACTGCTGCAGCATACGGTCATCAAGGCCCGGGCCGCTCAGCAATACATCGACGCTGTACTGGTTTCCCTCTAACGCCAGTCCGCCCTCGGCGACCAGGTCACCCGAGAGCGTGATCACTTCGCCGGCAATGTTGCCGTTTTCGCTCGATGTAAGCTCAAGGGCATAGTCGCCGAGAGGCCGAATCGCGCCCGAGGCTCGCCAACCGGCCTGCTGCCAGACCAGGCGACCTTCCGCCGCCACCGGCAACCCCGCCAGGACGCTGAGCCGTGATGCCTGCAACGACACCAGACCGGCCAATTCGAGGGGCAATACCTGCTTGACCAGTTCTGCCGGCAGGCGTATGTCGACGGCATTGAGATCGATGTCTTCGGCGCCGCGCACCACCAGTTGCGCATTCAGGTACTGCTGGCCCCATTGGCTACGCAGCTCAACACGCGGCGCCAACAGCAGCAGCGACCAGGGTTTGATCCGCCACTCCAACTGCCCCAACTGCAGTGCACCCACCTGGGTACTCACAACGGCACGGCTTGCAGTGCCGTGCCACAGGCTGCCATTGACGCCCTGAAGCTGGGCCTGTCCGGCGGGAATAAACACGGTGACCAGTCGCGCTGGCGCCAACACCAGCAGACACACCAACAGAAACAGGGCTGCCACCAGCCCGAACTTAAAACGTTGCATGATTATCCCGCCTGCGCCAGCCGAACCGTGGCGTTGACACGACCACTGCCACCTCCAGGAGTTATCGAGGCTTCCTGAATCAGCAGGCCTTCGCGATATTCCATCTGGTGCAACCAGGCCAGCAGGTCGTCAAAGGCCACAGCTTCAAGCCGCACCTGCACCTCGCCCCGGGAATTGGGTTGCAGGCGCGCTACCTGCAGCCCCAGCGCACCGGTGGTGCGGTTGATGACTGCCGTGAGATTACGGCGATTCTGTTTACCGGCACCGGACGCACGCAACTGCAAAATCTGCGACGCCATAACGTCCACGCGTTGCAGTGACTCCGACAGCGCCCTGTTCTGGCGCTCCATTTCGGCCCGCGCACCCGCGATGGGCGCCACCGCCAACAGGTAGATCATGTAGAGCGCCAGGGCCACCCCCAGCACCACCACACTGAGCTGCTCGCGCTGTGTCAGCCCTTCGTACCAGTCCTTCACGATCTATCCCTCACTCGCAGCCGGGCGCGGACCCGCTCACCCTGGGCGCTGGAGTTCTCCATTATCGCTTCCAGTCCTGTTTCGTTAATACCCTCGCGCACCTGCTCCACTTCGCCGTAATCGGCGGCGACGATATTGAGGCGCATTTCATCGGATTTGGCGTTGTAGTTGATACTGACAATGTCCGTGCTCTTGCGGGTGCTCACCACTCGCCCAACGCGCTCCATCAGGCTGGCGAAGCCGCTGGCCGCGCCGCTACCGGTCAGTCCATTGAGCTGATTGCGCAGCTGCTTCTCGACGTCAGATATGGCGCCGCGGGGAATCACCTGACGGAAGCTCGCCTCGCGGGCACCGCGCAGCGCCAGGTTCTGCTCCTTGAGCTGCCGGTAATCGAGACCGGTCGCCACCAGGTGCAGTGCCAGTGCGCAGCCAAACAACGCCGCCGCTACCCGCGACTGACGCCACCAGCGCTGCAGGGGCAAACGCCTTGCGTAGTCGCCCTGGCGTAGATTGAGCGCAGGCTCAGGGGCGTCCGTCAGCATCATTGCCGCATACAGGTCACCGCGCCGCCACTGCGCTTTGCTGCGCAACGACGCGGGCAATAATTCGATATCGCTGTCCTGCTGCTGGCCGTAAATGACCACCGCTCCAGGCTCAGTCGTATCCGCCAAGGCAGCCGCCAGTAGCGCGGGAACCATGACGCGTTCAACCGAAAATCCTTCACAGCGCCCGGTACGCACGATGGCGCTGTCATCTTCCAATACCAGACACCACTCGTTCGCTTGCCAGGGGAGCAACAGCGGTTCCGGTATCCACTGACCAACGTCGGGCAGGCCGGACAACAGGGCCTCGTACTCACGCATATGGTCATCGCTACAGACAGCGACGGCGTATTCCAGGGGCGCGACCTCGCTACTGGCAAAGTGCAGATCATCGACGTCCTCTGCCAGTTCCTCCTCCAACGTAAAAGGCAAGGACTTGGCGAAGTGGCGTTTTTCCGGCGCGGTAATCGTCAGGGGTAACAGGCGCACATCTTCACCCGGGACGGCGAAGATCAGCACCTGCCGGCGCTCCGCCACGGCTGCGCGCAGGGCGGCGAGCTCGGTCTCGTGACCCAGGCTGCGGGCACCCTCGGTGGCACCCGGCGGGTACCAGGCCGGTTCGCCGTCGATCCTGCGGATTATCGCTGTATTCTGCAAGGTGGTACCTACTCCCGGGAATGGTCGGCGCTACAGGCCGCCGGTTGATCTCTGTACAACGTTGATCTGGCGGTTAACGCGCTCAAGTACACTGTACATTTGCGTTCGACGGTCGGCAACTTCCACCGTGGCGCGCAGCAAAAACCAGGAGGAGAATTCCGTGACCATGGCGCGCGCCTCGGTCATGTTCTCAGCTCGGTCTACCAGCATCGGGTGGTTGAAAAAATCTTCCTTGTCGCTGAACCCGGTTTCCTCCCGGAACTGGACAATGCTCTGGGCATCAAACTCACTGAGCGGCTCCAGGCTGTTGTCCGGGCCCAACGATCGCAACACCATGGCCGGTGCGGTGTGGATATTCAGGAGCGCCGGCTGCGTTGGCCATACTGTCACCCAGGGCGCGAGCGCTGTATACAATTCGGGACTGACGCCGCGCACTGCGCGCAGCTCACTGACGCTCATCATCGGCCGGTTGGCGGCCCGATAGGCCGGAACTAACCCGGAGTAAAAGTCATCTTCCGCCCCGTCAGGACGCACATTGCTATCGCCATCCAGCCAGTCGCCAATAGCGCGCGCAATCGCAATGGCTTCGAACTCGCCCACATTTTCCACACCCACAGCCAACACCAGCCGCACGAACTGCTTCTGGCTGGCAGTCAGGGGCCGCTGGCCTTCACGCTCCGGGGCACGTTCACTCAGTGAATTGAGATTGAAACGCCCCTGTAAGTCTTCCAACTCACCGACCAGCCAACCGCCCTCTTCCAGCGGATAAGGCTGTGCTTCCCGCGCCCAGACCTCACCGAGATCATCGCGGTTTAATTGCGCTTCGCGGTCGGCATCATCATCTGCCAGCAGAGCCAGCGTCGCCAGCCCCTCGGCACCGAGCAGATAGGCCCGGGACTGGGCCATGACAAAGGTATTTGAGCCCTGGGTGTAAAGGCGGTCGAAATCTCGCGTCATGGCGACAATCAGCACCGTGCACAAGGCAAAAACCAACAGCGCCAAGACCAGCGCTGCACCCTGTTGCTGACGAGGACTAGAGCGGCGGCAGGACATACAGCCTCCTCATTTCACCCCAGTCTTCCAGTTCCAGGCGCACTTCCAGCGCAAGTGGCGGCTCTATCAGGCTGCCCGGCGTCGATGGATCGGCGACCCAATTTTCAGGCCAGTTGCGGGTCTCTATCTGGGTGCCTCTGACACCGCCCTGCAGCGCCGCTTCCGACTCCAGGAACAACACACTCACTGACGCCACACCTTCAAGCAGTCGAGCCGACTGCGGCTCGGTATCATCGGCACGGTCCAGCACCGGGTAGGCATCGCGCCACAGCACGTCATCCTCCAGGCGATAATTCACCCGCTGTACTTCGCTGCGCGGCGCGCCAATGGGGTTGTGCCATCCACCGCGGCTAAAGCTCAGCGGAAATCGGGCCGCGGGGCCTCCCACCAGCGCCGATTCGAGCTCACCAAATTCATCGCGCACCGGGCGCTCTACAAAGTGCTCCAGATCCCGACTGAGAATCATCCAGGCGCGATTGATCTCATAGCCGCGCCGGGCGGCACCTTCATTGACCTCAGCACCGAGCATCACGGTGGACAGGCTGGAATAGGCAATGGTCGACACGAAGGCGGTAATCGCGAGGGCAATCAGCACTTCGACCAGCGTAAATCCGCGTGCCTTATTCACCGCCAGCCTCCTCCGCGGGGTTTTGCAGCGATGTCAAATCGCCGCTGAGAAACGCCACCAGCGTAAACAGCGGCTCATCGGCGCCGTTCTCATCGAGGGCGACATCAATTTCGACGCGATAAAAATCCGGCACCTCGGTATCAGCACTCTCGAGCCACCAGTACCACTCGCGGCCCGCCAATTCTTCGGAGCCACTCTCCTTGCCCTTGAACAATTCCTGTCTGGCCCGCGACAGCAGGCGCAATTCGGCGAGTTTGTTTGCGGCCACTATATTGGCCATGGACTTATCGCGCAGATACGCAGTTGCATCTACCTGGCGCGACAGCGCGACCAGCAGCGCCGGCAAGGCCAGCGCCACGATGGCCAGGGCGACCATGACTTCGACGAGAGTAAAGCCCTTGCTCGTCAGCCTGCTCACAGGTCTTGCAGCTCCGGTTCTTCGCCGCGATAGAGTGCGCGGAAGTTGCCGAGCAGGTCCCATTCTAGGCGCCACAGTAATTCGCCATTGCGATCGTCGATCACCGAGAGATTGCCCGGCGGTGTTTCACCACTGGCATAGAACACCATTTGGGGGGCGGGAAACTCCTGGGTAGGCAGGAAGACCTCCTGCTCCTGCAGCACGCCATCCAGCTCCAACTCCAGGGTAATGTCAGCGGGGAGATCCATGGGGCGGAACACGTCCTTGCCACTGGCGGGAGCCCGCCATCGCTCCGGTCCGCGCTCCAGCCAGTCCAGTGAATAGGCGCTGTCCGGCTCATCGCTGCGCAGCAGCAACAAGCCGAAATCCCAGCCCACAAACTGGGCTTCATCCAGGGCATAGGCGGCAGTATCCGCGATCTCTTCCATCTGGCCCTGCAGTTCATAATCGCCGGCGCCGGAACCGACGTTCAGCGTGACCAGCGATGTGACCAGTACGACCACAAACAGGGTCACCAGCAACTCCAGCAGGCTGAAGCCACGCTGGTCAATCCGCCGCGCTGGCAACCCCATGCAACTTACTCTTGGCTTTTCCAGTTGCCGATATCGGCATTCTGGCCTTCTCCGCCAGACAAGCCGTCGGCCCCCAGCGAGTAAATATCGACTTCGCCGTTCTCGCCGGGACTCAGGTAGAGGTAGGGGCGACCCCAGGGATCCAGTGGCACCTCGGGCAGGTAACCACCTTGCTTGAAGTTGCGGGGCTCGGGGTCGAGCGTACTCGCCTCAACAAGGGCTTCAAGGCCTTGCTCGGTAGTGGGATAAACGTAGTTATCCAGGCGATAAATTTTCAGGGCAGTTTCAATGGCCTTGAAGTCGGCCTGGACTTTCTGGACCCGGGCATCATCAGCTTGGTTCAGCACCGTGGGTGCCACCACGCTGATCAACAGGCCCATGATGACCAGCACCACCAGGATTTCCACCAGCGAGAAACCCGCCTGTTTAGAAGCATTCATATTGTCATTTCACCATTGTGTTCAAATCAAAAATCGGCAGGAGAATGGCGAGCACAATCACCAGCACCAAGCCTCCCATTACCACGACCATCAGCGGCTCAAACAGGGCCATGATTGTGCCCAGCGTCATCTCCAGCTCTCGTTCCTGATTGGTCGCGGAGCGTTCCAGCATGGTCTCCAACTCGCCACTGGCCTCACCGCTAGCCACCATGTGTACCATCATCGGCGGAAAGCGACCGCTCTCGCGCAGGGCCCGGTGCAGGCTGCCACCTTCGGCAACCATTTCCGCCACCTTCTGGCTGTCTTCACGCAGCACCCGGTTGGTCAGGACCTGGCCGGCGATGCGCAATGAATCCAGCAGCGGCACGCCACTGGCCATAAGAATACTGAGTGTCGATGCAAAGCGGGCGGTATCCAATGCAATAATCAGACGCGAGATACCCGGCGTACGCAGCAGCAGTGCGTGCCAGGCACGCTTCCGCGATTCGTTGCGCAACAAGCGCTGCACCAGCACCGCCAGCAGCACCAGGCCAAGCAACATCCAGCCACCCCATTCGCGCAGGAGATCGCTGGTGGCTATGAGTCCGCGGGTCAGGGCCGGCAGTTCGCGACTCGAGTGCGCGAAAATCCCCACCAGTTCAGGCACCACGAAGACCATGAGCGCGGTGACCACCGCTATCGCCACACCGACCAAAATAAACGGATAAATCATGGCCATCTTCAGTTTCTGGCCTGTGTACTGGCGCTGTTCGGTGTAATCGGCCAACTGTTCCAGCACCGGACCGAGATAGCCGGCGTGCTCACCCGCATTCACCATGGCCCGATACATCTCGTTAAAGACCTGCGGAAACTCACCCATGGCATAGGCCAGCGTATAGCCCTCCGCCACCCGGCTGCGCACCTGTAACAACAACGCTTTGATCCGCGGGCTGCGGCTTTGTTCCGCGGCGGCCTGCAGCGCTTCATCAATAGGCAGGTTACTCTGCACCAGTGTGGATAGTTGCCGCGTAACCATGGCCAGGTCACCCGGGCTGATGCGCGGCTTGAACAGCGATGTGCGGAAGCTCCCCGTATTGGCAGCCTGACGATTCGCCTCAGCGACCTCTACCGGGCGCAGGCTCTGGCTGCGCAGCTGTCCGCGAACCTGACGCTCGGAATCACCCTCGACAATCCCCTTGACGAGTTTTCCATCGGGGTTGAGGGCACGATAGCGATAGGCGGTCACGGCGACGTCTCGATCAGCTAACGGCCGTTACACGCAGGACTTCGGCAATGCTGGTTTCGCCCGCCAGAATACGGCGCCGGCCATCGCTCTCGATACCGGGGTAGTGCTGCCGGGCGTGGGCCAGCATGTCCTGCTCGCTGGCACCTTCATAGATCAGGCCGCGCAGGGCTTCATCCACCTCGATCAATTCATAAATACCGGTACGCCCGCGATAGCCGGTGTAGTTACAGCGCTTGCAGCCGCGGGGCTGACAAAGCGCAACCGGCTCATCGCCCTCGATACCGAGCAGTTCCCGCTCAGCCTCAGTGGCAGGAGCCGAATCCTTACACTCGTTGCACAGCAGGCGCACCAGGCGCTGCGACATGACCGCAAGCAGGCTGGAGGACAGAAGGAAGGGCTCCACGCCCATATCCTTGAGGCGGGTGACCGCGCCGATCGCGGTATTGGTGTGTAGTGTGGATAACACCAGGTGTCCTGTAAGTGAGGCCTGAACCGCAATCTCGGCAGTTTCCAGGTCGCGAATTTCACCTACCATCACCACGTCGGGATCCTGACGCAGAATGGCCCGCAAGCCCCGGCCAAAGGTCATGTCGACCTTGGTATTCACCTGGGTTTGGCCAACACCCGGCAACATGTATTCTACCGGGTCTTCAATCGTGAGAATGTTGCGCGAACTCTCATTGATATTGGAAAGGCCTGCATACAACGTGGTGGTCTTACCCGAGCCAGTCGGGCCGGTCACCAGAATAATACCGTGGGGACTGTGCAGGTGGCGGCTGTAGGCCTCCTGAACCTGCTCGTTCATATTGAGCTGCTCCAGTTGCAGCTGCCCGGCGGCAGTGTCCAATAGACGCAGCACCACCCGCTCGCCGTGGGCTGAGGGAATGGTCGACATGCGGATATCCACCGCATGACCGGCAATTTTGACCGAGATACGGCCGTCCTGGGGCACACGTTTCTCGGCAATATCCAGCTTGGCCATTACCTTGAGGCGCGACACCAACAGTGGCGCCAGCATGCGCTTGGGCGAAAGCACTTCAGCCAGCACACCGTCTATTCGGTAGCGCACACTGAGGCGGTCCTCGAAGGTCTCAATGTGAATATCTGAAGCCTGGTCGCGCACCGCCTGGGAGAGAATGGCATTGATGAGGCGGATAATGGGCGCGTCGTCCTCGGCCTCCATCAAATCGCCCGCCTCCGGGATTTCGTCGGCGAGACGACCGAGATCGACGTCGGCGCTGATGTCCTCGGCCATCTGCACCGCCTCATTGTTGTCGCGCTGATACGCAACTGTCAGACGACGCTGAAATTCTTCGGCACTGACTACCTGCAAGGTAAATGGCTCCTGCAGAAAACGCCGAAGCTCCGTCAGAACCGGCAGCGTGGGCTGACGGTGATAGAGAATTTCCGGCCCCTCGCTGCCGTCAACCAGCAACACGCCCTGTTGCTGCGCAAAGGTGAAGGGCAGACTGCGGCGACCCGCCGGCTGTGAAGCCTGCAGCGGTTCCGGTGCTATGTCAGCCTCAGCGGTCATCGGCTGCAGCCTCTTCGGTCATTTGTTCGAGCTGTTTGATCTGCGCGTCCCAATCAGGCAGTACCGGCAAGTTACCATCGTCTAGGAACATCAGGCCCTGCTCGCGACGCAGCAGCTGCTGTTCACGAATATAGCGGTATTTCTCGGCCGTGGCGCCGTCCAGGGCTTCGTCATCGCGAATAATGGTCGGGCGTATAAAAATCAGCAGATTGGTCTTATCAACCTCGACACTGTCCGAACGGAAAAGCCGCCCCAGTATGGGAATGTCGCCGAGAATGGGCACCTTCTGCTGGCCATTCTGAACGTTGTCTTCAATCAGGCCGCCCAGAACGACAATTTGATTATCGTCGGCCAGCACCGTGGTCTTGATTAGGCGCTCACTGGTAATCAGGTCTGCCGCGTCGGAAATCTGCGAGGCGCCCAAAATCACATTGGACACCTCCTGCTCGATATCCAGCACCACCGAATCACCCTCATTAATGCGCGGCGTCACAGACAGAGTAATACCCACGCTTTCACGTTCAATGGTCTGGAACGGGTTGGTCGAGCCGCTGTTAGCGCCGGTATTGGTATACGAGCCAGTAATGAAAGGTACGTTCTGGCCTACGGTAATATAAGCCTCCTGGTTATCCAGGGTCAGCAGGCTGGGAGTGGAGAGAATATTGGCATTGCCCGCGGTTTTCAGTGCATTGAGAATCACCGTCATGGTCAATTCATCATCGACGCTGCCCCAACCCATCGAGAGCCCGGGAATGCCTGCCAGTGCGCCTGCCAGGTCGGTGGCGTCAAACTCGTTATCACTGACATCTCCATCATCGTCATCCTGGGGCGAAATCGCATCCGCCAGTCGCCGTGCAGTGCTCTGGTCGCTGATATTACTTCCGTAGAGGCCTTCTTCGTTGGCGAACAGCCATTGCAGACCGAGCGCTTGGGCATCAGAGGCGGTCATTTCGACGATAATGGCCTCGACAAGAACCTGGGCGCGACGAATATCGAGTCGATGAATCACTGCCTCCAACGCGGCCATTTCATCGGCGTCGGCGGTGATGATGAGAGCATTGGTGCCCTCGTCAGCTTCAATCGTGGAGGTATTGCCCCCGGAGCGACGTTTGTTCTCATTTTCGTCGAGCTTGTCTATGTTCTGCATGACCCGGGTGAGGACCTCGGCGATCTCTGTGGCCTGGGCATACTCAAGGTAAACGACTTTCACGTTGCCGCTTTGCTCCAGGGGCGTGTCGAGATGGCGAATCAACTGCGCCGCCCTGGCGCGCTCCAGTTCATCACCGGTCACAAGCACGCTATTGGTGCGGGAATCGGCTACCAGTAACACCTCGGGTTCGGCGCCACCACTCTGCTTGGCCTCGGACTTGTTGAGCTGGTCCAGCATGGACACCACATCCTCAGCCACTGCATAGCGCAACTGGATAATGTCGGTTTTCTGCACGGCCGAATTATCCATGCGCTCGATAATGCCGCGAATACGCTCGATATTGGCAGACACATCCGAAATGATAATGGCATTGCTCGGGGCATAGGCCGCCATATGCGCCTGCTGGGGCACCAGCGGCCGCAGCACAGGAATCAACTTGGCGGCGGAGATATTGTCCAGACGAATCACCTGGGTAACGTACTCATCGCCCGGGCGGACCTTCTCATCCGCAAGCGAGACCGGTGCCGAACGGGCATCCTTACTCTGAATAACGCGGACCACGCCCCCGCTGCGCACTGCGGTATAGCCATGCACCTCCAGAATCGACAGGAACAGATCGTAAAGTTCATCGCGCGAAACGGGTTTGCTAGAGACGACCTTGACCTTGCCCTTCACCGCGGGATCGACAACGATCGTGGTGCCGGTCACCTCGGCCACAAACTTGATCAGCTCCTGGATGTCCGTCTCTTTAAGATTCACCGTGAAGTCCTGACCGGCGGCAGGCATTGCTGACATCATCAGGGTCAGCAAAAGGGCACCGCATGACTGGCGCAGTCTGGTAGAAATCACGTTCACTAAAAAGTATCCTCTGTCCTCTGTGCGCTTGTCACCGCGCCTGCTCTTCGCCCAGGCTGACGGTCAGCGACACCGGCTGATCGCCCCGCTGCAGTTCAAACACTGCTTCGCTGGCCGTTCTCAACGTCTGGTAAAGACGCATGGTATTGGAAGGGTCATCCAGCGCTATTCCATTGACGCTGGTTACAAGATCACCGGACTTGAAGCCCAGCTGTGCAAATTGGTCTTTGTCTTTTCCGGGTGATATCCGGTAGCCCTGCAAGTCGCCGTCGTTGCGCACCGCAGCCACATTCACGACCTCTGCCAGGGATTGTGGGTTCTGGTAAAGCCGCTGACGGTAGCCTCGGGCCAGTTCGGTGGCGGTGGCATCCTCGCGCTTATCGACTTGTGCTGCCGGTGCCGCCCGGCGCACGTTCCTGGGTTGCGCCGATGCGTTCGCCTGGGCATCCAGCTCGGTTTCCTCAAACAATACCAGCAGTTCATAGGTACCAGCGTTATCAAGCACGACCTGATGGGGCATCACCTTGGCCAGCGTGACCCGGCTGGACACAGGCAGCTTGTCGTCGATGGCGTAAACAGCCTGCTTGTTGCGATGTTCAATAATGGCGTGCCCGAACCCGTCCTCCGTCGAGGCAACCACGCCCCGTAACTTCAGCTGCAAGCGGGTTTCACGAGCCCCTTTTTCGATGCCGTCACGCTCCGAAACATTTGCCTCGGCTATCACCACCTCAGGCACAGGAGCCTCCTCTACTCCGGCTTCGCCGAACAAGTGCCAACCACGCATAGCCTCGATGTCCACCTCGGCCGGTCCCGCACTGCGCGTCTGCTGCACGACCGGATTTACCACGGGCACCACCGACGCAACCTCTTCAGCGGGAACCACCAGGGCCCACACGATACGCGCCAGGGAATACAGCAACCAGCCCACCATTAGCACGACGGTCAAATTACGGGCACGGCGAAGATTGGCCGGCTGACCGAGCTGGTGCAGCGCGGGGCTCAGGGTCTGGCTGAGTTTCCCCGAGACTTCATTGGTTGTGGTGAGCCACTGGGCTGGCAAGGACTGACTGCTCTCTTTGTACACGCGAGGCGCGCAGGTTGATGGATTCGCTCGATTATAGGGTGCGCAGGCTAAAGATAAAACCGCGGTATTGCAGTGAATGCGAGACGATTAGCCCTGCAAAAAATACCGGCCGATGGCCAGCACCAGAGACAAACCCACCAGGGGATAAATCCAGCGGCTGATTTTCTGTGCCTGCTCCGGCTCCATGGGCTTGGCGACCCGCTCCAGCACGAACGAAATCAGGGCAATACCACCGAAAATGGCCACCAGCAGGATGAGTAAATTATCCATTGTTTGCTCCAGAGCGTGGCGCATCACCGCGGCGCACGCTTGCATACCAGTCAGAGGGGTTGTCGATCTCCCCCTCGGCGTTCAGTGGCGGATAGGCCAGGCCCCGTTCGCGACAGAATTGTGCTATTGCCGCATGCCCCCACTCGAAATATATCTTATCGTACGTCGCAGGGTCGAGCCGGGGCGAATCATAGAGCCCGGCGATTTGTCGCTGGCGCTGCGCCTCGGCCAGGATAATCCCCGCTGCCACTGAGACATTGA
Source organism: Halioglobus sp. HI00S01 (assembly GCF_001635445.1). NCBI lineage: Bacteria > Pseudomonadati > Pseudomonadota > Gammaproteobacteria > Cellvibrionales > Halieaceae > Halioglobus > Halioglobus sp. HI00S01. The sequence goes on from NZ_LWEE01000015.1 coordinate 204,109, forward strand.
ACGACTCCACCATGCCAACCATGGGTATCGTAATGCACCGATCCACATAATTCGCAGCACTCGCACTCAGGCCGCGCCGTTCGGCACCCATGACCAGTGCCGTAGGCACGGTGTAATCAACATCACGGTAATCTACCGCATCATCCTCCAGGTGGGCAGCGACCACCTGGTACCCCTCGCTGCGAAGTTTCGTCAGGGCGTCTTCGGCACAGCTGTACCTGACCACCTCAACCCAACTGTGGGAACCCATGGACGTACCGCGAAAGGCGGTGTAGTCCTCATCGCCAATCACCGCGTGCATGCGGGCAACACCCGCGGCATCACAATTGCGCACGATGGCAGATAAATTTCGCTGCTTGTGGACGAAGTCGGTGACCACAGTCAGGTCGGGCTGACGACGGTCCAGCACCCCCCGCAGCCTTGCAATCCGCTCAGGCGTCATGATCTACGGGGTATCCAGATGGGGAAGCGAGGAACGACTCGGCCAGGCCATGGCGGAAAATACCACGGCAGAACTCAGACGATGAGGGTGGTGAGCCGGGAAATAATGGTCGCGTTGCCACCTTTGGCCCGGGAAGCCTCGAGCGCCTTGTCGGCAACCGACTCAATCTGCCGGGCCAACTGCTGCATATCGACCGCCGGATAGTGCTGGGGCTCCCAGGCAACCAGCCCGATACTCAGCGTCACCTGCAGCACCGCGCCACGGCCATCGTCAATGGCAAAATCCTCGATATCTTCACGAATGCGCTCGGCGATATCCTGCCCCAGTGTCTCGCCACAACCGGTTAACAGCACCGCCAGCCGGGAATGCTCGAGCCGCGCCATCAGATCTGTCAAACGCAGATCGGACGCCACCCGCTGGGCCACACGTTTGAGCACAAACTGGCTGCGCTCCTCGCCATAGTGATCATGCAGTTCGGCGTATTCATCCACCTCCATGAGCAAAATGGTAATCGGCTGGTTGTTGCGCCGCGCCCGGGAAATCTCCCGGGCCAGATCCTGTTCAAAGCCGGTTTTATTGGCCACTCGGGTCAGGGGATCGAGGCGCACCAGATTATCGATCTGCTGGCGCTGCACCGCAGCGAGGTAGCTTCGGGACACGATGGCCGCCAGATGGGCAATAAGATCCTCCTCGGCATCCCCGAAACTCAGCCCTTCCTCCTGAATCCCCAGGTGCAGGCTGCCCACCAGGCGCCCTGATTCCATCAGCGGCAGCATCAGCGCGTAGTCGATGCCATGTTCGGATTTAAGCACCTCGAACATGCGCGAATCAGTAGCGTCGATAAGCTCAATATCCGGCTCCAGCTCATAGAGCTCTTGCAGGACGAACGCGTCGTTGTGGACCTGCAGATAGTGCCCGAACCGCTCTCCCCCACCAATAAGCTCGCCGAGTTCGCCATCCTGATCCAGCAACCACAACTCGGCCACACGATAGGAAAAGTGACGCGGCAGATTGAATATCAGGATTTCCAGGAGGGAGGTAAGGTCCTGGCTGTCGAGCAGCATGTGCTCGAACTGCTGGCATTGCAGATAGAGATAACGGTTGAGCTGAACGCTCTCGGTCAGGCGCCTTTCACGCAGTTCGGCGCGCGAGGTCGCCGGGGGCGCACCCTGGATTTCCTCGCGCTGTAAACGGCCGATGCCGTCGGAATCTACCATGTACCACCCACGCTGCCCTGACCTCGACATCGGACCGGACCGATTGTTATATGGGACTAGTTTATGCCCCCGATAGCGCCGTTGCAATCGTCGCGGATTGGGCCTGGCGGCCGAACAGTGGCATAGTGACGCGCTCAACCGGACAAGAGATACCTATGGCCAAAGGCTGGCATATACTGGGCGCGGGAGCCATTGGCTGCCTGTTTGCGGACGCGCTGGCAAGCAGCGGCGCACCCACCACACTGGTGCTGCGCGCCAATACACCCTCAGCGCCCCCGTTGCAGATGGAGCGGAATGGCCAGACCCACACACGCTCCCTGTCCTCCACAAACGCACCCGACGTCAGCCCCATCGACCACTTGCTGGTCACCACCAAGGCTTATGACGTAGTCAGCTCGGTCAACTCAGTCCGCCACCGCCTGACCGCGGGCGCCACTATCGTGCTCCTCGCCAACGGGCTGGGCTACGCCGAGGATGTGGCCAGTCTGGTCCCCGGGGCCAACCTGTACTGCGGAACGACCACTGAAGGAGCATTTCGCCGCGCCCTCTGGCACATTTGTCATGCGGGCCGCGGCCAGACGCTGCTGGGCGCATTTGCCGGACGCGCGAGTGCGCCTGACTGGTTCGACGACTGGCAGGCGCTCAAGCTCGAATGTCGCTGGACGAACACCATTCACGCCGCACTCTGGCACAAGCTGGCGATCAACTGCGCCATCAACCCCCTGACGGCGCGGCACCGCTGCCAGAACGGCGAACTGGCCAATAATCCGGTCTTTGCGCGGCAGGTCACCGAGCTCTGTAAAGAAATCGCGGACGTCTCGCGCGCTGCGGGCTTTGATGACATTGCCCACTCCATCGAAGGAGACGCCTTTGACGTCATCCAGCGCACAGCGGCCAATCGTTCATCCATGCTGCAAGACACACTGGCCGGCCGCAGCACTGAGATAGAATTTATCACCGGCCACCTTGTTAACCGCGCGGAGCAGTTAGGTATTGAGGTGCCCGCCAATCGCGACCTACTGGAGCAGATCCGCAATGCCTGAATTTTTCTGGGAACTTGCGAAATTGCCACTCCTCACAGGCGGGGCGGCAACCATCGCACTGGTGGCCGCGGACTTCGGTGGCTGGCGTCCCGGTCGCTACCTGCTCAAGCCCCTGGCTGCCGCGTGCTTCATATGGCTGGCACTGAGCCTGGGGGCCACGGCATCGAATTACGGCCTTGTTATGCTCGCTGGGCTGATACTGTGTATGCTGGGCGACATCGCACTGATGTTCGAATCCGAAGGCGCGTTTCTCACCGGACTGGTGGCTTTTCTCTGCGGACATCTGGCGTATGTGGCAGCGTTTTTGCAGCTCCCCATTAACACTTATGGCGTGCTGTTGTCGCTGTCCCCCACCATCATTTTGGTAGCCATAACACTGCGCTGGCTCTGCCCGCACCTTGAAGGCCCGATGCGGCATGCCGTACCCGCATATATCGGTGTTATTGCGGTCATGTTAGTTGCGGCGGGGGGAACGCTGGGCCTCGCCGGTGCCGGGCTGATTATCCTCGGGGCCTGGGGTTTCGCCCTCTCCGATCTGGCCGTGGCGCGGCGCCAGTTCATCAGCTCTTCACGGATTAACCAGCTGTGGGGCACGCCGCTGTACTTCGCTGCTCAGTATCTACTGGCGGCATCAGTGTGCTTCTACTCAGCAGGGTAGACCGCCACGACCATCTGGCGGATTTCGTCCGACCAACGTTCAGGTGCAGCGTCGGCGACCAGCAGTCGCTGGACTCGGTGCTCGCCTGGCAGCAAACCACGCTGCATGACCAACAGGCAGAAATCGTCGCCACAACGCAACTGCACAGACAGCTTCGCAGCCGCCGGTAGTGGCAGGTCTCCATCACCATAAATGACACTGGGCCGAGCGGCTCCGAGCAAACGCACACCGGGCAGGCGCTGTTCCAACTCACGGCTCACCAGGCCCAGCACATCATCGGCAGTGACCCGCAATACAGACACAGCCGACGGTGATATTTCGATATCAGCAAGATCAACCTCTATCACGGACTGCGCCGGTCGCGTCCACCACATGATGCCGGCCATACCGCCGACCAGCATCAGCGCGAGCGCAGCCCTGGCAGCACCTGACACTGGCATGCGCTGACGCCAGAGTGAACGCAGCTCCATACCCGCGCGCCTGCGGCCACTGATCTGGCCAAATTCATCGGGTATATCCAGGGGCTCTTCGGTCGCCGACTCGGGCCGGAAATAGGGCGCAGCCTGTGCCTGCAGACCGGGCTCACTCAGCAGCGAACACTCCAGTCTCAGGGTGCGCAGCTCGCGACGCACGAGATGCGTATCCTGCGGGCGGCGCGCGGGCTCCGCCTGCAACAACCGTCGCACCAGCGCAGCGAGCGCAGGCGGATGACCGGAATGAGACTCCCACTCGGTCAGCGCCGGCAGTTCATAGCGACTCGCAGCCAGTGCCCGCTCCGCCGCCTGGAGTGTCATTGGGAAGGCGTGCTCACCGGTAAGCATTCTGTGGAGTAAGCGGCCCAGGGCAAACAGGTCAGTACGCAAGTCAACCGGTTCACCCAGGACGTGCTCCGGCGCCAGTGCAGAGAGGCTCCCGCCGGCGAGTGCAGCCTCGGGGGACGAGGGAATGGCGGCGGTACCGAAGTCCGCGAGGCATATGCCACCCGCCTCACTCACCAACACATTGGACGCCTTGATGTCGCCATGCACCAGCCCTATCTGGCTAGCGGCCGCCAGCGCCACAGCCACATCGCAGGCGAGTTTCAAGGTGCTGGCCAGGCTCAGCGATACATGCCCGAGCAAGTGCTCCAGATCTGTGCCGGGCACATAGGCCATCACCAGCGCAAGATGGGCTGGCGTCTCGATGACATCGAAAATTTTGACGATGCGCTCGTCGTTCAGGCTGGCGACCAGACGTGCCTCACGCATCACGGTTCGACGCATGGCACGCCCCTCGGGCAGTGGGCGAATTTTTATCGCCACCTGCCGACAGAGCCGCGCGTCATAGCCCAGATAAACCTGCCCCTGACCACCGGAGGCAATCAGACGGACAAGTTCATAAGGACCTACTGTGGTGTTCACGGCACGGGGTGCCGAACTTGCTCCTGGCGCAGCCGCGCTCGCAGACCACTGGCCGACACTTCCAGCTGCCGCGCCACCTCTGCGGTATTACCGCCACAGCGCTCGAGCGCCTGTTCGAGCTCATCCTGAGCAACTTCACCGGCAAGACGATAGCGGGCATCGCTCGCAATTTTGCGATACACCGCCTGCCGACTGACATTGAGGCTGCGTGCCACAGGCCGCACTTCGTGGCCATGGTCATGCATCGCGCGGGCGAATTCCTCGTCACTCACCTCTGCGATGTGGCGCAATTTTTCGGCCACCGCATCGGCCGTAACGGTCTCTTCGGCAGCTTCCTGCGCTTGTGAAAGCAGGTCCAGCAGGATCGTCGGCAACACCAGCGAACTGCGACTCGCGACGGCGACCTGCCGGCAGGCATTCTGCAGTTGGCGGATGTTGCCGGGCCAGGTATAGCACAGGCAGGCATAGTAAAAATTGGCCCAGCTCGCAATTTGTCGGGCGGTGCTGTCCGGCCCCGGCAGCAACGAGGCGCGGCCCTGCCCGTAAAACGCATCTCGCAGAAAGTGACCCAGCAGCTCACCGAGATCCTCGCGATGCGCACGCAGCGGACGCAAGACAATTTCCAGGGCCGCCAGGCGATGGCGCAGGGCCGCATTGAATCTGCTCTCGCGGCTGTCCACATCCGCATCGGTCGCCGAGATCACCCGCAACTCGACCTTCTCCACATCGCCGCCAACCGGTTGAATTTCCCGCTCCTGCAAGGCGCGCAATAGCTGTGGCTGAATTTCGGCCGGGGTATCGCCAATTTCATCAAGAAACAGGGTCCCGCCCGCCGCCTGCTGAAAGTAACCGCGGCGCGACTTGTCGGCGCCAGTATAAGCGCCACGGCTAGCGCCAAACAGCGCTGAGGGTGCCAGAGAAGCAGGTATGGCGGCCATATTCACAGTCACCAGGGGCCGTCCGCTGCGCTCGCTGGCGGCATAAATTGCCCGGGCGAGTACTTCTTTGCCCGTACCGGTGGCGCCGCGCAACAGAATATCCATATCTGCCGCGGCCACCGTCGAGATCTGTTGTCGCAGCCCCTGTGAATAGGCACTGCCCCCCACAAGGCCGTGACCGGGAGTAGCGCCCGCCGGCTCGCGCTCGTGTCCAATCGCGAGCCACAGCACCACCGTGTGGGCCAGTAAAATGGCCACGCCGGTCGTCAACTGCTCTGGCATGAGTGCCATCTCCGAATCCAGTTCGACACCATTGACGCGACAACGGCTGGCACCGGGATCGCGCTGCAGATGCAAGCCACGGGCACTGTATTCGAGGCTCAGTGCCCGTCGACTGACATAGGGTTCAGCCAGACATTGCGTGGGACCTGAGGGTTCACGCTGAAAGTCCAGCGTCTCGCGACCAAGTACAACAGGCAGGCGCGAGCGGTGCATGACAGCATACTCGCCGACCCGGGTGAGGTCCGGGTGAAAAACTATCGTGGCGATCAGACTCAGGCGTGGGCGCAGGCCAGGCAGGGCCATGTCCAGGGAGGGCAAGGTGGCATCGTCGCTATGGGGATCAGGCATGCTCGCTCCTGTCGCTACTCCGGTCAGTCGGAGATGACAGGAAAGCTTAGCAGCTGGCGGAAATCCTGCTCGCTAATCGGCCGCCGTCAGCCCGCCAGCGCCCACAGTGAAATCACCACTATCCAGCAGACCGCTGCGCGTTGCACCAGGGCACTGAGATCCTCATTCTGGCGCGCGGCATAGTCGCCAAAGCCATCTTCAGGAGTGGCGCTCTTGTCGTGACCAACCGCTGCCCTACCCACGCTCAGCAGCAGATCCCGGGCGGACTGCCGCGGGTGCCGAAAGCCGGCGTAACACTCGTCGATACTCTCCACAAAATTACCCATGACCGTAAAGGAGAGCGCCGCCAGCCGCGAGGGAATCCAGTCGACGATGGTCATCCAGGATCGGTGTTGGGCGGAGCTGCACCCCAGATCCAGCAGCCGATAAGCCAGCGCCGCCGCCGGCCCCAGCAGGACAAAATAGAACAGCACACCGAACCAGCCACGCAGACTCTGCAGCAACAGATTGCGTTGCACTGCCATGTGAACATACTCCACTGCCTGCGGACTGTCTCCCTCGGCGAAGTTTTGCGGGTCGTTTTCCATCGCCGTATGCCAGGCCGCTTCGAAGTCCCCGCGTCGACACTGGGAGCGATACTGCTCGGCGGCCTGGCCAGTATTACCCCGCCCTAGCGCATAGAGAAACACCACACTCGCAGCCGCGATCCACGGCAGCCCGAACAGCACGCCCCTCAATTCGTCCAGGAGCAGTGAGAGGATGGCTACGGGCAAGCCCACCTGCACCACTAGCCCCAGGGTCACAGTCAACCCCCAGCCGGCGAGCCGCTCGCCCAGTTGCCGAAACCAGGCATCGTGATGCAGCAGTTGGCGATACGGCCATACCAGGCTCAGCACCAGTGCGAGTATCAGGGCAAGAAACGTCATGCGGGTACCTCCTGTACACCAATAGTGCGCCGGTAGCGCGCCCAGTCGAAAGCCTCGCCGGGGTCAGTTTTTCGCCCGGGTGCGATGTCGGCATGGCCCGCTACCCGGGTTGGCGCCATTTTCGGATAGGCGGCGAACAGCGCTAGTGAAACCGCCTGCAATGCCTGATACTGGTGCTCTGTATACGCTGCGACATCGGTGCCCTCCAGCTCAATACCAATGCTGAAATCGTTACAGTTGTCGCGCCCGGCGTAGTGAGACTGCCCCGCATGCCAGGCGCGATCGTCAAAACTGACGAACTGGATCAGCTCGCCATCACGGCGAATTAACAGGTGTGCAGAAACGCGCACATCCCGAATTTCCTCGAAAAAAGGATGCGCATCCCAATCGAGGCGATTGCAGAAGAACTCTTCGATACAGTGCCCGCCGAATTCGCCGGGGGGCAGCGATATGTTGTGAATCACGAGCAGCTCCGGCTCACAACCGTCGGGGCGAGCCTCAAAGTTCGGCGATGTCGCGCGCCGGGCGTCCTTCAGCCAACCGTCCTGGACGACGAGACTCATCTTGAATACTTATGCGGGGAAGTCACCATGGCATGCATCATAGGCCACATTCCCTCGCGCGCTCAACGACCACTTTGGTTCGCTCGCGCCCGGTAGCCCTGTTACAATCAGCGCCCCCAGGCAAGAGCACCCACGCATGACCCAGTCCAACCCACTGCTTCTACCTCCGGCACCCGCGCTGATCGAGGCAAATGTTACCGCGGCCCTGGCGGAAGACGTCGGCGACGGCGACATTACTGCCCGCCTGATCGCGGCGGACAGCCGCGCATCCGGGAGAGTCATCACCCGTGAAGCGGGCGTGCTCTGTGGACGGGCCTGGGTGGAAGAAACGTTTCGCCAGGTCGACTCGGACATGTCCCTGGATTGGCGCGTGGCGGATGGCGATGTACTCGAACCGGACACGGTTCTGTTCCACTTTGAAGGACCCGCCAGATCACTGCTCACAGCCGAGCGATGTGCGCTGAACTTTTTACAGCTGCTGTCGGGCACCGCAACTACCTGCGCACGCTACGCCAGTCTGGTTGCCGATACCGGTGTGCGCTTGCTCGACACCCGCAAAACCATTCCGGGGCTTCGCGTCGCCCAGAAATATGCAGTGAGCTGTGGAGGCTGCCACAACCATCGCATTGGCCTGTTCGATGCCTTCCTGATCAAGGAAAACCACATCGCTGCCTGTGGCGGTATCGCGGCAGCAGTAACGCGCGCCCGGGAAATTGCGCCGGGCAAACCAGCAGAAGTGGAGGTCGAGAACCTCGAAGAATTGAAACAGGCCCTGCAGGCAGGCGCTGATCGCGTGATGCTGGACAATTTCAGTCTGGAGGACATGCGCACAGCCGTGGCAACAACCGCGGGCCGGGCCGAATTGGAAGCCTCAGGCAATGTCACCGAGACAACCCTGCGTCCGATTGCCGAGACCGGCGTGGACTTTATCTCGATCGGCGCCCTGACCAAAGACTGCAAGGCGCTCGATCTTTCCATGCGGTTGCTATAGCAGTGGTTCAGCGCTGACAATAACACCGTTATTGTCAGCGTAAATGTACTCTCCCGGCGCAATGGTAACGCCACCAAAAGCAATAGTGACATCACGCTGGCCCATACCCAGCTTCTCCGTCTTCAGCGGCGTCGTCCCCAGTGCCTGAACGCCCAGGTTCGTCGCGCCGATTTCATCGACATCGCGAATTGCGCCGTTAATCACCAGCCCGGCCCAGCCATTCTGTGCCGCCTGCTCAGCGAGCATATCGCCCAGCAGCGCACGCCGCAGTGAGCCACCACCGTCGACCACTATCACCCGGCCTTCGCCGGGTTCACCGACAGCCTGCTTGACGAGCGAGTTGTCCTCGTGACACTTAATGGTCACCACAGGACCCCCGAAATGAGCGACCTTACCAAAGTTGACGAACTGCAACTCGATGGCGCGTGCGCCGGGGTGCTCGTCGGTCAGGTCAGGCGTGGAAATGACCGCCGTCATATCAGATCCACTCCAGCGGGAATGACTGCAGCTGGCCCGCGGCGCCCGCAACCGCACCTGCATGCCCGGCACAGCGCGGCAGGATCTGCTCTGCGTAGAACGCCGCGGTAGCAATCTTGGCCTCATAGAAGGGATTATCGCTGCCCGCTGCCAGCTTGCCGGCGGCAACCAGCGCGCTGCGCGCCATTTGCCAGCCGCCGAACAAATAGCCGGTTTGCATCATGTATTCAAAACTCGCGCCCATGGCCACACTGGCATCTTCTTTCAGGGCCGCCAGAACGAGTTGCGTACAGTGTTCCTGCTCAGCCAGGGCCGCAGCCAGAGGCGCGGCCAGGGGCGCCAGGCGCACATCGTCGCTGGCCTCTAGCTGGGCGATTGTCGCGCGGATCTCAGCGGCGACAGCTTCCATGGTGGCACCGCCATCGCGACCGAGCTTGCGAGCCACGAGGTCCGCGGCCTGAATACCGTTGGTGCCCTCATAAATCGGTGTAATACGCACGTCGCGCAGGTACTGCGCGGCGCCAGTCTCTTCGATGTAGCCCATGCCGCCATGCACCTGCACGCCAAGCGAGGCGACCTCCTGACCCACTTCGGTCAGCCAACCCTTGATCACCGGAATCATCAGGTCAATCCGGCGCTGCTGTTCGCCACGCGCTTCCTGGGGACCGCGATGGGCCAGGTCCATGGTAATGGCTTCAGCGTAAGCCAGCGCGCGCATCGCCTCGGTAAGCGAGCGCATAACCAGCAGCATGCGCTTCACATCCGCGTGTTCGATAATGGGCTTGCCACCCTGAACGCGTTCACGAGCGTAGGCCACGGCTTTCTGCAGTGCACCTTCGGAGGCACTCAGGCCCTGTACACCCACTTTCAGACGGGCCTCATTCATCATGGTGAACATGCACGCCAGGCCGTTATTTTCCTTACCCAGCAGGTAACCAATGGCGCCTTCATTGTCGCCAAAGGCCATGACACAGGTGGGACTGCCGTGAATGCCGAGCTTGTGCTCGGTGGACACCGGGTAAACATCATTGCGCTCACCCAGTGACCCGTCTTCGTTCACCAGGAACTTGGGCACAATAAACAGGGAAATACCGCGGCTACCGGCGGGCGCATCGGGCAGTTTCGCCAGCACCAGGTGGATAATGTTCTCGGTGGNCTGATGATCGCCCCAGGTGATATAGATTTTTTGTCCGGTGATACGGTAGTGGTCACCTTCAGGCACAGCGCGGGTCTTCATGACACCCAGATCGGATCCGGCCCCGGATTCGGTCAGGTTCATGGTGCCCATCCACTGGCCGGTGTGCATTTTTTCCAGATAGGTCTGCTTCTGCGCCTCAGTGCCGTGGGCGTGAATCGCCAACGCCGCTCCGCTGGAGAGCATGGGGGCCAGGCCCAGCGCCAGGTTGGCGGAGTTCCACATCTCCGTGCCCACGGTATTGTAGATTTCGGGCAGGCCCTGGCCGCCGTAGTTGGCATCGGAGGAAATACCAATCCAGCCGCCCTCGCCCAGTTTGTTCAGAGCGTCTTCAAAACCCGGGGATGCGGTCACCACACCATCGGCGCAGGTGGCCGGGTGCTCGTCGCCAACCCGGCGCAAAGGCGCCAGCTCATCGCCGGCGAGTTTGGCAGCTTCGTCCAGCAGCGCAGTGGTCAGCTCGGGGCCGAGGCCGTAGTCAGCGAAGTCTGGCAAACTGCCAAGCACAGCCTCAACGTCGAGCACCTCATCGACGAGAAAGTTCATATCTTCAACGGGGGCGCGGTAAGTTCCCATGCTAACTCCTGCTACTTCGTAGTGTATTGGGCGGTATTTTTCGGGGTACGCGTTTCTACGCGGGAAGGCCGACCGACGATCAGACTTTGGTCAATGCCATAGAGATTGGCAATTTTAGCGTTACGCGTATAATTCGCCTAAGCAATACCCAGTATTTTCATCATTCACCAAGTGAATGCGGAGCACCTGTGAACGTCAACCGAGTCGACCTCAACCTGCTGGTTTACCTGGACGCCTTGCTGCGAGAGCGCAATGTCACCCAGGCCGCCAACCAGCTCAATTTATCCCAGCCCGCCATGAGCAATGGCCTGCGTCGCCTGCGCGAGCTGTTCGATGATCCGCTGTTAGTGCGCACCAGCGAGGGCATGACCCCCACGGAACGCGCCCTCGAACTCGAACCGGTGGTTCGCGAGGTACTGACCAGCATAGACCGCGCTGTCCAACCGCGCAGTGAATTTGAGCCCGGCGACGCCCAGCGGGTATTCCGGATCATGGCCAGCGATTACGCCGAGGCCACGCTGTTTCCCACTGTACTGGTCAAACTGCGCGAACTTGCCCCCGGCATTACCCTGGACATTATGACGCCCTCGGACGTGAGCTTTCTGGATGTGGAGCGCGGCAAAGTCGACATGGTGATCAACCGCTTCGACTCCATGCCCCAGTCCTTCCACCAGATCCACCTGTGGAATGACACCTTCACTTGCGTATTGAATGCCAATCATCCGCTACTCGACGAGTTCACACTGCAGAACTACCTTAGCAGTGACCACGTTTGGGTAAGTAAAACTGGCATGGGCGTGGGTGTAGGTGTGAATCCCGACGATGTGCAGCGCCTCGGCTGGGTGGATTCCGCACTGGACAAACTCGGCGAGAAACGCCAGATCCGGGTCTTCACCCGCCACTACCAGGCGGCCATGACCCTGGCAGAACAGAATGACCTGATTGTGACCATCCCCACGCGCGCCGCGCAACTGAAGCGGGACAACCCTCGGGTGGTGCTGCGTGATCCACCGCTGGAAATCCCGCCACTGGAATTGAAAATGGCCTGGAGCCCGCTCCTGCAGCACAATCCCGCTAACCGCTGGCTGCGCAAATTGATTACCGATACCGCCAGGGAACTGGACGGCCAGGCCCCCACCCCCTGACCGAGGTGCCCCGAACTTAAATTCACTCAAACAATGGCAGTGATAAAAACGATAAATTAGCTAAATCTTGGTCTGTCTCCTAGAATTCCCGCTGTGATTCGGGCCCGCCATCGCGGGCTTCCCCCAGCGTTACAAGGAACAAGCCATGACTGATCGCATTCAAGTAGGTGGGCTGCAGATCGCCCCCGTACTCCACACCCTGCTGGAAAATGACATTGCCCCCGGCACTGGTATTGCCCCGGCGGACTTCTGGGCCGCCCTGGAAGCCATTCTGGCGGACCTGGCGCCCAAAAATCGCGAACTGCTCGCGAAGCGCGACGCCCTGCAGGCCAACATCGATGCCTGGCACCAGGCCAACCCAGGCGCCGACTACGACCGCGATGCGTACAAGGCATTCCTGCAGGAGATTGGCTACCTGCTGCCCGAAGGCGATGACTTCGCCATCAGCACCGAAAATGTCGATCCAGAAGTGGCCACCCTCGCCGGCCCACAGCTGGTAGTGCCGGTCATGAACGCACGCTACGCGCTCAACGCCGCCAACGCCCGCTGGGGCAGCCTGTACGACGCCCTGTACGGCACCGACGTGATTGCCGAAGACGGTGGCGCTGAGCGCGCCGGCGGCTATAACCCGGTCCGCGGCGAGCGCGTCATTGCCTACGCCCGCGCCTTTCTCAACAAGCACTGCCCGCTCACCGCGGGCGATCACACCCAGGCCACCGCTTACACCATTTCAGGCGGTGAGCTGCAGGTGGCCCTGGAAGACGGCAGCACAGTCAGCCTTGCCGACAGCGACCAGCTGCTCGGTTACACCGGCGATGCAGCGCAGCCCGACACAATCCTGCTGTGCCACAATGGCCTGCACATCGAAATTCAGATCGACCCCAACAGTCCGATTGGCGCCATCGACAAAGCCGGCGTTAAGGACCTGGCCCTGGAATCGGCTCTCACCACCATTCAGGATTGCGAAGATTCCGTGGCGGCGGTGGATGCCGACGACAAGGCCGTGGTCTACACCAACTGGCTGGGCCTGATGCGCGGCGACCTCGCCGACAGCTTCCAGAAGGGCGGCCAGGCCATGACCCGTACCCTCAACCCGGACCGCAGCTACACCGCGCTGGATGGCTCGACCCTGACTCTGCCCGGGCGCAGCCTGCTGTTCGTGCGCAACGTGGGCCACCTGATGACCAACGATGCGATTCTCGATGCCAGCGGCAATGAAATTCCCGAGGGCATTATGGACGGCATGTTCACCGCCCTGATCGCCATGCACGACCTCAACAAGGGCGCCGATCAGCCGCGCAACTCCCGCGAGGGCAGCGTGTACATCGTAAAGCCGAAAATGCACGGCCCCGAGGAAGTAGCCTTTACCTGCGAACTGTTCGACCGCGTTGAAGACGCACTGGGGCTGGCTCGCAATACGCTCAAAGTCGGCATCATGGATGAGGAGCGCCGCACTACCGTTAACCTCAAGGAGTGTATCCGTGTGGCCCGTGAGCGCCTGGTGTTCATCAACACCGGCTTCCTCGATCGTACCGGTGACGAAATCCACACCAGCATGGAAGCCGCCGCCATGACGCCCAAGGGCGCCATGAAGCAGGAGCCCTGGATTAACGCCTACGAAGACTGGAACATCGACCAGGGCCTGGCCTGTGGCCTGTTGGGTAAAGCCCAGATCGGCAAAGGCATGTGGGCCATGCCTGACATGATGGCAGAAATGATGACCGCCAAGGTGGGCCATCCGATGGCCGGTGCCAGCACCGCCTGGGTGCCCTCTCCCACCGCCGCCACCCTGCACGCCATGCACTACCACGATGTCAACGTGGCTGCCCGTCAGGAAGAGATCAAGTCCCGGGACATTGCCTCACTGGATGACATTCTCAGCATTCCCCTCAAGGGCGCCGAGGGCTTGTCCGCCGAGGACATTCAGCGTGAGCTGGATAACAATTCCCAGGGCATTCTCGGTTACGTGGTGCGCTGGGTCGACCAGGGTGTGGGCTGCTCCAAAGTGCCCGACATCAACAACGTCGGCCTGATGGAAGACCGCGCCACCCTGCGTATTTCCAGCCAGCATCTCGCCAACTGGATTCGCCACGGTGTCTGCAGCGAAGCGCAGGTACGCGAGACCCTGGAGCGCATGGCCACCATCGTCGATGAGCAAAACGCCGGCGATCCCGCCTACCGCAACATGGCACCCGACTTTGACGACAACGTGGCCTTCCAGGCCGCCTGCGACCTGGTATTCCTGGGCAAAGAGCAGCCCAGCGGCTACACCGAGCCCGTATTGCACGCCCGGCGTAAAGAAGCCAAGGCCAAGTACGGCGCCTGATTTCTGCTGGCTCGGTGAGCGCGGCGTTAGCTGCGCTCGCTTACCACCCGACAAGATCAGTTCTCGTCCTCCACCGCGTCCTTGTACTGTAGGTTAGTTAGCTGTTCTGCCAGCAGCCCCATCAAGAACATCACCATGCCCGCCAGAATCAGCAGCGTGCTCATATTGGTGAACCGCCAGCCGCCTGATGTAAGACTGCCCATCAGGTAGTTCAACGCGCCCATCCCCGAAACCAGCAGCGACATGGGGAAATAGACTTTTAGCGGCGAATACAGTGTGCCGATCTTGAAAATTATCAGGAAGAAGCGCACCCCGTCTCGCACCAGACTAATGTGGCTGTTGCCCAAGCGAGGCGCCACAGAGATCGGTATGAAACCCACCGAATAGCCGGCGCGAAAAAACGCCATCGTCGATGTTGTCGGGTAGCTGAAGCCATTGGGAAGAAGATAGAGAAAACTGAGAAACTTCTTCCGATTCACCGCGCGGAACCCCGAGGTAAGGTCATCAATGCGACGGTTTACCATCCAACTGGCAAGCCAGTTGTAGAGACTGTTGGCGCTCCAGCGTGCAATGTTTGCCTGATCTTCGCGCCCGCTTCGGGCACCGACGACCATGTCGTACCCTTCCTCCAGCTTGTACAGCAGGCGCTCAATATCGGCCGGATTGTGTTGCCCGTCGCCGTCCATAAACACAATATATTTGCCGCTAGCTGCACGCGCACCCGACTTGATTGCAGCACCATTGCCCTTGGGGTATGGGTGTGTCACCACCTTCACACTGTATTCTTCACAAACTTGTAGCGTGTTGTCGGTAGAGCCGTCATTGACAACCACCACCTCGGCTTCCGGATAGTGCTCGCGCAAGCGCGGCAGCGTTTTCGCCAGGCCCAGTTCTTCGTCCTTGGCAGGTATAACGATGGAAAAATCCACGGGTTAGTTCTCCAGATAGAGGGCCAATGTCTGGCGTTGGCGTTCAGTCAATTTACCTTCTGCATCCAGCTGCTGCAATTGGGTGATCATCTTTTCCACTTGCGCTGAATCTCGCATCGCTGCAGAAAAATGTAATTTCATCAGCAATGCCCTGACGTCACCGGGCAGCAGTTCAAGATAAACATCTATGTACTGGTCGGCGTATTCAAAGCGCTGGAGGGCATTCTCCAACAGCGCTAGCCCGAGATAGACAGAGCGGTTTCCTCGAGCACTGGCCTCCTCGCCCAGATAAAGACTTTCGAGACGGTCGGCAAAAGCGAAGCGATCAAAGCTGGGACAACGATCCTCTTCCAACATCCTTACCAGAACGACCAGGCCCAGCGATGAACTGAGTGGACGCTGTTCTCTGACTCCAATGCTAGCAATATCTTCAGCCGGCACCGGCGCGTTCGCCATGCACGCCAATGCCATGTTTCGCACATTGAAATCACCACTGCGCCGGTGAGGGTTCACCGCTCTTGCCCGGGAAGAATATCCCGCTGCGCGCTCGTAGTCCCCCAGGCTTGCCATGATGACGGCCATATCAGTATTGGCGCGAAAAGAATCTGGATGGCCGGAGATATGATTAAACGCCAGCAGCGGCCTACTGGACCAAACCTGCGCCTGAGAGCTGGTCAGAAACAACAAGCAACCTGCTGCCAATCCGGCATAGACCAGCAGAGGTCTGGCCGTCTCCGGCCAGGCCCGCACAGCTTTGCCGTACAAAAGCGCGGGAGCAAGGAGCAAGCCTATCGCGGGAAAGTAGTTCCGATGCTCGAAGTACAACTCCAACGGCAGGACCGTCGATTCAACTGCATGACCGAGCATATACCAGGCGGGCACGAGGGAGACCAGCTTGCCCCATCGCCATGGACCCAGGCCGAGCACTAACGTCGCGGCTCCAACACCAACCCAGGCAAGTATGGCAGGCAGTGTGGTAACGGGTTCCCACAGCGACCGGGAAATGATGAAGTCGTCGTGGTAAATACCCATCCGCCCGACCTCGGGCCATACAAATTGCAGCACATAGTCCCACAACACTCTCGCCTCAGTCATCAAGCGCTCAGGTAACGTGAAATCCCGACCTCGATAGGAAGCAGCAATACCCTCCAAACTCAGCACGAATGCCAGGCCAAGCGCAACGGCACCAATGAAAATTGAAAAAATGACACCTCGCTTGAACCAAGGCAGTTGGGCTCCGCGGTGATCACGGCATTGGAACCAGAACAGCTCCAAAACAAGCATTATGGGTATCACGACTATGGCGTTCTCCTTGGTGAAAACGCCCAGCAGCACAAATACAAGCGGCACGGCCAGTCTCGCAAAAAACTGTACCGGTCGATGCAAAAAGCCGCGACAGTAGCAATAGCTCACCAGGGCCATCAGCATGAAACTGGTCGACAGTAACGCCATTCGCTGCACGGCATACAACACACTGCTGACCCACAATGGCGAAGCCAACCAGATCCCAGCCAACACCACAGCCAGGTAGCCCGCACCCGGCAACTGCAATGGTTTGAACATCAACAGCAGCAGCCAGGCCACGAGAACACCGTTTAACAGGTGTATTGAAATGTTGACCGACTTGGTGACGGCAATGTCGCTGCCCAGGTAGATTCTTTCAGCGACAAATGTCCACATTGCCACGGGTCTGCCCAGGGGTCCTGATTGCTCTCCCTGAATATACTCAAGACCAAACTCGGGGTTGTCTTCCAGGCCGACCAGTGCATTCAGGCTACTGTGGTCGTCCAGCAATGTGGGCCCAGCTACTCCGGGTATATAGGCCCAGGTGATCGCTACAAGCAACAGCACAAATATCAGCAGAGGCAGGAAACGCGGGCGCAACTCAGTTCCCCCGATGCTCTAAACGCACAGTGGCAGGAAATAGCGCCGTCATACGCGACAGCTGGTAGCGCATAGGGTCGGCCTGGTACAACTGCAGCGCAAGATCGTAAACCAAACCCATATCACCGATTTCCAAAGCGTCTACAAGCGCTTTGTGGAGCAGCGTCACATGTCCAGGGTGCTGCGCCAAACCTGCCTGCAAGATCGGCATACGGTCCTCAGCCGACACCTGCGACTTGGTCGCGTAAACATGCTCCAGCACGTAGCGCTGACTCCATCGTGGAAAGCGCGAAGCGAGTACATCGGAAATTCTCCGATAGGCCACCGGCCCCCCTTCACAACCGTCGTCACCGAGACAGGACATCAGGTTTTTCAATGCGGCGGCATCTTCCCTGCTCAATGACGCTGTTACGAGGATCTGCTCAATGCGTGCCAGCCAGTCCGTTCTGTTTTCCAGGCGGGAAAAATACGTCGAATCCAGCTGGTGCAGTGTGACCAATGCTCCGAGGTCGCGCGGATCCAGTTTCGCAGCCTGGTCAAAGTGATAGCGTGCGCGCGTCACTGCCTCCACATGCTCGGCATAGGCCGCACCTGATTCTGCATGACGCAACTGGGCATTGGCATAGACATAATGCGAGAGTGAAGAATCAGGGTGGTGGCGAACCCCCGCCTCACCCAGACGATCCTGGGAAGACCACGCGTCCACTCGCAGCGCAAGCATCGCGAGCAGAACAAGCGGAAGAAACAATATGGGGAGCACAGGATGCTTTGCTTGACTCCGTTGCAATGCTCCAACGAGGCCAATCGTCAACGCCAGATAGACGCCAATGCCCGGCAGATAGTTGCGGTGCTCGAAAACCATCATCAAAGGCCAAACAGAAGACTCCATGCTGTGACCCACCAGATAAAACAAGACCGCCAGTAAAAACAGCGGATGCTCGCGTCGCTTCCACAGGGCTGTGAGAAGCATCCCAACCCAGGCCAGCAACGCCAATACCGTCGTCACCGGATTGAACAGTGTGCGAGACCAGGTAATGGCATCGTGATGAAGTCCGTACTGAGTAGTATCAGGGAGCAGCAACCAGCTCAGATAGATCCACAGGAGGCGCAATTGCGTCTGCACTCGTTCATACAGGTCAAACTCGCGCATGCTGTAGCGAGACACAAGCCAATCCGGGGCCACAGCAAAAACCGCTAGAAGTACCAGCGCAGGAACCATTACTGCCGTCGCTGCGCATCTGTGCAACCAGGGAAGATCGTGCCCCCGCCACCGGCCGCGATAGACAGCAAATTCGAGCGCAGCCATCATCCAAAGTAACAGAATGCCATTTTCTTTTGATAGCACGGCACAAGCTGTAATCAGCCCAAGCCAAAGCGCGGCTGCTATCACTTCGCCTGGAGTGCCCCCGGATTCTGACCAGCGGTTGCGGTAATAGGCAAACAACCAGAGACCCGTGATCACCAACAGCGCAGAGAGCTGTGCCATCCGCTGCACAGGGTAGAGAACGGTTGAGACATGCAAAGGGTGTAAACCCCAGGCGACGGCGGCAGCAAGGGCCAACCATGGCGCCCACTCCCTGTTTCCGGAGCTTCGGAAGTAACGCAACAGAGTAGAGAAAAAGCCCCACAGCGCAAGCACAGCCAATGCGTGTATCACAACATTGGTCATTTTAAGAATCGGGGCGTCAAGCTCTCCGCTGACAACTGCATTCGCAGCGAAGCTGATCATCGCAACTGGACGGCGGAGCGGCCCTGAACCGGAACTGAGCGCCGCTGTGCGCCAATCATCCAACTCGCTGCCATCTAACTGCAGGTCAGGATTGTTGACCAGATTCGGGTGGTCATCGTACAACCAATAGTCCCCGCTGCCATGGCAATAGATCCCAAGGCCGAGCAGGAGCATCGCAAAGAGCGCTGCGTAAGGAAGCGAACGGATATATTGAGTCAAATTCAGATCGGGCAAACGGCCAGGCTTGATAGCGGATGATGCCACAGTTTTTTGATGCAGATACAAAAAAGCCCGGCTAATGCCGGGCTTTTTTGTACCAGACGGCTAATTAGCCACGGCAGGTAGCCGGCAGCCAGTTAGTGTCGTTAGAGAAGTCAGTGCTCACTGCGCCACCAGGAGCAGTGGTAGCAGAAGGCTTGCAAACCCAGCGAATCTCGCGCTCAGCGCCAACAGTGATACCGGAAAGTACAAAGTATCTCGCATCGCCGTCAGGGAATACTGAACCCACAACGTTCGCATAGATCACTGGGGCATTGGTCGCATCGTAAGATACGGTCTGCGTGATATCCGTGTTGGGAGCATCGCCAACACCCGCTTGGGAGTCACCGTTTGGCAGCCTACCAGTCGCTGAGTAATATTCAGTGACACTGGTCTTCAGCTCAGACATATAAGCCATAGGCTCGGACATCTTCGCGCGGATCGTGTAATCCTGATAGGCCGGCAGCGCGATGGCAGCCAGAATTCCGACAATCGCGATCACGATCATCAGTTCGATCAGGGTGAAACCCTGCTGTGCTTTCTTTTGAATGTTCATGTATCCCTACTCCATTCGAGATTCTAGGTTTTGTTTATGCGCCGTGAGCCATAGCAACAGTTGCTCACGGACCCCATGGTGCCAAAACATCAATGCAGAAAGCGAGCCAAAACCATCGCTACAACCAAATAAAATTATTATAGCTATAAAAACAATAAGTTACCGCCCGCCCGCAGGCTGCACGGATCTGCCATCAAACAACCAACGGCTACACCAAGGCGCACAAAGTGACAAAATTTGTCAGTCTTCCGCCGAGCCCGGTGCCTCAAACCGCAACGCCCCAACTGGATACATCACATTTCCGCAAATTTCTCGACTTAAAACCGGACAAAGCTAGGAGTCAACCTGAGCGCTGGTTATACTTGAGAGTCTTTATAAACAAATAAAAGTCTACGCTGCCAAAGGGACCCAGAGCAGATGAACGACAAAGCTATCGGGCAACTGAGTGGTCTTGCAGGGCGACTCGTCGCCGAAGGAGTCATCTCCGCAGAAGCTGCCGCTGAAGCCCAGCGAAGTGCATCTATGGAACAGATGCACTTCGTGCAATATCTCGTGGACAAGCAAAATGTTGATGGCTATCGCCTGGCGGAAGTGGCTTCCCAGGAATTTGGCGTTCCACAATTCGATACCGAATGCTTTGATATGGCCAGCATGCCCAGCGGTCTGGTCGACGTTGACCTGGTCACGAAACATCACGCGCTGCCACTTTATCGCCGGGGCAATCGGCTTTTCATCGCGGTCTCAGATCCCACCAATCTAGCCGCCCTCGATGAAATAAAATTCCATACCGGCATTAACACCGACGCAGTCCTACTGGAGGAGCGCACCCTTGCCAAGATGATTGGCAATTGGGTGGACATGCAGGACACACTGTCGAATGGTCTAGACGATCTCGACGCTGCAGATCTGGATGGCATTGACGTCTCTACAGGCGACAGCAGCGACGACGACGAAGGCAGCGACATAGACGAGACGCCCATTGTCCGGTTCGTCAATAAAGTGCTCATCGACGCGATCAAACAGGGGGCTTCGGATATTCACTTCGAACCCTATGAGCACAGCTATCGCGTTCGCTTTCGCACCGATGGCGTGCTGCGGGAAATGGTTAAGCCGCCTCGTAACCTATCCCATCGCCTGGCAGCCCGCCTGAAAGTCATGTCGCAAATGGATATTTCTGAGCGACGCGTCCCCCAGGATGGCCGCATTCAGATGAAATTGTCGCGCAACAGGGCCATCGATTTCCGTGTGAACACGCTGCCCACATTGTTCGGTGAAAAGATTGTACTGCGTATCCTGGATCCCACGAGCGCGCAACTCGGTATCGACGCTCTGGGCTACGAGGAAGACCAGAAGGCAATGTACCTGAAGGCACTGGACCAGCCCCAGGGCATGATTCTCGTCACAGGCCCCACCGGTTCAGGTAAAACCGTGTCGCTTTATACTGGTCTCAATATTCTCAATACTGCAGAGCGAAATATTTCTACCGCAGAAGATCCGGTGGAAATCAATCTCGAGGGCATTAATCAGGTCCACGTAAATCCGAAGGTTGGCCTGAACTTCGCTGAGGCACTGAGGTCATTTCTCCGCCAGGACCCCGACATCATTATGGTTGGTGAGATACGCGACCTGGAAACCGCAGAGATTGCCATCAAAGCCTCTCAGACCGGCCACCTTGTTCTGTCGACACTTCACACAAACAGTGCCGCGGAAACGGTAACACGCTTGCTCAATATGGGTGTACCTGCCTTTAACGTGGCCACTTCTGTGGATCTGATTATCGCGCAGCGTCTCGCCAGGCGCCTGTGCCAGGAATGCTCTGCGCCGGCAGACGACATACCCGAAGACGTACTCCTGAAACAGGGATTCACTGCAGACTTACTGGCTGGGGCTGAGATTAAGAAAGCCGTAGGCTGCAGCCTTTGTCAGGACGGCTATAAGGGACGTGTCGGTGTCTACGAAGTGGTAAGAATCACACCGGCAATAGCACGAATTATCATGGAAGAAGGGAATTCACTTGAAATTCAGGACCAGGCGACAGCAGAAGGCTTTAACACTCTGCGTGTCTCGGCACTGCGCAAAGTGGCCATGGGCTTAATCAGCCTGGAAGAAGCCAACCGAATCACAGTGGATTGATAACAAGACTAGGGGACGAGGCGTTACCAAATGGCGACAGCAACCGGAAACGATTTATACATCTGGAGCGGCACGGACAAAAACGGCCGCAATACCAAGGGCGAAATCAGTGCCTCCAGCCAGGCTATGGCCAAAGCACAATTGCGCAGGCAGGGTGTTGTACCAAAATCGGTGAAGAAAAAGCCCAAGCCTCTTTTCGGCGGCAAAGGCAAGCCCATCAAGCCTGAGGATATTGCGACCTTCACACGCCAACTGGCCACTATGATGAAAGCAGGTGTTCCACTTGTACAGAGTTTTGAAATTGTGGCTGATGGGGCCGACAAAGAAACTATGCGCGACATGATCAATACGATCAAAAATGACGTTGCATCCGGCTCTGGACTAGCACCCGCCCTGGAGAAATTTCCCAGGCATTTTGACGATCTCTACTGCAGCCTAATCGCCTCCGGTGAAGAATCGGGCACGCTGGAAGTGATGCTCGACAGAGTGGCAACATACAAGGAAAAAAGCGAAGCGCTGAAGCGCAAGATTAAGAAGGCAATGACCTATCCGCTGGCAGTTATCGCCGTGGCCGTTGTGGTTACTGTGGTTCTCCTGGTTAAAGTAGTTCCCACCTTTGCGGAAACATTCCGGGGTTTTGGATCAGATCTTCCCGCCTTCACACTTTTCGTTCTGAAAATATCTGAGTTTGTGCAGGAATGGTGGTTTATTTTCTTACTCGCCGGAATTGGTGCCTTCTTTGCATTTAGGGAAGCCAAATTTCGATCCGTCAAATTTGCGGAATTCCTGGATAAGATGGCACTGAAGGCGCCCATTATCGGTGGAATTGTCCACGACGCGGTGATCGCAAGATTTGCACGGACTCTGTCAACCACATTCGCTGCAGGGGTGCCGCTTGTAGACGCTCTGGAGTCGACCGCTGGCGCGGCTGGCAATGCGATCTATGCTAAAGCGATCAGGCAGATCAAAGACGACGTAACCACGGGTACGACATTGTACGCCTCGATCATGACCACGGGCCTTTTCCCCAACCTGCTTCTGCAAATGGTTTCGATTGGTGAAGAGTCCGGCTCACTAGACGAGATGCTCGATAAAGTTGCAGATCACTACGAAGAAGCCGTGGATAATGCCGTGGACAATCTCAGTTCGCTGCTGGAACCGATGATCATGTCCATTCTAGGTGTCCTGGTCGGAGGCCTGCTCATCGCCATGTACCTCCCCATCTTCATGCTCGGTACCGTCATCTAACGCGCCCCGGCTCCGGGAACAAGGTTTACGATGTCTGAAATCTTCGCCCTGCACCCTGGGCTGACCTACACCGTGCTGCTGGCATTGGGTCTTATTGTCGGCAGTTTTCTCAATGTGGTAATTCATCGCCTGCCCATCATGATGGAGTCGCGCTGGCGGCGCGACTGCTGTGAGCTGCTCGAGGTTGAGCCGGAAAAAGAAGAGCCGCAACTCAGCCTCGCGACACCCAACTCCCACTGCCCGGCCTGCCAGGCACCGATTAAACCCTGGCAGAATATTCCTGTGCTTAGCTATCTCTTGCTGGGTGGCAGCTGCGCCAACTGCGGAGTGCGCATCTCAGTTCGCTACCCCATTATTGAGCTGCTCACTGGCCTGATGACACTCGCATTGGCCTGGTTCTTTCCGCCCTCGCCGGCACTGCTGGGCGCCATGCTGCTGACCTGGGCACTGATCGCACTCACCATGATCGACATCGATCATCAGTTACTCCCGGACGACATTACGCTTCCACTCATGTGGCTCGGACTGTTGTTTAACCTGTGCGGTACCTTTGTGCCCATTGAGCAGGCCGTCATCGGCGCCATGGGCGGCTACTTGAGCCTGTGGAGCGTCTACTGGATATTCAAACTGCTCACCGGCAAGGAAGGCATGGGCTATGGCGACTTTAAACTCCTGGCCGCCCTCGGGGCCTGGCTGGGCTGGCAGATGCTGCCCCTGATTATCCTGCTATCCTCCGTGGTTGGCGCTGTCGTCGGCATCGGGCTGATGATTGCCCGCAATCGCGGCCGCGAAGTGCCCATCCCCTTTGGCCCCTATCTCGCCGCGGCCGGATGGTTGGCGCTGCTCGTGGGAGACACGCTGAACAGCACGCTGCTGGGAGTTGCGCCCCAGTGATTGTCGGTGTGACCGGTGGCATCGGCAGCGGCAAGTCTGCCGTCACCTCACGGTTTGAGGCGCTTGGGATAACCGTGGTCGACGCGGATATCGCTGCGCGCGTTGTGGTAGAACCCGGCGGCGCTGCACTCGAGGCCATTGCCCAGCGCCACGGTGAAGCCATTCTACTGCCAGATGGCAGCCTGGACAGGGCAGCGCTGCGCAAGATTGTGTTTGCCGATGAAGCCGAACGCCACTGGCTGGAGGCCTTAACCCACCCCTTGATCGGCCAGGAAATTCGCGACCAGCTCGCCGCTGCCACATCGCCCTACGCCATTCTTGCCTCGCCACTCCTGCTGGAGACGCAGCAGAAAGACCTCACCGACCTCATTGTGGTTGTTGATGTACCGGAAGATATTCAACTGTCGCGTACCGTTGCCCGGGACAATAATGATGAGGCTCAGGTGAAACGGATTATGACGGCGCAGATGTCGCGCGAGGAGCGTGTGGGGAAAGCGGATATTGTGATCGACAATTCGCAATCACTGGACGCCCTGGACGGTATCGTCGAGCAATTGCACGCGCAATTTCTCGCGCAATCAGCGTAGGTAGGCCTGCACTGCCTTAACAATCGGCACATTGGCCGCCGGAAATTCATAACCCGCCAGTTCCGCAGCAGACACCCAGGCCATGGGTTGTTGCTCCAGCCCACTGGGCTGCCCCGCAAACGCCGGGACAATATGTACGTCCAGGAAGACCCGCTTGTCACCGTAGTCGTGGCGAATTTCGATCAGCGGCTCGCTAGCGCTGACCTCGATTCCCAATTCTTCGGCAAGCTCACGCGACAAGGCCGCCTGTACAGTTTCGCCGGCTTCCACTTTCCCGCCGGGAAATTCCCACAGGCTGCCCTGGTGGGCATCGGCGGCGCGGCGGGTGAGAAGAATATTCCGCTCGGCGTCGAGAATAACGCCCACAGCGACATGCACCTCAGTCATTCAGGTACGGTACTCAGCATTGATACGCACGTAGTCGTAGGAAAAATCAGTGGTCCAGACACTGGCAGCGGCGTCACCCCGATTCAGGCACACACGAATGACGATATCTTCGGCCACCATTGCTGCAACACCCTGTTCTTCGGTATAGCTGGCCGCACGACAGCCGCGCTCGGCAATCAGCACATCATTGAGATAAAGGCCGACGCGATCCACATCGAGTTCAGCCAGACCGGCGCGTCCGATGGCCGCCAGCAGTCTTCCCCAGTTGGGGTCAGAGGCAAACAGCGCGGTTTTCACCAGCGGCGAATGGGCAATCGTAAAGGCCACGTCCAGGCATTCCTGCTCATTCAGGCCACCTTCGACAGCGACGGTGACAAACTTGCTGGCACCCTCGCCGTCGCGCACCAGCGCCTGGGCCAGGGTCACCGCGACTTCCTGCACGGCATCGCGCAGTGCCAGCGCCAATGCTGAACCGGCATCTTTCTCGACAGCATTGCCCGCGGCACCGGTTGCCACCAAGACGCAGGCGTCGTTGGTGGAGGTATCACCATCAACCGAGACCCGGTTGAACGACATGTCGGTCGCCTCGCTGAGCAGACGTTGCAGCAGCTCCGGAGCCACTGCAGCGTCAGTGGCGATATAGCCCAGCATGGTCGCCATATTGGGGCGGATCATACCCGCGCCCTTGGCAATACCGGTCACAACATAGTCGATGCCGTCGCAGTTGAAAGACACCGACAAACCCTTGGGCCGCGTGTCAGTAGTAAGAATACCTTCCGCCGCATCGGCCCAGCCGTCGGCATCAAGGCCGGTTACCGCCGCGGGAATTGCCGCGGTGATTTTCTCTACCGGCAGCGGCTCACCGATGACGCCCGTCGAAAACGGCAAAACCTCTGCCGCATCTGACCCTGTGGCTTCTGCCACAGCAGCACAGCAGGCACGTGCGTCACGCAGGCCAGTCTCTCCGGTGCCCGCGTTGGCATTGCCAGTATTAACGAGCAGATAACGAGGCTGTGCCTGGCTTGCACCCAGATGTGACTTGGCCACCGCTACCGGCGCCGCGCAGAATGCATTCTGGGTAAACACGCCGGCACAGTTGGCGCCCGGGGCCAGCTCCATCAATACCAGGTCCTTGCGTCCCGGTGTCTTTACACCGGCAGATACCGTGGCCAGGCGCAGCCCTGGCACGGGCAGGAGCTTGGGGAGCGTATCGTTTCCTACGGCCATCAAATCACCTTAGAGCTTGCCGCAACACTGTTTGTATTTCTTGCCGCTGCCACAGGGGCAGGGATCATTGCGGCCCACCTTGGGCGCTTCACGGGTAAAGGTGGAGGGCTGCTGCGGCGCTTGCGGCTCTTCCGCCTCGGACTCACCCATCGCCGATGCTTCGGCGTGCTGGAAGGCGAGCTTTTCACGCTCGGCAGCTTCCCGGCGCTGCCGTTCAATCAGCTCTGCTTCATCTTGACGCTGGATTTGCACATGGCTGAGGAATTTCACCACCTCAAGCTTGAGATTGCTAAGCAGGTCTTCAAACAGGGCAAAGGACTCGCGCTTGTATTCCTGTTTGGGGTTTTTCTGGGCGTAGGCGCGCAGGTGAATACCTTGGCGCAGGTGGTCCATCGTCGCCAGGTGTTCCTTCCACAGCGTATCGAGCACCTGCAGCATGATCTGCTTTTCGATCTTGCGCATGTCAGGGCCCACAGATTCGCACTTGGCTTCATAGGCCGCCTGAACTTCATTCACAATTCGCTCACGCAGGGCTTCTTCGTGAAGCTTGTCGTCGGCGTCCAGCCAGGACTGCACGGGCAGCGGCAGCGCAAACTCGGCTTCGAGCTGCTTTTCCAGGGCTGGAATATCCCACTGCTCTTCCACGCTCATCGGCGGAATAAAGCTGTCGACCGCCTCGTTCACCACATCAGCGCGAATAGCCGTAATAGTGTCGGAAATGTCGGCTTCACCAAGCAGGTCATTGCGCTGCTCGTAAATGATCTGGCGCTGGTCATTGGCGACGTCGTCATATTCCAGCAACTGTTTGCGGATATCGAAGTTGCGGCCTTCTACTTTGCGCTGGGCTTTTTCAATCGCGTTGGTCACCATGCGATGCTCAATCGCCTCGCCCTTCTCCATGCCCAGGGCCTGCATGAAGTTTTTCACCCGGTCAGAGGCGAAGATGCGCATGAGGTTATCTTCCAGCGACAGGTAAAACCGCGACACACCGGGGTCACCCTGGCGCCCGGCACGGCCGCGCAGCTGGTTGTCGATACGGCGTGATTCGTGTCGTTCAGTGCCGAGAATATGCAGGCCGCCGGCCTCCAGCACCTGCTGGTGACGCTGCTCCCAGGCTTGCTTGAGCTCGGCTTTGCGCACATCGGAGATTTCGCCAGCGGCAGTCATTTCTGACTCCAGATTACCGCCGAGCACGATGTCGGTACCGCGGCCCGCCATGTTAGTGGCGATGGTCACAACACCGGGGCGGCCCGCCTGGGCGATAATTTCTGCCTCCTGTTCGTGGTATTTGGCGTTCAGTACCTTATGCTGAATCTTGGATTTGCGGAAACGCGCCGACAGTTCTTCTGAGGTTTCAACAGAGGCCGTACCTACCAGTACAGGTGCCCCTGCCTCCATACAATCCTTCACGTCGGCAACAATGGCGTCGAACTTTTCTTCGCGGCTGAGGTAGACCACATCGTTGAGGTCCTTGCGTTCCTGCTTCTTGTTGGTGGGAATGACCAACACTTCCAGACCATAAATCTGGCGGAATTCAAAGGCCTCGGTATCCGCGGTACCGGTCATGCCGGCGAGCTTGTCGTACAGGCGGAAATAGTTCTGGAAGGTGGTGGACGCCAGGGTCTGGCTTTCACTCTGGATCGCCACGCCCTCTTTCGCCTCGATCGCCTGATGCAGACCTTCAGAGAGGCGCCGGCCGGGCATGGTACGACCGGTATGCTCGTCGATCAGCACCACCTGCCCTTCCTGTACAATGTACTCCACATCCTTCTGGAACATGGCGTGGGCACGCAGGCCTGAATACACGTGGTGCAGTAGGTTCAGATTGGTGGCCGCGTAGAGGCTGTCGCCCTCCTGCAGCAGACCTTCGCGAATCAACAGTCCCTCAATGAACTCATGACCGTCTTCAGTCAGCTCCACCTGGCGGGCCTTTTCATCCACAGTGAAGTGCCCGGACTGGCCTTCAACATCAGCCTGGAGAGAAGGAATGAGCTTGTTAATGCGCTTGTAAAGCTCTGAACTGTCTTCAGAGGCGCCGGAAATCACCAGCGGTGTACGGGCCTCATCGATCAGGATGGAATCCACCTCGTCGACAATGGCAAAGGCCAGGTTGCCCTGCATCTTGTCACCCAGGGTGAAGGCCATATTGTCGCGCAGATAATCGAAACCAAACTCGTTGTTGGTGCCGTAGATAATGTCGGCGCTATAGGCGGCGGTTTTCTGTTCCGGCAACTGCCCGGAGCGAATCACACCCACACTGACACCGAGGAATTCATACAGGGGCCCCATCCAGGCAGCATCCCGGGTGGCGAGGTAATCGTTGACCGTAATAAGGTGTACGCTGCCTGCCAGCGCGTTCAGGTAGGCCGGCAGGGTCGCTACTAGCGTCTTACCCTCACCGGTGCGCATCTCTGCAATTTTGCCTTCGTGCAGCGCCATGCCGCCGATCAGCTGCACGTCAAAATGGCGCAGGCCCAGAACCCGCTCGCCAGCCTCACGCACAACGGCAAACGCTTCGGGCAGTATCTTGTCCAGGGTATCGCCGTTCGCCAGCCGACCTTTGAATTCTTCCGTCTTGGCTTTCAGCTGCTCATCGCTGAGCGCCGCCGTGTCTTCGGCCAGGGCATTAATCTTTTTGACCACCTTGCCCAGGCGCTTGAGCTCCCGGTCATTGCGGGTGCCAAAAATCATCTTCAGGGGATTGCCAATCATAGCTGTTCAACTTGTCTTGTATACGAAACAACCCGCCGGACCTACGTGGACGGGCGGGAACAAAAAGAAGGGATTATACGCGTCAGCGGCGGGTTCGTCGTATGTAACTTGACGGGTCGACTGAGCGACCGTGCTTGTAGACTTCGTAGTGGACATGGGCACCGGTACTGCGACCGGTGGAACCCATTAAGGCAATCGGCTGGCCCTTGCGCACCACATCACCCGGCTTGACCAGGCTCTCTTTATTGTGGGCATAGCGGGTGACAAAGCCATCGCCATGGGAAATTTCAATGGTCTCACCGTAACCGCTCTTGGACCCCGTCCAGGTAACAACGCCGGCCGCCACAGAAATGACGTTGGTGCCTTCCTTACCGGCGAAATCGACGCCGTGATGGAAGGCGGGCTTGCCGGTAAAGGGATCGTTGCGTTTGCCATAGAAAGAGGAAATCCAGCCCTTTTCGACCGGGCGCCCGGAGAGGAACGTCTGCTCATCTAGCTTACGGTTACTGAGCAGCGTCTCGAGAATTTCCAACTGCTGCTCACGGTCTTCTACCCGGGCCTGAAACAGGCCGAGCTCGGCCATCAGGTCCGAGGTGCTGTATTCAACACTGAATTCGCCGCCCAGCGGACCACCCATAGCCGGGGGCTGGCTGAAATCAAATTCACCCTCTTCGAGATCTGCCATGGCGGTGAGGTGCTGACCAAGTGCATCCAGACGGGTCATCCGCGCCTGCATTTCGGCCACATTACGGGTCATTGCGGCCATCTTGCGCTCGGCCTGAGCCTGCAGCTGCGCCAATTCCTGCTCCTGCTCAGCCAGCTCGTCCTGGAGGCGATCCAGGGCTACTTCGCGCATCGCATTGGCGTCAGAGTCCTGACCCAGCATGTAGCCTACGCCGACCATACCCAGGGGCAGGCCCAGACAGCACAGGGAGAGCAGCGCACGAGACCAGCGACCCAGTTCAATCGAACGGGATCCGCCGTGCTTGCGATTTATGAGAATGACTTTCATCTACAGGAAAAATCGGTCACAGAGCCGCGGACTATGCCACAAACCGGCATGATTGACCACGAAATAACCACAAACGGTGTGAACTGGTACCCAATTTGGGCCGATCAGCGTCGATCGACCTTAAACCGCGGGAACAGGGTTGAAGGCGTAGGAGATAGGCGCAGTGGCTTCGTCTTCAAAAGTCACCACTTCCCAGGCATCGGGCTGGGCAATCAGCGCCCGAAGCGAGGCGTTGTTGAGCCCATGGCCGGACTTGTAGGCGCGAAATTCGCCAATCAGGCTGTTACCCAGCAGGTACAGATCGCCGATGGCGTCGAGAATCTTGTGGCGCACGAACTCATCGTCGTAACGCAGGCCATCCTGGTTGAGGATGCGGTAATCATCAACCACGATGGCGTTGTCGACACTTCCGCCCCGGGCCAGGCCCTGGGAGCGGAGGTACTCGATTTCATGCATAAAGCCGAACGTACGGGCCCGGCTGATTTCCTTGACGAAGGACGTCGTGGAGAAATCCACCTCGGCATGCGGTGCTCTATCGCGGAAAACGGGGTGGTCAAAATCGATGGTAAAGGAGACTTTGAAGCCATCAAAGGGGAGGAAGCTGGCTACCTTGTCGCCGTCCTCGACCGTGACCTTGCGTTTGATCCGGATAAACTTTTTGGGCGCATTCTGTTCTTCAATCCCTGCCGACTGCAGCAGGAAGACGAATGGTCCGGCACTGCCGTCCATGATCGGAACTTCCGGAGCGCTGACATCCACGTATGCGTTGTCAATGCCCAGGCCCGCCATGGCTGCCATGAGGTGTTCCACGGTGGAGACCTTCTCGCCGTTAGCGTGAAGACTGGTAGAGAGCGTTGTTTCGGCAACGTTGTGCGCTCGTCCGGGGATTTCTACCACGGGATCGAGATCGACCCTGCGAAATACGATACCGGTGTCCACCGGCGCAGGGGACAGGGTCAGGTAGACTTTATCACCCGTGTGCAAGCCTACGCCCGTCGCCTTGATCGCGTTTCTCAGTGTGCGCTGTCGAATCATAATCACTCCGTCAGTAGCCCATAAGCTTTCGGCCCTGGGCACCACCGGGTTTCTCCAGGGCGTGCCTCAATCGGCCTGTCTGCGCAGGAAAGCGGGAATATCGAAATACTCCTCGCTTGCGTCTGCAGCAACAGCAGCCTGAGCGCCTGCGGCGGCCCGTTGCCGACGCTGTACCGCGGGGCGGTCCAGATCGGCGTAATTGGGCTCATCCAGCTCGGTCTCAGTGCTGACCGCCGGTTTGGCAGGTGCGGTATCTACGACCTGCAAAGGCGCACGCGCCGCTTCACTACCTAAACCGGTGGCTACTACGGTTACTTTCAGCTCGTCCGTCATCTCCGGATCGATAACCGTACCTACTACAACTGTCGCTTCTTCGGATGCAAATTCCTCGATCGTGTCGCCAACTTCGGCGAACTCGCCAAGTGCGAGATCGAGACCCGCGGTGATATTCACCAGAATTCCGCGTGCACCCTGCAAATCAATATCATCCAGGAGGGGGCTGTTTATGGCTCTTTCAGCTGCCTCACGGGCGCGATTTTCGCCCTTGGAGCTGCCGGTGCCCATCATCGCCATGCCCATTTCGGACATTACCGTCCTCACGTCGGCGAAATCCACATTGATCATGCCGGGACGGATAATCAGATCGGCTATCCCCTGAACTGCGCCCAACAATACATCATTTGCCTCCTTAAAGGCATCGAGCAGACTGGTATTTTTACCTAGCACTTCCAGCAATTTTTCATTGGGAATTGTGATCAAAGAGTCCACGTGCTGCTGCAATTCACCCACACCTTCCTGGGCAATTTTTAACCGTTTCTTGCCCTCAAAGGGGAAGGGACGGGTCACAACCGCCACGGTCAGAATACCCAGCTCACGGGCAACTTCCGCCACCACAGGCGCGCCGCCGGTACCGGTACCACCGCCCATACCGGCAGTGATGAAGACCATATCCGCGCCGCGGATGGAATCGGCGATACGCTCGCGATCTTCCATGGCCGCCGCCCGGCCGATCTCCGGGTTGGCACCCGCACCGAGACCTTTGGTGATCTCGCCACCGAGCTGCAGCACTGTCTTGGACTCAATGTCCGACAGCGCCTGGGCATCAGTGTTCGCACAGATGAAATCAACGCCTTCAACCGAGTTATCGATCATGTGCTTCACGGCGTTGCCGCCGCCTCCGCCCACGCCGATCACTTTTATGACCGCGTTACTTGGTACATTGTCTATCAGTTCAAACATGGTTTATTTCTCCCCTTTTGTAAAAAAGCCGCGTGTCAGCGCGACGGTTTACCGCTTAAAAATTGCTTGAGATCCAGGCCTTGGCCCGATTGATCCAACTCTCGGCAGGCGCGCCACTCTGGCTGCGCCCACCCCCTTGATTGTTTTCTTCCATATGATCGACACCGTACTGGAGCAAACCCACGCTGGTGGCGTAAATCGGGTTGCGCACAATGTCATTGAGGCCCTGCACACTCTGGGGGTAACCCACCCGCACGGGCATATGGAAAATTTCCTCGGCCAGCTCCACCACGCCCTCCATCTTGGAGGTGCCGCCGGTCAGCACGATGCCCGCGGGCACCATGTCTTCAAAGCCGGAGCGGCGCAGCTCGGCCTGCACCAGCGTAAACAGTTCGTCATAGCGGGGCTCAACAACTTCTGCCAGTGACTGCCGGGACAAGTCCCGCGGCGGGCGATCGCCAACGCTGGGCACCTTTATCGTTTCTTCGGCACCTGCCAGCTGAGTCAGCGCGCAGGCGTACTTGATCTTGATTTCTTCGGCGTGCTGGGTCGGTGTACGCAGGGCCATGGCGATATCGTTGGTCACCTGGTCACCGGCAATCGGAATCACACCGGTGTGACGAATGGCGCCTTCGGTGAAGATGGCAATGTCGCTGGTGCCGCCGCCGATATCGACCAGGCACACACCCAGATCGCGCTCGTCCTCGGTGAGAATCGAATAACTCGATGCCACCTGCTCGAGAATAATTTCTTCAACTTCCAGCCCACAGCGGCGAATACATTTCTCAATGTTCTGGGCCGCGTTCACGGCACAGGTCACCAGATGCACCTTTGCTTCCAGGCGTACGCCAGACATTCCGAGGGGTTCCTTAATGCCCTCCTGGTTATCGATGACGTATTCCTGCGGCAGGATGTGCAATATCTTCTGGTCAGCGGGAATCGCCACCGCTTGGGCCGCGTCGATCACCCGCTCGAGATCGTGACCGAATACTTCTTTGTCCTTAATCGCCACGATGCCGTGCGAATTAAGGCTGCGAATATGGCTACCGGCAATGCCAACATACACAGAGTGAATCTGGCATCCGGCCATGAGCTCGGCCTCTTCCACCGCGCGCTGGATCGATTGCACAGTGGACTCGATATTCACCACCACGCCTTTTTTCATGCCCTTGGAGGGGTGCGAGCCAATGCCCACCACTTCAATCTCGCCGTCCATGCAAACTTCACCCACAATGGCAACCACCTTGGATGTCCCGATATCCAGGCCGACGATCATTCTTTTGTCCTGCGCGCTGCCCATGGCAGTCTCTCCCCTTACGCTTTTTCGTTATCCGTAGGTGGCTCTGGCGCCACAGGCTCGCGGTAAGCCACCGCAACACCCTTGCGATACCGCAAATCCACCCGCTGCACTTCGTCCATGCGCGACACCAGTTCCGCCCGGTAAAGGCGACTGAATCGCTGCATCCGCTCGCGGAACTCACCGCCGCCAATCATCAGCGACTGACCGCCGGAGAGCACCGCTTCCACCTGGCCCCGCTCATCGACTACCAGCTGGGTCACGCTCAGCCGCAGCGGCGTGAGAATATCCACCAGTCGTTGGTAGGTGCGCATTAACTCACCTGCAGCCCCTTCCGGGCCGCGCAGCTGAGGCAGACTGCCCCAAGCCTCGCTATCACTGGGCCGAAACACCTCGCCCTGATGATTGAGAAAACCGCCATCACCCCAACGGGCGATCGGCAGCTGTTCGACCACGTGTATCTCCAGCGCATTCGGCCAGACGCGCCGCACATTGGCCTCGTATATCCAGGGCAGCGCCTCCAGTTGACCGCGCACTTCGGCAAGGTCGGTCCCCAAAAAGCCCCCCACCAGTGCCGGCTGCACCATGTCCTGGACGGCCGTGGTGCGGGTATTGGCCAGCTCGCCGGTGACGGAAATGCGCTCGACAGGAATCGCGGCCAGGAAAATCCACGCCTGCAGCCCCGCGGCGGATACCACACCAATGCCCACGATGATCAGCAGGCGGTTCAGCCAGGCAAAATTGGCCGGCGACTTTTCGGCCTGCGCCTGCTGCTTGCGGGTTGCGCCCTTGGCCGGCGCTTGGCGCGGCTTGCGCTTGGCCTGCGCGGAAGCTTCCTGCTTTTTTACCGGCCGCTTGCCGGGTTTGCGCTTGCGCTTCTCCTCGGGCCGGCGCCCGAACAATGGCAACTTAATCGCGACGCCCATGCTATCTCTGTGCCTCCGCGCTCAGGAGCAGGATCTGCTCGACCAGTTGCGGCACACTCATACCCACTTCCCGGGCCGCCATTGGCACCAGGCTGTGTGAGGTCATTCCAGGAATCGTATTTACTTCGAGTACATAGAAGCGGCCGTCGGCGTCGCGCATGGTGTCGACGCGCCCCCAGACAGCGCAGCCGAGGGAGTTAAACGCCGCCAGTGCCAGCTCAGCCACTTCTGCCTCATCGCTGGCGGACAACCCTGAGGGGCAGTTGTACGTGGTGTCATCGGATATGTACTTGGCTTCATAGTCATAAAACTCGTTATCCGTCTCCATGCAGATAGAAGGCAGGGCTCGCCCGCCGAGAATACTCACGGTGTACTCAGGTCCGTTGATAAACTGCTCGGCAAGCACGGCGCCTCCGTAGCGCGCCGCCTCGCGATAAGCGGCTTCAAGCTCCTCGGCATTACTGGCGGGCGCCATGCCAATACTGGAACCCTCGCAGGTAGGTTTGACGAACACCCGGCCAAGGCGATCGATCACTGATTGCCAGTCGGTATCTGCGCGCAACATCGCAAAACCGCCGGTGGATATGCCAATGCCCTGCCACAATTCCTTGCTGCGCTGCTTGTCCATTGCCAGCGCCGAGCCGAGCACGCCAGAGCCGGTATAGGGCACACCCAGGGCCTGCAGCGCACCCTGGATACAGCCATCTTCACCACCGGGGCCGTGCAGGATATTGAATGCGAAGTCGACGCCGTCCAGTTGTGCCAGCCAACCCGCATCAGCGGGGTCGACCTCGCGCACCCGGTAGTCGAGGGAGCGCAACGCCTCAGCCACGGTAGCACCACTGTTCAGCGACACTTCGCGCTCGGCGGATGTTCCGCCCAGCAGCACAGCTATCTCGCCCTGTTTCAAATTCGCCGCACTCATGAACCGTCTACCTCTGAAAAATCCAAACCAGCCAGATCTCTCGCCAACGCGCCGATGTTGCCCGCCCCCTGGGTCACAATCACATCACCCTCGCGCACCACGTCGCAGAGAATGCGCGGCACGTCGTCAATGCTCTCGGCAAAGATGGGTTCCAGCTGGCCGCGCTGACGGATACTGCGTGTGAGGCTGCGGCTGTCTGCTCCGGGAATGGGCTCTTCGCCCGCGGCATATACATCGAGGAGTACCAGCACATCACAGCGTGACAGCGTTGCCACAAAGTCTTCATACAGGTCGCGGGTGCGCGAGTATCGATGAGGCTGATACACCATGACGATGCGCTGCTCGGGAAACGCCTGGCGCGCAGAATCGAGTGTGGCCCGAACCTCGGTGGGATGATGGCCATAATCGTCGAACAGCAGGGCCTGCCGGGCAGGCAATTGCAGTTCGCCCATCGGCGAGAAACGGCGACCCACCCCGGCAAAGCCCGCCAGACCGCGCAGGATCGCGGCATCGTCCAGCCCTTCGTCACAGGCAACGGCAATCGTTGCCGCGGCGTTCAGGACATTGTGCTCGCCGGGCATGTTCAGGCTCACCTCAAGCGGCGCCATGTCACCGGGACGGTGCACGGTGAAGCGCGTGGTCAGGCCCTCGCGCTGCATATCGTCGATGCGATAGTCTGCATCGTCGGCAAAGCCGTAGGTGATGATTTGACGGCTGACCTCGGGCAACATCTCGCGAATCACAAGGTCATCCACACACAGCACCGCAATACCGTAGAACGGCAGGTTGTGAAGAAAGTCGAGAAAAGTACGGCGCAGCACAGAGAAGTCGCCGCCATAGGTATCCATGTGATCGGCTTCAATATTGGTCACCACGGTGACCATCGGCTGCAGGTGCAGGAATGAGGCGTCGCTTTCATCGGCCTCAGCAATCAGGAACCTGCTGGCGCCCAGCTGTGCATTACTGCCGACACTGTTAACCAGGCCGCCGATAACAAACGTGGGATCCAGACCCGCCTCGCCAAACACATTGGCAATCAGGCTGGTGGTGGTGGTTTTACCGTGCGTACCCGCTACCGCGATACCGTGACGATAGCGCATCAGCTCTGCCAGCATCTCTGCCCGGGGCACGATAGGAATACGGGCCTCGCGAGCTGCAACAACCTCGGGGTTGGACTCGTCTACAG
Source organism: Halioglobus sp. HI00S01 (assembly GCF_001635445.1). NCBI lineage: Bacteria > Pseudomonadati > Pseudomonadota > Gammaproteobacteria > Cellvibrionales > Halieaceae > Halioglobus > Halioglobus sp. HI00S01. The sequence goes on from NZ_LWEE01000015.1 coordinate 240,800, forward strand.
CACTGGAAGTGACAACCACGTCCGCCGCGCCGACATTCTCGGCCTGATGGCCGATAAATACTTCCACGCCACGGGCTTCGAGGCGCCTTGTCACCGGACTAGCCCGCAGGTCGGAGCCACCGACTTCGTAGCCGAGATTCACCAACACTTCCGCGATACCGCTCATGCCCGTTCCGCCCACACCAATCATATGGATGCGGCGTACGCGGCGCATTTCAGGCACGGAGTAGATATTCTTGTCACTTATCACGGAACAACTCCTCGCACCGGTCAGTGACCCTGGCCGTTGCATCCGGTGCCGCCACAGCCCTGGCCGCGGCAGCCATTGCGCGCAGGCGCTCCGGGTGATTGAGATAACCGCGCAGTGACTGCATCAGCGCAGCTACCGACATGTCTGCCTGGCGCAACAAGATGGCGCCTCCGCGGTCTGCCAATGACCGCGCATTCGCCGTCTGGTGATCATCGATGGCATGCGGGAGCGGCACCAGAATGGCCGGACGCCCCATCACAGCGAGCTCGGCCACTGTCAGCGCACCCGCCCTGCAGATCGCAACGTCGGCCCAGGCATAGGCCTCCGCCATATTCTCTATAAAAGGAGCGACGCGCACATGCGCGTGATCGGCGGGATAGGCATGGCTGACCGGACCGACATGCGCTTCACCGGTCTGGTGCCAGACACATAAATCAACGCCTTCTTCGAGCAATTTGCTCACCGCCTCAGGCACGGTTTCATTGAGCGGCTTCGCGCCCAGACTCCCGCCGAGCACGAGTACGTGTAAGCTCCGCTTACCGTCGTAGTTATAGTGCTGGGCTTCACCGAGGGCGACGATATCCTCGCGTACCGGATTTCCCAGCGTGATCGCCTCCACATCACTTTTGAAGGCTCCCGGAAAACCGGTGACAACTACGTCCGCCAGCGGAGCCAGCATGCGATTCGTTGTCCCGGCAACGGCGTTTTGTTCGTGGATAAGCAGCGGACGTCGCAGTAGCCAGGCAGCAACACCCGCGGGGCCCGCGACATAACCACCCATGCCGACAACCGCGGCCGGGCGCAAGCGCAACACCAGCCACAGTGCCTGCACCGAAGCGAAGCCCAGCGCCAGCAGACTCTGGAACTTGTCCAACAGACCCTTGCCTCGCACACCCCGCACTGCGAGGTGATGAAGTTTGATATCGGCCGCCGGCACCACGCGCTGTTCGAGGCCACGCGAGGTACCCACCCACTCGACCTCGTGACCACGGTCGCGCAACGCATTGGCCACTGCCAGTGCCGGGTAGACGTGGCCGCCGGTGCCGCCTGCCATCATCAGGATGGGCGCGCTCATGAACGCACCTCCCCATGGCGCACGCTGTGATCGATACGCAGCACTAACGCCAGCATGACACAGCACACAGTAAGACTGGTGCCACCATAGGAGACAAAGGGCAGGGTCAGGCCCTTGGTGGGCAACAAACCGGAGCTCACGCCCATGTTCACGAACGCCTGCCCGGAAAAGACCAGCGCCACTCCGTAGCAGACATAGGCCCCAAACGGTTGTGAGCCCAGCTGCGCTGCCCGGCCCACCCAGAGAATTCGGCCGATGAGAGCGACATACAGAAGAATGACAGCGAGTGCACCGATGAAACCCGTCTCCTCTGCCCAGATAGAGAAGACGAAATCAGTGTGGGCTTCCGGTAAGTAAAACAATTTCTGTACGCTGTTACCCAACCCAACCCCGAACCACTCGCCTCGACCAAAAGCGATCAGCGATTGCGTCAGCTGGAAGCCGGTGTCGTAGGGGTCAGCCCAGGGGTCGGTGTAGGCCGTCAGGCGCTTGACCCGGTAGGGCTCACTGACGACCAGCACCAGTAACGCCCCCAGCGCGCCGGCACCAACTACCATGAAGTGACCCAGTTTCACGCCGGCAAGGAATAACATCCCGAAAGCGCTACCCGCCACAATCACTGTGGCGCCAAAATCGGGCTCCACCATCAACAGCAAGGTAGCGGCAAACAGCACCGCCATAGGTTTGAGAAAGCCCTGCCACTCGTGACGCACCTCATGCTCACGGCGCACCATGTAACCGGCCAGGTAAACCACCATTGCCAGCTTGGCAAACTCCGAAGGCTGCAGAGTGAAAGGTCCCAGTGGCAGCCAGCGCTGACTGCCGTTCACTTCGCGCCCAACGCCGGGTATCAACACCAGAATGAGCAGCGCCAGGGCGATGAACAGCCAGATCCAGCCAGTCTGCTCCCAGAATTGCAGCGGAATACGGTACACAACAAAGGCCGCACTCAGGGCCAGCGCCATATAGATCAGATGACGAATCGTGTGGAACCAGGTGCTCTTGTAGTTGATGTCAGCATACTCGATCGATGCCGAGCTGATAGCTACCAGCCCCACCAGCATCAGTGCCACACCGAGCAGCAGAATGCCCGCATCGGGCATCAGGTTTGGCGCGACAGCGCGACTCATGCCTGCACCTCAAGCGCTTGCACGGCCAGGCGGAAGGCGTCACCGCGCGCGGCAAACCCGGAGAACATATCAAAGCTCGCGCAGGCCGGAGACAGCAGCACCGTATCTCCATCGACAGCACATTGCGCTGCAAGCGCAACCGCCTCGTCCATCGACTCGACCCGTTCGATCTCGGTTGCGCCAGCCAGGGCATCTGCCATCAGCGGCGCGTCTTCACCCAACACAAGTAGGCGCTTGCAGTGCTGTGTTACCAGTGCTCGCAGGGCTTTAAAGTCAGCGCCCTTGCCCTGACCTCCCGCGATCAAGACCACGTCGTGGTCACCGCCGAGACCTGCCAGGGCAGCCTGGGTAGCTCCCACGTTGGTGCCCTTGGAATCATTGATGTAACGCACCTCGTTGTGCACTGCCACGAGCTCGCAGCGATGCGGCAGGCCGCGGAATGCTTTCAATGCAACGCACATGGCGCTTACGGGCAGCCCGGCGGCGCTACCCAATGCCAGGGCCGCCAGCGCGTTCGCCTGGTTGTGTCGCCCAACAATACCCAGCTCAGCCACGGGCATGAGTACGTCGTTACCAAAACACAACTGCCCGTCGCGAATACCGAAACCGCGCAGCTCAGGCTCACCGAGACGCCAGCTGACAACCTCAACAGCGTCCGGCAGCAGGGGCACTGTGAGCGGATCATCGCGATTGACCACGGCTTTGTGGCAGCTCTGGAAAATACGATGCTTGGCCTGGTGATAACGCACCATGTTGCCGTGACGATCAAGATGATCGGCACTCACGTTCAACACGGTGGCCACCGCGAGGTTCAAATGGCTGGCTCTCTCCAGCTGAAAGCTGGACAACTCAAGCACATACAGCTTTCGCTCCGGGGCAAGTAAGTCCAGCGCCGCCGTACCCAGGTTGCCACCCACACCAACATCCAGCCCCGCCTCGCGGGCCATGGCGCCGAGCAACTCGGTCACTGTGGACTTGGCATTGGATCCGGTAATACCAATCACTGGCGCAGTTGCCTCGGCCACAAACAGATCAACATCGCCCATGATGCGCGCGCCTGCGGCGATCGCCGGTGCCAGCATCTGATCGTCGGGGGCAATGCCCGGGCTCACAATGAGTTCATCGGCGGCAGCCAGTATTTCTGCGGGGAACTGGCCAACGTAAACCGGCACCTCCGGCATCTCGGCCTCAATCTCCGCCAGGCCGGGCGGATCTTCGCGGGTATCGACAATGGAGAAGGCCTGCCCCTGCGAGTGCAGGAAGCGCGCGCACGACAAACCAGTGACCCCGAGTCCCACCACGACCCGGTTCACACTGCTTGCTATGACGCCTTGTATCACTGCCTGATTCACCTTTATCTCAACTTCAGCGTCGCCAGCCCAAACAGAACCAGCATGACGGTAATAATCCAGAAGCGCACAATGACCCGTGGTTCGGGCCAGCCTTTCAATTCAAAGTGATGATGAATGGGCGCCATGCGGAAGATCCGCTTACCGGTAAGCTTGAAAGACGCCACCTGTAGAATCACGGACACAGTCTCCAACACAAAAATGCCGCCCATCACAAAGAACACAATCTCGTGGCGCGTAATAACCGCCACCGTACCCAGTGCCGCACCTAGTGCCAGTGCACCCACGTCACCCATAAAGACCTGGGCGGGATAGGTGTTAAACCACAGGAAGCCAAGCCCCGCACCGGCGATGCTACCGCAGAAGACCGCCATCTCACCGCTACCGGCGACATAGGGAATTTGCAGGTACTCGGCGAAATTCACGTGGCCGGTGAGGTAGGCAATAATGCCCAGCGCACCGCCCACCATCACGGTAGGCATGATTGCCAGCCCGTCGAGACCATCGGTCAGGTTGACCGCATTGCTGGAGCCGACAATCACGAAGTAGGTGAGCAAGATGAAGAGCGGCCCCATATTCCAGGCAAAGTCTTTAATAAAGGGCACATACAGCTCAGTGGTCACCGGTGTATCAATGTAGAAATACATGTACAACGCGGCCGCAAGGCCCGCCACGGATTGCCAGAAGTACTTCCAGCGGGCAGGCAGGCCCCGGGAGTCTTTCTCCACCACCTTGCGATAGTCATCCACCCAGCCAACCGCGCCAAATACCGCGGTCACCAGTAGCGCAATCCACACATAAACATTGCGCAAATCCGCCCACAACAGTGTGGAGATCGCTATCGCCACCAGAATCAGCGCACCCCCCATGGTCGGCGTGCCGGCCTTGCTCAAATGGCTTTGCGGCCCGTCGTCGCGCACAGCCTGTCCCACCTGGTAGTAGCTGAGCTTACGGATCATGAAGGGGCCGACGATAAGGGAAATGGCCAGTGCCGTTCCCGCCGCCAGAATGCCGCGCAGTGTCAGGTACTGAAAGACCTGGAACCCGCCCTCAAACTGACTCAGATATTCAGCAAGCAATAGCAGCATCAGTGTTCTCCCCCACCACGGCGCACCATAAGCCCTTCCAACACGCGCTCCATACGCGCACCGCGTGAGCCCTTGATCAATACCGTATCCTCGGTGCCGAAAGCGCCGGGCAATGCCTCGAGCACTGCGGCGCAGTCAGCAAACCAGCGACCGCCCGCACCAAATGCCTCGGTTGCATCGCGCAATTCCTCACCGACGCCCCAGAACTGTTCCAAACCCAATTGCTGCGCATATTCACCCATATCGCGGTGCAGGCTGCCACTATCGGCGCCCAGCTCACGCATGGCACCAAGCACGATGGTGCGTCGACCCGCCGTCTCTGCCAGGGTCTTCATGGCGGCCCGGACAGATCCCGGGTTTGCGTTGTAACAATCGTCGATGACCAGTGCGCCAGCGGCGTTGCGCGCCGCAGACAAGCGGCCTGACACAGGCTGCACCGCAGCGATACCGGCCGCGATTTCATCCAGACTCAACCCGCAGGCCAGACCAACCGCAACACCGGCCAGGGCATTGCTGTGGTTGTGTTCACCCGGCAATGCAATGGTTGTATCGAACTCGCCCCGGGGCGTGGAAATCCGCAATTCACTGCCCTCGATGCCGCGAGAGCGCGCTTGAACGAGACTGACATCAGCCGCACCGGAAACGATGGAGTAGTCGACAACCCGCGCCTGTGCGGCACGCTGACGCCAGCTGTCTGCCCAGGGTTGATCCGCATTAATCACCGCGACACCTGCACCATCCAGACCATCGTAGATTTCCGCCTTGGCGTCAGCGACCTGCTCGACACTGCCAAAACCATCCAGGTGGGCAGGCATGGCGTTAAGCAGCACCGATACCGTTGGCCGACCAATGTCACACAGCCAGCGAATATGACCCTTGCCTGCCGCGCCCATTTCCACCACCGCAAACTCCGCCGACGGCGTTAAACGCAGCAGCGTCAGGGGTACACCGATTTCGTTGTTAAAGTTGCCGTCTGTCGCCAGGGTTTCACCCCGCTGCGACAATACCGACTGCACAATGCCTTTGACCGTGGTCTTACCGGAACTGCCGGTGATCGCCACCAGCGGGCCATCGAACTGGGCGCGGTTATAGGCTCCCAACAAGCCCAGGCCACGCTCGGTATCAGCCACCGTCAGGCAGGGCATCGACACGTCGGCGCTATCAATTACCAGCGCCGCAATAGCTCCGCTATTGGCAGCGCGCTCGAGATAGTCATGGCCGTCAAAATTTTCACCCTTGAGGGCAACAAACAAATCGCCGGCGGCTATATCGCGGCTATCGGTGGATACGCCTTCGATAGTGCAATCCTCGCCCTGCAGTGTTGCCTGCAGGGGTTCGCGCAACTCACTGAGGCTATAGGCCCGCATCATACTGAGGCCCTCATTTGCAGCGCACTGCGGGCCTCGGCCTCATCAGAGAAATACAATTTTTCACCGTTAATAATCTGGTAGTCCTCGTGCCCCTTGCCGGCAATCACCACACAGTCGCCAGGCCGGGCCAGACCAACGGCAGCATCGATAGCCTTTTTGCGATCCACTTCCAACATGTATTTGCCGCTGCATCCGGTTTCAATATCCGCCAGGATGGCAGCGGGATCCTCGCCTCGGGGGTTATCACTGGTGACAACCACCCGGTCGGAGCGGGCACAGGCTATGCGCCCCATCACCTGGCGCTTGCCGGGATCACGGTCGCCGCCGCAGCCAAATACGGTGATGAGCTGGCCGCTTACGTAGGGGCGCAGTGCCACCAGCGCCTGCTCCAGGGCATCGGGCGTGTGCGCGTAATCCACCACTACCTGAAAACCCAGCGAGTTTTCGATGGCCTGCATGCGTCCGGGAACAGGTTGCAGATCGGCCACGGCAGCAAGTACGTGTTCCAGCTCTTCTCCCGCCAGCACCACCGCTGCCACTGCAGCAGCCAGGTTGGAGAGATTGAAGTGACCGACCAACGGGCTGGCGAAGTCACCCTCGCCCCAGGGCGTGCGCATACGGCCATGGACACGACCATTCGCAAAGCCTGTCTGCTCGATGACAACGTCAGCGGAGGCATCCTGTAAGGAGTAGCGGTAGGCCTGCACGTCAGGCCCTATGACATCAAGAATACGGGCAGAGAACGGATCATCTGCATTCACCAGCACCTGGCGCAGGCCGTCGGTGTCGAATAAGGCCAGCTTGGCCCGCCCGTAGGCTTCCATGCTCCCGTGGTAGTCGAGGTGGTCGCGCGAAAGATTAGTGAAGACCGCTGTCTCAAAGGCCACGCCATTCACCCGACCCTGCACCAGCGCATGCGAAGACACTTCCATACATACGGCAAGCACTTGCTCGTCGACCCAGGCCGCCAACTGGCGCTGCAGTGACACGGCATCCGGCGTGGTATTACCGCCCTGCGCCACGCCATCTTCCAGGCTTGCTCCCAGCGTACCAATCACGCCACAGGGTTTACCCAGCGCCCTCATCAGTTGCGCCACCAGACGACTGGTTGTGGTCTTACCGTTGGTACCCGTGACGCCCACCATGTGCAACGCGCTTGAAGGCTCACCGAAGAATCTCGCCGCCAGGTAACCGGACTCCTGCTGCAATTCCGGCAGCTCAACCAGCGGCACCGGCACTGCATCTACAAAACCGGCCACCGGCGGCTCGGCAATCACTGCGCTAGCGCCGTTGGCCACAGCCTGCTCAATAAACTGCCGGCCGTCGTGCAGTTCGCCCGGCATCGCCAGAAATACATCGCCTGGCTGGACTTTACGGCTATCCAGCTCAATGCCGCGCACCGCAGTTGCCCCACCCTCGCAGCCAGGGCTTGCAATGAGCTCAGCCAGCCCCATCACGCTGCACCTCCGCGCCCGGCGCCGGCAACGGCCACTTCTTCGGGCAGTTCAGTCGGAGTCACACCCAGCAGGCGCAGCGCACCCTGGGTCACAGCGGAGAAGACCGGCGCTGCTGCAGCACCACCGCCGTAGGATTCGCCCTGCGGATCGTTAATCACCACCACGGTGACCACCCGGGGATCGTCGACCGGTGCAACGCCGGCAAACAGCGCCACGTAGGCGTTGTCGACATACCCCTGCGGACCCACCTTGTGAACCGTGCCGGTCTTTCCGCCGACCTGGTGACCGGCCACACGCGCCTTGCGCGCAGTACCATTGTCACCAGTGACCCGCCCCAATACTGTCAGCACCTGGGCGGCCACATCGGGGCTTACCACCTGTACACCCTCTTCGGGTACACCATCGTGGGCCAGCAAGGACACTTCCTGCATCACGCCATTATTGGCGAAGGCACTGTAAGCGCGGGCCAATTGCAAAGGTGTTGCAGTAATGCCGTAACCAAAGGCCAGGGAAATTTTCTCGGTCGAATACCAGCGCGGGCGGTTTGGCAGCAGGCCTGCGCTTTCGCCGGGGAAGCCTGTACCCAGGGGCTGGCCGATACCGAAGCGACTAAAGACTTCCCAGATAGGCTCATGCCCCAGCTCGACCGCCAGCTTGGTCACGCCCACCTGGCTGGATTTCTCGATGACCCGCGAGAGGCTGATATCGCCATAGTTGCGCGGGTCTGGATAGGTCTTTGGCCCCACCCGAATCCAACCGGGCGAAGTATCAATCATGGTCTCGGTGGTATATAGGCCGCTTTCCAGGGCGGCCACCAGCGTCAGGGTTTTCATGGTCGACCCTGGCTCATAGGTATCCGTTACCGCCCGGTTGCGCGTGGTGCCGCCCTTCATGTTCTTACGGCTATTGGGGTTGAAGACCGGGTAGTTCACCATGGCCAACACTTCACCGGTATGCGCGTCCAGCGTCACCACCGTGCCGCTCTCTGCACCCGCTGCCGTCACGGCCTTGGCCAGCTCGCGATGCTGAAGATGCTGTAAGCGCAGGTCGATACTCAAGCGCAGCGGCTTGCCCGGACGGGCAGGCTGCACGACGCCGATATCGCGGACCATCTGCCCCTTCAGATCCTTGATGTACTTCTTCTTGCCCGGCACGCCGCGAAGGTGCTCGTCATAAGCCACCTCCATACCGGCAATGCCTTCATCGTCAAGGTTGGTAAAGCCCACCAACTGCGCGGCCACCTCACCTGCGGGGTAGAAGCGGCGGTATTCCCGCTCGCCATAAACACCGGCAATACGCTTGGCAAGAATCTCGCGCGCCTCATGGGGTACGCGGTGACGAGCCAGGTACATAAACTGCTTACCTTCATACCTCGCCACCCGCTCGCGCAGGGAGGACAGACTCATCCCCAATGCTGCGGCAAGTTCGGGCAGGCGCTCTCTATCCAGGTGACGCGGATTGGCCCAGATAGACACCACCGGTGTGCTTACCGCCAGAGGCTCGCCGTGGCGATCGGTAATCACACCGCGATAGGCGGGGATTTCGGCACTGCGCAATGAGCGAGCATCCCCCTGATTCTGCAGGAACGAGTAGCCGCGCTCTGTATCGAGAATCTGCAGTGACAGCACCCGCCCAATCAGCACCACCGCCATGCACAGCAACGCAAAGGCAACCAGATACAGGCGCCACATGGAGATCGCCGCAGGCACAGACTTCTTCCTGGCCGTTTTCATCGACCCACCACTTCATAGCGAGCCAGATCAGGCTCAGCCATTTTCAGCTCGGATCGCGCCACTTTCTCAACCCGATAATGTGATGCCCAGGTGCTCTCCTCGAGCAGCAGACGTCCGTAGTCTTCCTGCAGATGCCACTGACGCGCCTCCAGCGCCTGCAAGTGGGTATACAGATCACGACAGGCGTGCGTCGAATGAATTACGGCAAAAGCTGAGCCCAATACCAGGACGGCCAGCACCAAATTGCCCCAGAACAGCGTTGCACGCCGGGCAGGTGCCTGGCCACTCACGGCGGCGGTCATCATCTTCTTGCCTTTGACTCGCGGGCTCATGCGATTTTCTCCGCCACACGCATGACCGCGCTGCGCGCCCTGACGTTCTCGCCCAACTCATCCGCGCTGGCCTTCACGGCCTTGCCAACCAACTTCATACGGCGATTCAGTGCCGCATCGGTGACCGGAACGCCCGGAGGCAACTGCTCGCCGCGAGCCATATCGCGCATGTAGCGCTTGACCATGCGATCTTCCAGCGAGTGGAAGCTGATCACGACCAGGCGCCCGCCGACTCTCAACACATCGAGCGCGCCGTCGAGCAGATCACGCAGATCGTCCAACTCACGATTCACCTGAATGCGAATGCCCTGAAACGCCCGTGTTGCAGGATGCTTGTGCTTCTCCCAGCGGGGGTTCGCCTCGCTGACGATACGCGCCAGCTGGCCTGTGGTGGTCAGGGGCGCTTCTTGCCGAGCCGCGACAATCGCCGCTGCGATACGCTTGGCAAAACGCTCCTCGCCGTACTCCTTAAGCGCCCGGGCGATATCCTGCTCTTCGGCAGACATTAGCCACTCGGCAGCAGTTTGACCGGATGTGGTATCCATACGCATGTCGAGTGGGCCGTCATGCAGGAAGCTGAAGCCGCGATCGGCCTCGTCCAATTGGGGGCTGGAAACGCCGAGATCCACGAGAATACCATCGACCTGGTCAGCGCCGATCTCGTGCAAGTGGGAAGGGAGGTCGGCAAATGAGCCGTGATAGAAGCTGAAGCGGGAGTCAGTGGTTGCGAGCTCTCGAGCGGAGTCAATCGCGACGGGATCTTTATCAACACCTAACAGCCGGCCGTCGTCGGCTAGACAGTCCAGCACCGCGCGGCTGTGTCCACCGCGGCCAAAAGTGCCATCGACGTAGAAACCACTGGGCGCCGTTACCAGAGCGTCAGTTGCCTCTCGTAGCAGTACTGTCAGATGCATGCTGGCCACCTACAGTGTCAGCGACAATAATTCGTCGGGAACCTCGGTTAGCGGACCTGCATCCGCCAGCGCCTGCTCCCGTTCGGCCATCCACAATGCTTCAGACCAGATCTCCATCTTGTTGCCCTGCCCGACCAGCACGAGCTTTTTCTCCAGCTCGGCGTAGTCGCGCAGGGACTGGGGCAGCAACATGCGCCCACTGGCATCCAGGTCAATATCGGTGGCATAGCCGAGTACCAGGCGCTGGAAACGTTTGATTGCGGGCTTCAGAGCCGGCAACGCCTGGATTTCGCGCTCGATGCGCTCCCATTCTGGCAGGGGATAGACCGCCAAACAGGCGGTTTGGGTATCAATGGTGACAACAATTTTGCCTTCGCACTGGGACAGCAACGGCTCGCGCTGACGCGCCGGCATTGCCAGGCGTCCTTTCGCATCCATTGATATGTGCTGTACTCCACGAAACACGGCGTGCTTCCCCACTCCACCGTCCTTTTGATCCACAAAAAGACAGATTTATCCACTTATTCCCACTTTTCGACACTATAGGCCTGCAGATGGAGTAGGTCAACCGCGCCCTCCCAGAAAAAACGCAGTAAATTCAAGCCTTTACGAACGATTTCAACGAGAAAAACGAGATTTATCAAGTTAAATATTTTTAGAAAACAGCCCCCTAACTCGAATACTTAATGATTTACTTTAAGTTACAGGTTAGTTTTTCATCTAAGGGAGTTTCTTTATTTCCAATCGGAATAAGAGGCCATAAAAACCGGGTGACAAAGATGAAGAACCCCCCCGACCGGCAGGTCGGGGGGCTTCAGTAAGCGAGTCGGTCTGTAAGCCGGGTTCTGTCGTGGACGACCATTCATCTGCGACAACTGTCACCAGCTGCCTGAAGCGACCTACCCGAACCCACCGCGGGCCGCGGCACACGAGTTCCTATTTGGTCTTGCTCCGAGTGGGGTTTACCATCGCCGCGCCTGTTACCAGCCGCGCGGTGCGCTCTTACCGCACCTTTTCACCCTTACCTCTGCACGCAGAGGCGGTTTCCTTTCTGCTGCACTTTCCGTAGGCTCGCGCCCCCCAGAAGTTATCTGGCACCCTGCCCTGTGGAGCCCGGACTTTCCTCCCTCCACCAGGTGAAGAGCGATCGCCCAACCGACTCGCGGCGAAGACTACCTATCCCTTCTGCGCAAGTAAATAGTCATAGAGTTCACGTTTTCTGAGCCCCGTGTGCTCCGCAACGATAGCAGCGGCTTTTTTGCCGGGCATTTCCTCGGCCAGACGCTGCAGCAACTTCGCCGTGGCCGCATCCAGGGTGACATCGCGCTCATCGCGGCCGGCAATCACTAAGACAATTTCACCTTTCTGCTGATTGGCGTCGCTCGCAACAAACGCCTCCAACTCAGCTAGCGGCGCCCGGCGCAAAGTCTCAAAGGTTTTGGTCAGCTCGCGCACCAGTACCGCCTCACGCTCTTCCCCGAACACCGCCGCCATTGCCCCGAGCACTTCAAGGACGCGGTGCGGCGCCTCGTAAAACACCAGCGTGGCTGATTCGTCCACCAGGCACTGCAACCGCTGCTCCCGAGGGCCGGCTCGGGCGGGCAGAAAGCCTTCAAAACGGAAGCGATCAGTGGGCAGACCGCAAGCACTGAGCGCGGCGATCGCTGCACAGGGACCGGGAATTGCGACGACCGGGTAACCCGCAGACTGTACGTCCCTGACCAGACGATACCCCGGGTCAGAAATCAGCGGCGTACCGGCATCGGAGATCAGCGCCACCGCACCACCTTCAGCGAGGGTTTGCATGATCCGCTCGGGGGTACGGTCACCACTGTGTTCGTGATAGGGGATAGCAGGCGTGGTCACCCCAAAGTGCTGCAACAGCCTGGCGCTGTGCCGCGTATCTTCGGCGGCGATCAGGTCAGCGCCCGCCAATACCTCTATCGCCCGCTGCCCCATGTCGCCGAGATTACCGATGGGTGTTGCAACAATATACAACCCGGTGTCCACAAATACCCCTTATACTATCGCGTGCCGCCGCACTCTGTGGCAGGCTTGCCAGAATTCAATCGGTGCAGCATAGCATGAGAGCAACTCAATCCCCCCGTTGGCGTCGTTGTAAAACCGGACTCGGTGCCGCCCTGTCCGCGCTGTTAATCGCGTGCGCCGGCCCGCAGCCGCAAGAGACTTCCACGACGGCCGGACCCACCATTGAGATAACGCCCGGCATGAAGGAACTGAACATGCCCCCCAGTGCTTTCGATGCTGAGTTTCGCGTAGCGGAGGCGGCGCTGGCCCGCCGCGAGTGGATGGTCGCAGAAACTACACTCGCCCCGCTGTCGGAAGAACCGCTGGGCACAAACGACAAGGCACTCTGGGACTATCTCGAGGCGCGCATAGCGCACATGCGCGGCGAAGAGGACCGGGCACTTTCGCTGCTGAACCAAGCGGCCTCCCCCGGCGTTCACCCCGCTATTACCTATCGTGTCTACAACTTTCGCCGCCACTTACTCGACCTACAGCGCGACCACCTCACCAGCGCCCAACTGGGCACCCAGTTAATCGCCATCGCGCCCAGCGCCGACCAGCCCGCCCTGAAACGCAGTGTCTGGCACGACTTGATGCGCGTGAAAGCAACGGACATTGAACAAGCGGCCGCCGCCAGCATCGAGACCGAATGGCGCGGATGGCTGGCCCTGGCAGCGATTGCCAACCAGGATCCCACCCACATCGCCAGCGAACTGCCGCAGTGGCAATCCACCTACCCCGCCCATCCCGCGGGTTCGCCGCTGCCCGGCGGACTGCAATACCTGCAGGGCACACCCGCCGCACCTTCACAGGTAGCACTGATGCTCCCGCTGTCCGGGCGTCTCGCCCCTGCAGGAAAAGCCGTTCGGGACGGCTATCTGGCGAGCTATTTCACGGCGCGCAAGGGCAATGCCGCGCCCTACGAGGTGCGGATTATTGACAGTGACCGGTACGCGACGATCTCCGAAGCCTATCAGGCCGCCGTCACTGGCGGCGCCGGCATGGTGGTCGGCCCACTGAGCAAAAACGCGGTCGCCGAACTTGCTCTGTCACCCTCGCGTCCCGTTCCCGTACTGGCTCTCAACCAGATGGACGGCGCCCTGCCACCGGGCGATAGCGCCCTGATCCAGTTCGCCCTGGCGCCCGAGGACGAGGCAGCCCAAATCGCAGAGGTGGCATTTGGCGATGGCGCCCGCCGCGCGTTACTACTGCGGCCGGCCGGGGCATGGGGCGACAAAATGGAGCAGGCCCTGCGCGAGCGCTGGCAGACACTGGGGGGCAGCTTTAGCAGTGCCATTGCATACACCGGCCAGGACGATTATTCCGTCAGCATCAAGAACGGCCTGGGCATCGCCAGCAGCGAGGCCCGTCGACGCCAGATCCGTGACATGCTCGCAGAACCGGTGGAATTTACCCCGCGCCGCCGCGAGGATGTCGACGCCATCTTCCTGCTGGCACGCAATGCCGCAGAAGCCCGCTCGCTTAAACCGTTGCTGGCCTTCCACTACGCTGGCGCACTGCCGGTTTACGCCACATCGAGCGTCTACCACGGCAGCCCCGACGAACGCGACCGGGACCTCAACGGCCTGAACCTGGTCGAACTCCCCTGGTTACTGGGCTCAAGTCCTGCGCTTCAGGCAGAACTGGCAGACGGCGGCAACAACGCCTACCCCCGCCTGAACGCACTGGGTGTGGATGCTTATCTGTTGCAATCAAGATTCCTGCAACTCCAGGCTGGCCCTGATCTGCTAATTCGCGGCAACACGGGCCTGCTCAGCCTCAACCCGCAGCTACAGATTGAACGCGAGCTGGTGCCGGCTGAATTTGATAGAGGCAGGGTGACACCGCGCTGACTAGAATCCCTTTGAGATGAAATCTCTCGGGGACAGTTACGAACAATGGGCAGCCCACTGGCTAGAGCAAAAGGGGTTGCAGATAGTGAGCAGAAACTATCGCTGCAAGCTGGGCGAAATCGACCTCATAGCATGTGACCGCGGCCAGCTGGTCTTTGTTGAAGTCCGTGCGCGCAGCATCTCACGTTACGCCCGCGCCCCCGAGTCGGTCGATCAGCGAAAGCAAGACAAGCTGCGCAGAACCGCTCTCCACTACCTATTGCAACGCTATCAAACCACGGCCGTGCACTGCAGATTTGACGTGGTTGCCATTGAGCCGCGACAATCCCCCGATAACCCCGCCGTTCGCTGGATTCGTTCGGCCTTCTAAAACGCGGCGCCAATCGCAGAGAAAGAGAACCCGTGGACCACTACCAGATCATTGCTGAACGCTTTCAGGGCACACTCGAGAGCGCCGCCATGTCGGTGGATCAGCTCGCCGACCCCATCGCCAGTGCCGCCGAACTATCGACCCAGGCGCTACTGCAGGACCGCAAAATTATCAGCTGTGGCAGCGGCGTGGACGCCGCCCTCGCCCAGCTGCTCTGCACCAGCCTGCTCTACAGCGTCGGCGAAGAGCGCCCGGCACTACCTGCGCTGAACATCTGTACCGACAACAGCATCCCCGGAAGCATTCCTGCCGCAGGGCGATTCAGCCACAGCTTGCGTGCCCTGGGACAGGAAGGCGACGTACTGCTTGCCATCAGCAGCAGCCTCGATCCGGACCCAGCCATACTAGAGGCACTGCGCTGCGCCAACGATCGCGGCATGACCAGCCTGACACTGTGCGCTGGCGCCGCTCTGGCCGATGCGCACTTTTCCATTGCGGTGAACGGAACCTGCCGGCGCACCGTGGTCGAATTACACACCATGGTGCTACAGACACTTTGCCAACTCATTGAAGCTAATTTATTCGGAATCGGACACTCATGACCCAACGCCTGCTGCAATGCCTCTTCCTGTCCTCGCTGCTAAGCCTAGCCGGTTGCGGCCACATGCTCGCTTCTATGGAATCCAACACCATCGAGGAGGATCAGGGCGAGCGCACCTGGGGCCGCCTGATTGAAGACGACAGCATAGAGACCAAAGCCAGGGTGAATATCCACGCCGCCGATGAAGCCTTTGACAATGCCCACCTGAACATCGTCAGCTACAACGGTTACGTTTTGCTGGTCGGCCAGGTCGCCTCCGAGGCACTCAAAAGCAAGGCAACGGATGTGGTCCGCGAGATTCGTGGTGTGCGACGCATCTACAATGAATTGGAAATTTCGGCGCCCAGTTCAGGCATGACCCGCACGTCAGACACCTGGATAACCACTAAAGTGAAATCATTCCTGCTGGGCAATACCGATATCCAGGGGAACCGCGTCAAGGTGGTGACCGAGAACGGCGTGGTTTATCTTATGGGTCTGGCCACCCGCGAAGAAGCCGAGCGCATTGCGGCAGAGGCATCCGATATTGGTGGCGTGCAGAAAGTAGTAAAACTGTTTGAGCTCATCGATTAAGCGTCGCCGGCACGCCCCGTCGCAGGGCGTGCTTACTTGACGATTTTCAGCGAGGGGCGCCCCTCGGGCTTACCGGAGGGTTCCGGTGGTGTGTCTTCGGGCGGTGTGGGATCGTCTTCCGGCGGCTCTTCCGACTCAAACACCATACCCTGGCCGTTCTCTCGAGCGTAGATACCCACCACAGCCGTCACCGGCACATAGACATCGGTAGCCACACCCCCGAAGCGACCATTAAAGACCACGGCATCATTGCTCATGTCCAGGTCCATCACCGCTGTCGGCGATATATTGAGAACAATCTGACCGTCCTTAACATACTGCTCGGGCACCGAAACATCCTCCATGGTGGCATCGACGAGAATATAGGGCGTGCAGCTATTGTCCACGATCCACTCGTAGAGTGCGCGCATGATGTAGGGGCGACTAGGTGTCATCCTGGCGTGATATCGAGCAGAGACTGGCGCTCCCTCAGGAGCGCATTTCCCGTTCCTGCTCGGAAAGGCTTTCCTGGAAGGACTCGCGATTGAACAGTGCATCCATATAGGTAAACAGCGGCTTGGTCTGCTTTGTATTGCGGATATCCACACCCAGGGAAGGCAGGCGCCACAAAATGGGGGCAATGCAGCAATCCACCAGGGTGAACTCTTCGCTCATGAAGAAGGGCTTCTCGGCAAAAATCGGCGCAATAGCGGTGATGCTTTCCTTCAGTTCCTTGGTGGACTTCTTGATCACATTTTCACTGCGGGTGTGCTGGATAGCATCCACCAGCGCGCACCAGTCTTTTTCGATGCGGTGAATCAGCAGACGGCTCTCGGCGCGAGCCACCGGGTACACCGGCAACAGCGGCGGGTGCGGGAAGCGCTCGTCCAGGTATTCCATCATCACTTTGGATTCGTACAACACCAGGTCGCGATCCAGCAGCGTCGGCAGGCTGTTGTAGGGGTTCAGTTCGGACAGCTCCGCAGGGGGGTGTGCCGAGTCGGATTCAATCAGGTCCACGGTCACGCCTTTCTCCGCCAGGACAATGCGTACCCGGTGGCTGTAGTGACTGGTGGGGTCCGAGAAAAAGGTCATTGAAGACCGCTTTGCCACAACACCCATGGAAAATTCCTCTTTAAATAAGCTAGAAACAAAAACGCAGCGTGGCGTCCCGCCACGCTGCTGCAGTGCGATTGCTCAGGATCAGTGTACGTCTTTCCAGTATTCGCGGTTGAGCAACCAGGCGAAGACAAAGAACAGTACGATGAATAGCAGTACAAAGACGCCGGTGCGCTTGCGCTCCATTGCCATTGGCTCGGCTGTATAAGCCAGGAAATTCACCAGGTCGTAAATGGCCGCATCGAACTCTTCTGGCGTCGATGTGCCGGGCTCAGCGATGGACCAGGAGCCACAGGGATCCTCGAGAATATTCTCGCCTGTGAGCGGATCGCGCTTAATGCCGCCGTTGCTGGCCTTGACCGGCCCCATGGCACACTCCTGCATGCCCTGCATTTCAAGCATGACGTGGGGCATACCCACATCCTTGAATACGCGGTTGTTGACGCCATAGGGGCGGCTGTCATCCCGGTAGAAATTACGCAGGTAAGTGTACAGCCACTCCGGGCCCGTACGGCTTATCGAAGAGCGCGCACGTGCCACAAGCGTCAGATCCGGCGGGGTCGCACCAAACCAGACCTTGGCGGTACCGTCGTCCATGGCATTTTCCATCAGATCGCCGATTTTGTTGGCGGGATCGAACATCAGGTTCGCTTCCATCAGGTCAGCGGGAATGCCCAGATCGTCAGCCACACGGTTATAACGCGAGTACTGCAGAGAGTGACAGCCCATGCAGTAGTTCATGTACAGCTTGGCGCCATTTTGCAGGGAAGCTTTGTCCTCCAGATCGACGACAAACTCATCACATTCGATCTCGCCACAGTTAAAAGCGGATTCGGCACCCACGGCCTTGAGCGGCAGAATTGTCAACGCCATAATCAGCGCCAGACCGCCCATGCTGCCCCAGAAGCCAATACCGCCATCGGTAGTAATACGCTCGGGCACAGGCTTGGTCTTGTCCATAGACGACCAGATCGGCATCAGCAGGAAGAACGCGAAGTAGAACACCGAGCAAATCTGCGCCAGGACAGTACGACCATCGGTCACTGAACGAACGCCGAGAACGCCCAGGATCAAGAAACAAGCCACAAACAGCACCAGCATCACTTTGGTGATGTTGCCGCGGTAGCGCCAGGAGCGTACCGGGCTGCGGTCCAGCCAGGGCAGCAGGAAAGGAATAGCGACTGAAGCAGCAAACGCCACGAAGCCCCAGAACTTGTCCGGTACTGCACGCAGCACCGAGTAGAATGGAGTGAAATACCAGACCGGGGCAATGTGCTCGGGCGTCTTAAGACCATTGGCCTCCTCAAAGTTCGCGAACTCGAGGAAGAAACCACCCATTTCCGGCAGGAAGAACATCACCGCACAGAAAATGAACAGGAACACCGCAATCGCCTGCAGATCGTGAACGGTGTAGTAGGGGTGGAAGGCAACGCCGTCCAGAGGCACCCCATTTTCGTCTTTGTGCTTCTTGATATCCACACCATCGGGATTGTTGGAACCCACCTCATGCAGCGCCAGCAGGTGCAGTACTACCAGGGCCAGCAGCACGATGGGCAACGCCACCACGTGCAGGGCGAAGAAGCGGTTCAGGGTAGCGCCGGAAATCAGGTAGTCACCGCGAATCCAGGTCACAATGTCTTCACCGACAACCGGGATCGCGCCAAACAGCGAAATAATAACCTGGGCTCCCCAGTAGGACATCTGGCCCCAGGGCAGCACATAACCCACGAAAGCCTCAGCCATCAGGACCACGAAGATCAGCATGCCGAAGATCCAGATCAGTTCGCGCGGCTTCTTATACGATCCGTATAACAGTGCGCGGAACATATGCAGGTACACCACCACAAAGAAGGCCGAGGCCCCGGTGGAGTGCATATAGCGCAGAATCCAGCCGTAATCGACATCGCGCATGATGTATTCGACAGAGGCGAACGCGTCTTCCGCGCTGGGGGTGTAGTTCATGGTCAGCCAGATACCGGTGAGCAGCTGGTTGACGAGTACCAACAGGGACAGGACCCCGAAGAAATACCAGAAGTTAAAGTTTTTGGGCGCGTAGTATTTGCCCATGTGGGTGTCCCACGCGCGCATGATAGGCAGACGCTCATCAACCCAGTCACGCAATCCAACAAGCATATTGATCATCAGGCAGCCTCCGTATCCACGCCGATTACAAGGACGTTGTCACCCTCGAAGGAATACGGGGGAACCACAAGGTTGGCGGAAGCCGGTACGCCTGAATAGACGCGCCCCGCCAGGTCAAATTTGGAACCGTGACAAGGACAGAAGAAACCGCCCAGCCAGTCATCGCCGCCGAGATCGGCTGCGCCGACTTCAGGACGGAATTTGGGCGCACAGCCCAGGTGCGTGCACAGACCAACAACCACGAGAATTTCCGGACGCAGTGAGCGATCAACACCGCCGATGTAGGCGGGCTGTTCGGAGATCTCGGACTGGGGATCCTTCAAAATGCCGTCGAGCTTAGGAAGGTCCGCGACCTGCTCGGGTGTCCGGTGCATGACATACACGGGCTTACCTCGCCACTCGACCACTACCATCTGGCCCGGCTCGAGCTTGCCGATGTCTGCCTTAACAGGCGCGCCGGCGGCTTTCGCCTTGGCTGACGGGTTCCAGGAACCCAGAAAAGGCACAGCTATGCCCACTGCGCCGGCAGCGCCCACCACACTGGTGGCAGCCGTCAGGAACTTTCTCCTGCCGGTGTTTACGCCATCACTACTCATGCTTTTCTCCCCTAGGTTTGACGCGGGCGGGCGTGGGAAATGTCGCCCCGAAATCCGCGCCTCACAAAATCGTGCAAATAGTACGGATTTTGGCCCTTTGTTACAAGGTAAGCGCCTTGATTCTTAAGCGTTTTACGGTGTGAATTGGCCCTAATCAATTATGCAATACGTGGGCATAAAAAAACGTCCACTCCCATCCGGGAGCGGACGTTTCGAATCCTGTCTCGGCCCGAATCCGGACCGACAAGCGAATTAACGCTTGGAGAACTGAGGACGCTTTCGCGCTTTGCGCAGACCGACCTTCTTACGCTCAACCTCACGAGCGTCGCGAGTCACGTAGCCCGCACCGCGCAGGGTGCCGCGCAGAGACTCATCGTACTCCATCAGCGCGCGGGTGA
This sequence comes from Halioglobus sp. HI00S01, assembly GCF_001635445.1. Classification (NCBI taxonomy): domain Bacteria; kingdom Pseudomonadati; phylum Pseudomonadota; class Gammaproteobacteria; order Cellvibrionales; family Halieaceae; genus Halioglobus; species Halioglobus sp. HI00S01. The sequence goes on from NZ_LWEE01000015.1 coordinate 261,157, forward strand.
TGCCGTGGCGAATCGCACCGGCCTGGCCGAAGCTGCCGCCGCCTGCAACGGTCACGTTGACGTCGAACTTGTCGTTCATCTCAACCAGCTCCAGCGGCTGGCGCACGATCATGCGTGCCACTTCGCGGCCGAAGTACTCGTCCAGCGGACGCTTGTTGATGGTGATGTTACCGGCACCAGACTGCAAGAAAACCCGTGCAGTAGAGGTCTTGCGGCGACCGGTTCCGTAATATTGAGTAGCTGACATAATAAAACCCGTTAGATATTAAGTGCTTGCGGCTGTTGTGCGGCGTGCGGATGCTCGCTGCCCGCGTACACTTTCAGCTTCTTGAACATGGCGCGGCCCAGCGGGTTACGCGGCAGCATGCCTTTAACTGCACCCTGGATAACGCGCTCAGGGGCCTTGTCGATCAGCTTTTCAAAAGAGATGGACTTCAGACCACCGGGGTAACCAGTGTGGCTGTGGTAAATCTTGTCGGTCGCCTTGGCGCCGGTTACACGAACCTTTTCCGCATTGATCACGACGATGTAATCGCCAGTGTCTACGTGAGGTGTGTATTCGGCCTTGTGCTTGCCGCGCAAACGATGCGCAATTTCACTTGCCAGGCGCCCCAGGGTTTTGTCAGAGGCATCCACCACGAACCAGTCGCGGGATACGTCTTCTGCTTTGGCACTATAAGTTTTCATGAGAATAACCGCCTCTTGGAGGGCTCCAATTTCGAGAGCGCGAATACTACCCGCTGCCCCCATCCTTTTCAAGCAGAAAATCGAAGTTATTTCGCGACTTATCGGCACCTATCGGCGGACGTTTGTGGGAATTTTCACACTCCGCCGATTCCCCAATGGGACGGGGCCTAGGGCCGGTGCTCACGGGCCAGATACTCGTGAGACTGCATCTCCTGCAAACGTGACTGAGTGCGCTGGAACTCAAACTCCAGGCTGCCACTGGCATAGAGCTCCAGCAGCGGGGCTTGTGCGGTAAGCACCAGCTTCACATTGCGATCGTAGAACTCATCCACCAGATTGATAAAGCGGCGGGCCTGATCGTTCAGATCCGAGGTAAACCGGGGCACGCCGGACAGCAGCACCGCATGGAAAATACGTGCCAGCTCGATGTAGTCGTTCTGGGAGCGCGGCCCGTCACAAAGTTCGGCAAATTCGAACCAGGCCACATCGTCGGCAAGACAGCGCACGGTCAGATAGCGGCCGTTGATCTCGATACGCTCCCAATGCTTACCCGGCTCTACCGCCAGGGCCTCAAAACTACTGCGCAAACTGAGATCTGCCGCCTGATCCAATGGATAGTGATACAACTCGGCCTGCTGCAACGTGCGCAGCCGGTAGTCGATACCCGCGTCGACGTTCACCACCTTGGTGTATTTCTGGACCAGCGCAATCGCGGGCAGGAAACGCTGGCGCTGCAGGCCGTTCTCATAGAGGTTCTCAGGGACAATATTGGAAGTCGCCACCAGGCTGACGCCACGGGCAAACAGGGCCTCCATGAGCCCTCCCAGAATCATCGCATCGCCAATGTCGGTGACAAAAAACTCGTCGAAGCAGATTACGATCGCCTCCTCTGCCAGGCGATCCGCGACGATTTCGAGCGGATTTTTTTCGCCCTCCAGCTGCGTCAGCTCAATGTGAACGCGCTGCATGAAGCGATGAAAGTGGATTCTGAGTTTGCGCTCAAAAGGCAGGCTGTCGTGAAACGTGTCGACGAGATAGGTCTTGCCGCGCCCCACCCCGCCCCACAGATAAAGGCCGATCTCCGGCTCCAATGGCTGCTTGCGCAGGCGCCGGATAAAGCTGCCCAGACCGGTTTCGCGCTGCTGATAGCGCGCCACCAGGCGCTCGTAAAGGTCCTGCAACAGGCGTACGGCCTCCTCCTGGGCAGGGTCGTGACTAAACCCCTCCCGCTGGAGATCTGACTGATAGCGCTGCCAGGGTGTAGACATGACAATACCGGCTGAAATTTGGCGGCACACTTTACCCACCGCGCCTGCCGTTGGCAATGCACGCCCTTTGACAAACCGCCACGTGCGCAGCGCGAGCGCGTCCTTCTGGGGGGCAATGTGGTCAGACCCTTTGGCGACTCAGGCAATCCTTGTATACTGGCGGCCCGCGCTTCAGGCGGGATGTTGGCAAGAGGATTGATTTGTGTACGACCTGACTATTGTAATTGCCGCTGCCGCAGCAGCACTGATTGCCGGCCTGGCCGCAGGCCTGCTCATCGGTCGCCGCTCCTCTCCTGCCGGCCAGAAACACCGTGAAGTAGAGCGCAAACTGGACCAGGTTCTGCAAGACAAGAAAGTGTACGAAGACGAAGTGGTCGAGCACTTTTCAGAGACGGCACAGCTGCTTAACCAACTTACCAGCAGCTATCGCGATGTGCACAATCATCTCGCCAAGGGCGCCAGCGACCTGTGCCAGGGCAAGGGGCCAGTCGCCATGGTGAATGCTGCCAGCCAGGACCCTGCCGAGATTCCTGCCAACCTGGCAGACATTCAACAACCCCTGGACTACGCGCCAAAAACATCACCTGATGAAAAAGGCATGCTGAACGAAGAGTTTGGCTTGGACCGCACTGCAACCGCAGCCGAGGAGTCCCCCACCGTCCCCCCGCGGGTCTAGGCGTCACACCGGGTTAGCGATATCGATAAACCGGTGTTCGATAGAGAACACCTGCGCCAGCCGCTCACCTAACGCCTGCACACCATAACGCTCGGTGGCGTGGTGACCGGCGGCGACAAACTGAATACCCTCCTCCCGCGCCGTATGCACCGTGGGCTCCGACACTTCACCCGTCAGGAACAAATCCGCACCCGCGGCCACGGCGGCATCGATATAGGATTGCGCAGCCCCGGTACACCAGGCCACACGATTGACACGCGCGTCAGCCTCACCAATCAGCAGCGGCACCTGCCCCGTGAGCGCCTCAATCTGGCGACAAAACTGGCTGGCTGTCTGACCACCCGGCAAATTGCCGATATTGCCCACGCCCTGGCGATCCTCCGGGTCGAGCGGCTCAAAGCCATCAATCCCCAGCAGTTGCCCCAGACGAGCGTTGTTGCCCAATTCGGGGTGCGCATCCAGCGGCAGGTGATAGGCGAGCAAGCTGACATCGGCGCCCAGCAGTGCACCCAGGCGGCGGCGCTTCATCCCCACAACGGGCGCAGACTCGCCCTTCCAGAAATAGCCGTGGTGCACCAATATGGCATCGGCACCCCATTCGATCGCGGCATCCAGTAAGGCCTGATTGGCCGTGACGCCCGAGGCAATCCGGGTCACTTTGTCCCGGCCCTGCACCTGCAATCCGTTCGGGCAGTAATCGCGAAACCTCCCAGGCTCCAAGGTTGTGTCGATATAAGCCAGCAGTTCGTCCAGCGTTGTGCTCATTTGGTCAAATCCTGTTCGCAGCCGAGCTGCATCAGATACAATGTCCCACCACTCGAATCGTCGAACGGCAAATCAAGCGGTACTTTACCGCAGGAAGGGGCGCTGACAAATCCAATGCAAGAGAGCCTGAAATTTATCGCCTGGCCCACCATCGCCGGCATCCTGGCCGCCTTACTCATCCTGGATCGCTGGGTGTTACCCGCCAGTGACGCCACCGCACCGGGGCAGGCTATCAGCAGCTACGCCAACGCCGTCGAAGACGCCAGTCCATCGGTAGTGAACATTTACACCGCCAAGCGTATTCTCGAGCGCGCACCGTTACTCGACCGCCGCTCTGCCCTGGTCCTGGCACCCTCCCAGTCCGTGCGCGAACGCATAGAACGCTCGTTGGGCTCAGGCGTCATCATGACCGCCGAAGGCCATATCCTCACTAATCACCACGTTATCGCCGGCGCCGATTCCATTCAGGTCCTGCTGCACGATGGCCGCACCGCAAACGCGGCGGTTGTAGGCTCAGATATTGCCACCGACCTGGCGGTACTGCGCATTGACCTGCCGGATCTCAAACCCATCTCCACTGGCAACTCCAACCGCTTGCAGGTGGGCGATGTGGTACTGGCCATTGGCAATCCGCTCGGATTTGGACACACCGTCAGCCAGGGTATTGTGTCGGCTCTGGGCCGCTGGGGGCTGCAGCCAAACGCGGCTTACGAAGACTATATCCAGACCGATGCTTCGGTACACCAGGGCAACTCGGGAGGTGCTCTGATCGATGCCCGCGGCCAGCTAATGGGTATTAACACCCTGATCTATACCAGCGGCGGCGATAGCGAGGGCACAACAGGCATTGGCATTAGCCTGGCTATTCCCATCAACATGGCCGCGTTTGTCATGCACGACCTGATTGAATACGGCGAAGTCATCCGCGGCTGGCTGGGCGTCAGTGTGGACCCAATCCGGCCCGTACAAGGTGAAGGCCAGGCCCTGCTGGTTATGGATGTCGCAGCGAGCAGTCCGGCGGAACGCGCCGGCCTTGCCCAGGGCGATGTTATTACCCACATTAACGGCGACCCGATTCTCGACGGTCGCCAGACCATGCACCACATCGCCCAGTTGCGGCCCGGTGACACCATCGCGATCTCAATCCGGCGCCGTCAGCAAAGCCTGGAATTGCGGGCTGTGGTTGGCGTCCAGGGCCAGACCAGCCCTGTCAGATAGTAAGGCTACTTCTTGAGCCGCAGCTCCGCGCTGCGGGCATGTGCCTGCAGCGACTCCCCATGGGCCAGTACAGAAGCCACTTCTCCCAGCGTCTGCACACCTTGCTCACTGCACATGATCAGCGAGCTGCGCTTCTGGAAATCGTACACGCCCAGCGGCGAGGAGAATCGCGCACTGCGCGAGGTCGGCAGCACATGATTGGGGCCGGCACAGTAGTCGCCGAGCGATTCAGATGTATAAGGCCCCATGAAAATGGCGCCGGCATGGCGGATATCGGGCAGCAACTGCTCCGGATCTGCCACGGATAATTCCAGATGCTCTGGCGCAAGCTGGTTGCTAATGGCGACGGCGTCCGCCAGATCCCGAGTTTTGATCATGGCACCGCGCCCCGACAATGAGGCCTGGATAATGTCGCGGCGATCCATGTCGGGTAACAGCCGATCAATGGCCTCTGCAACGCGATCGAGATAGGCACTATCCGGACACAACAAAATCGCCTGGGCATTCTCATCGTGCTCGGCCTGGGAGAACAAATCCATTGCCACCCAATCAGGATCGGTACTGCCATCGCTGATCACCAGAATCTCAGAGGGACCGGCAATCATGTCAATGCCCACGCGGCCAAACACCTGGCGTTTGGCAGTGGCCACATAGATATTGCCGGGGCCTACGATTTTATCCACCGCAGGCACAGTCGCCGTCCCATAGGCCAGAGCGCCCACCGCCTGCGCGCCCCCCAGCGTGAATACCCGGTCAACGCCTGCAATGGCCGCCGCAGCCAACACCATGGGATTGAGTTCGCCGCCGGGGGCGGGCACCACCATGATAATTTCACCCACACCCGCAACTTTGGCAGGCAGGGCATTCATCAACACAGAGGAGGGGTAGCTGGCCTTGCCGCCAGGCACATAGAGGCCGGCGCGATCCAGGGGGCGAATCTGCTGGCCAAGCAAGTTGCCCTGTTCGTCGCGATACTGCCAGCTGTCCTGCACCTGATGCTCGTGATAGCTGCGAATACGAGAGTCAGCCGCCTCCAGCGCTTCGCGCTGAGCCGTGGGAATCTGTTCCAACGACTCGTGCAGGCGGTCCCGGGAAATCTCAAGCTCCGCCATCGTTTGCGCCGCGAGCTGGTCAAAGCGCGCCGTGTACTCCAGCAGCGCCGCGTCACCGCGCTGCGCCACATCCGCCAGCACCTCACGCACGGTATCGTTCACCGCCAGGTTCAGCTCTTCCTCCCAGGCGGTCAGCGCCTCCAGGCGCTGCGCGAAATCAGCTTGAATGGAATCGAGTCGTTGCATATCAGGGTGCCTCTACCGCGCTGGTGAGGTCGGCAATAATGCGCTCTATGCCGGCGCAGCTGGAACGCATGGCGGCCTTGTTCACGATAAGCCGCGAGCTCACCGTGGCAATTTCATCCATCGGTTCCATGCCATTGGCCCGCAGCGTATTGCCGGTATCGACAATATCGACAATCAGATCTGCCAGGTCCATGATCGGCGCCAGCTCCATCGCCCCGTATAACTTGATCACGTCTGCGTGCACGCCCTGGCGGGCAAAGTGCTCCCGGGCGATGTTGACGAACTTGGTCGCCACCCGGATACGGGCACCACTCGGGCGCCATCCCACGGGCCCCGCAGTCATCAGGCGGCAGCGCGCAATACCCAGATCCAGTGGCTCATACAGCCCCTCCGCGCCATGCTCGAGCAGGATGTCCTTGCCAACCACGCCTATATCCGCCGCGCCGTGGCGCACATAGGTAGGCACATCGGTACCGCGAATGACCAGCAAGCGCAGGCCAGGTACCGTCGTTTCGAAAACCAGCTTGCGACTCTTGGCAATGTCCTCGGTCGGCTCAATCCCCGCTTTCGCCAGCAGCGGCAGCGTTTCTTTCAGAATGCGCCCCTTGGTCAGGGCCATGGTAATGGTTTCAGTCATAGTCAGTCCGGCAGGCGACGAATATTGGCACCCAGCGATTGTAGTTTCTCTTCTATACATTCATAACCGCGATCTATGTGATAAATGCGGTCTACTTGCGTTTCTCCATCGGCGACCAGGCCGGCGATCACCAGACTGGCCGAGGCGCGCAGATCTGACGCCATCACCGGGGCGCCCTGCAGCCGGTCCCGACCGGTAATAATCGCAGTGGCCCCCTCGAGCACAATGTTCGCGCCCATACGGTTCATTTCATGGACCTGTATCAAGCGGTTCTCAAACACCGTTTCCGTCACGGTACCGGTTCCCTGAGCCACAGCATTCATGGCGGTAAACTGGGCCTGCATATCCGTCGGAAAGCCCGGAAAAGGCGCCGTGCGGATATTCACCGCCCGAGGCTGGCGCCCCTCCATATCCAGGCTGATCCAATCGTCNCCTGAGCCAATAACTGCGCCCGCCTGCTCGAGCTTGGCCAACACCGAGTCGAGATCATGCGCGTTAACGTCCCGCAGGCGTATGCTCCCTCGCGTAGCTGCTGCAGCCACCAGGTAAGTGCCTGCCTCTATCCGATCAGACATAACGGTGTACTCGCCGCCCTGCAGCCGCTCCACGCCCTCCACGGTAATGGTACCCGTACCGTGACCAGAGATGTTCGCACCCATAGCCACCAGGCAGTTTGCCAGATCCACCACTTCAGGCTCACGCGCTGCGTTCTCGATCACCGTACGGCCTTCGGCAAGAACCGCGGCCATCATGGCGTTCTCGGTCCCACCGACGGTCACCGTCTCCATGACGATGTGCGCGCCGCGCAAACGGCCGTCGGCGTGGGCGTATATATAGCCCTCCAAAACCTCTATCGTGGCGCCCATGGCTTCGAGCGCTCGCAGGTGCAGATCAACCGGGCGACTGCCGATGGCGCAGCCACCGGGAAAAGACACCCTGGCCGTGCCAAAGCGCGCGAGCAGCGGCCCGAGCACCAGAATCGAGGCGCGCATGGTTTTCACCAACTCATACGGCGCTTCATAACGCGAGGTCGAGCGGCTATCCACCTCCACGCCAAGCTTCTCGTCAATGGTCAGGGTCACCCCCATACAACCGAGCAACTCGATCATGGTCGTCACATCCTGAAGATGTGGCAGGTTGCGCACCACCACCGGCGCGTCGGCCAACAGGGTCGCAGCCAGGATGGGAAGTGCGGCATTCTTGGAGCCGGAAATGCGCAGCTCACCGTTCAGCGCGCCACCACCCTTGATCAGCAGTTTTTGCATGGACAGACCCGGCGTGGAAATCTCAGGCCTCGGCCTGCCACTCCGCGGGCGTCAAAGTGCGAATGTTCACCGCGTGGATAGCGCCGGTGGCAATCTCTTCGCTCAGGGCGCCGTATACCAGCTGCTGCTTCTTGACCGGACGCAGACCTTCAAACACGCTGCCCACGGCGATGATGTCGTAATTACTGCCCTCGCCCTGCACCTGAAACTCACAATCCGGCAGGTGCTGTTCTAGCAGGTTCTTTACCGTGGCGGCATCCATAGTTCTCTCCCGTTAAGCTGTCGGCCGCAGGGCCAGAGCGGCCCGCGGACAAAGGGCGGCATTTTAGGAGAAAATGCAGGGATTGGCGACTGTGTCAGCTATCGCTCTCATCTTCGACTTCAATGGCGCTCCAGCTGTCGATGACAGCGTCGAGGTTGCCATCCTCCTTGCGTGCTGCCGCTTGAAACTGGTTGCGGTAGATTTCGCCCAGATTCACGCTTTCGATAATCACATTACGCAACTTCCAGTCGCCGGATTTGTCCCGGCCCATCTGGTAGATAAGTATGTAAGGCTGGGTGCCCTCGGTGTAGATAAGCTGCTCAACCGCCACCCGGCGCTGCTCGGCTTCATCCGGCGCCGGAGCGGATACCTCAATGCGCGACCCGCCAAAGGCGAGCAAGCCTTTGCTGTAGGTGCGGACCAGCCCCACACGCATCACCTCAGTAAAGCGATCCAGCTGGTCGCGCAGCTCGGCGCGGCCGGCCTCATCGAGGGAGCGGTACCTGTCGCTGCTGGCATAGGGACCCATGACACCGCGAGCGAATCCGCGGAAGTCGATAACGGGATCAAGAATGGCTTGCACCTCGCCGTAGTAGCGGTCGGGGTCCTCTTCGGCGTAGCCCTGGGCCTCTTCGACAACCTGCATCACCTTCTCGCTGGCCTCCCGAACAACGTCGTGCGCACCTGGGGCTTCACCCTCAGCGCTGACGGTAAACGCCAGCATCATACACACCGCCAGTGACGTGAACTGCGATACAAATCTCATCTCTTCTCCCTTAACCATCAAAGCTACTATGCTCTCGGGCCGTGCCCTGTATAATCGCGACTTGCACTGCGCCACAAATCGGGCGCGGGGTACAGGTCCTCTAGCTGTCAGACAACAGCTTGCCGGGAGTGTTCCCCGCGCGAAGGGCGTTTACTGTAACAGGAAACGATTTTCTATGCTGTTAGCTGCCGCCACCATATTGGTCGGCTTTATTATTCTCATCTGGAGTGCCGACCTGTTCGTGGCCGGGGCATCCTCGATTGCGGAAAATATGGGTATGTCGCCCATCATCATCGGCCTGACAATCGTGTCCCTGGGTACCTCAGCTCCGGAAGTGCTGGTCTCTTTCACCGCCGCCCTGTCCGGCGCGGGTGACCTCGCCATTGGCAATGCTATTGGCTCAAACATCGCCAACATCGGCCTGGTACTTGGTATTACTGTGCTCGTGGCACCCATGATGGTGCACGAGAGCTGTATGAAGAAAGAAATGCCGACCCTGCTCATCGTCACCTTTGGGGCTGGCGTGCTGCTCATCGACGATGTCCTTTCCATCGTCGATGGCTGGCTGATGCTCGGCTCACTGGCCCTCATCATGGTGCACATGGTGCGCAGCCAGACTCACGACGAGGTGCTGGTCGAAGAGGCTGAAGAGGAGTACCTGCCCCACCTCAAACCCCTGCGCGCCTGGCTCACCTTTGCGCTTGGCCTGGCACTGCTGATCGCGAGCTCCCGCATGCTGGTATGGGGCGCCGTCGAAGTGGCCGAAACCCTGGGTGTATCCGAACTTGTCATCGGCCTGACCATTGTCGCCATCGGCACCAGTCTGCCGGAACTGGCTGCCACCATCGCCAGCGCCCTGCGCGGCCATACCGAAATTGCCCTGGGCAACGTGATTGGTTCCAACCTGTTCAACCTGCTGGCCGTTATGTCCATCCCCGGCATTGTCGGTGCGGAGACACTCGAGAGCTCGGTGGTGACGCGCGATTATCCCACCATGACGTTTCTCACAGTTTTCCTAGCGCTGGCCATTTACATCAGCCGGCGCCGCAGTCGCTCCCAGGAAGGTCACGCCTATGTCGGGCGCACTATAGGAACTCTGTTAGTCTCGTTCTACGGACTGTATTATTACTGGCTGTACATCACCATCTGACAGGGTCTGTCTATGGCAACACAGTCCAGCTCCTCCCACGCCGCCTCAGCAAGGCGCACCATCGGTATGGAAGCGGCCGCAGTCACCGAACTCGAATCGCGCATCGGCGAAGCATTTGATCGCGCCTGTGACATTCTGCTGGGCTGTCGAGGCCGGGTTATCGTTACCGGCATGGGCAAATCCGGGCACATCGCCCGCAAAATAGCCGCAACGCTGGCGAGCACCGGCACCCCGGCGTTCTTCGTCCACCCCGGCGAAGCCAGTCACGGCGACATGGGGATGATTACCGGCGACGATGTCGTTATCGCGCTGTCCAATAGCGGCGAAGTCGGCGAAGTTGTCACCCTTCTGCCGCTGCTGAAAAGGATTGGAGCCGCGCTGATCAGCTTTACCGGCAACCCCGACTCAACGCTCGCACTTGCGTCTGACGCCCACCTCGACACCGGCGTAGAAACCGAGGCATGCCCGCTCAACCTGGCGCCTACCTCATCGACCACCACCGCGCTGGTGATGGGCGACGCGCTGGCCATTGCGCTGCTCGAAGCCCGCGGGTTTACTGCCGAGGATTTCGCCTTCTCCCACCCCGGCGGAACGCTGGGCAAAAAGCTGCTGCTCAAGGTGGCTGACCTTATGCAGACCGGCGACGCCATTCCCACGGTGACCACAACCACATCGCTGTCGGACGCACTGCTCGAAATCAGCGCCAAGGGCCTTGGCATGACCGCCATTGTCGATAGCGGCGGCCTGCTGGAAGGCGTCTTTACCGACGGCGACCTGCGTCGAGCCCTCGATGCCAGGGTAGACATTACCACCACCTCTATGGGCGAATTGATGCACCGCAATCCGAAAACCGCAGCGCCAGGCATACTCGCCGCGGAAGCCATGAAGACCATGGAAGAATCGGAAATTACCTCGCTGATCATTACCGACTACAACAGCCGGGAGATTCGCGGTGTCCTCCATCTCATGCACCTTCTGCATGCGGGAATAGCCTAATGATCCACACAGAAATCGCGCAATCACTCAAGCTGCTCGCCCTGGATGTCGATGGGGTACTCACCGATGGCTGCATTTACTACGGCAACAATGGCGAAGAACTGAAGAGCTTCAATATCAAGGATGGCCTGGGTATAAAACTGTTGCAGCGCGGCGGGGTGGATGTCGTCATTATCACTGGCCGCCAGTCTGAGATCGTCGCCAGACGCGCGCGCGAGCTCGGCATTACCGACGTCATACAGGGCCGCGAAGACAAACTGGTCGCCCTCCAGGCACTGTGTGATTCACGCGGTATCGAGCTTCGCGAATGCGCTTACATGGGCGACGATCTGCCCGACCTGGCCGCTGTCAGGGCCGCCGGCCTTGGCCTGACCGTCAGCGACGGTGCCACCGCGCTGCACGACGCCGCAGACTGGGTCAGTGAGGCCGCTGGCGGGCGCGGTGCAGTCCGCGAAGCCGGCGAGTGGATCCTGCACATGCGCGGCTCACTGGATACGCTACTGGCCGAGTTCAACTAATGCCAAGACCCACCCTGCAAATCCTGCTGGCGCTGACCATCCTGCTCGCAGCCACCTACTACTGGAACCCAAGGACCGCCAGTACCGCGGATGTGGCGACCAGTGAGCGTCACGAGGCACTGCCGCTCACCTACATTGAGGGCGTTCGAACCTGGGCATTCGATGAACAGGGCTACCTCAGCGATATTCTCGAGGCCGAGCGGGTCGACCGGTTTCGCGAGGGCAACTACTCGATGATCATGAACCCCAAATTTTACTCCCTCAGTGCCGATGGCAAGACCTGGTCTGCCAGTGCCACTCGCGGCCGCTGGGAGCACAAACATGAGCGCCTCCTGTTACGCAAAAATGTGGTACTGTCCCACGACCAGACCGGCACTCGCATGAACACGCACCTTATGGATATTTTCCTGGACACCCAAATCGCCGAGAGCAATCGGCAGGTGACGATTACCCAGGGGAAAAACCAGACGGTTGCCGATGGCATGGTCGCCAACCTGGAGAATGAAACAATTAGCCTGAAACCCAATGTGGAGAGCATTTATGTTCCGTCGCCATGAGCGACCTGCCCCGCTGGCAGCGTGTTTACTGATTGTCGCGAGCCTGGTCTCTACCACCGCCGCGATCGCCCTGCCGGACGACCGTAATCAGCCGATTCTGATTGAGGCGGACGAAGCTGTGCGCGACGAGAAACAGGGGTTCACCCTTTACCAGGGCAATGTGACCATGGACCAGGGCAGCCTGCACATCAAGGCGGAGCGCATCACCGTTTATCATGATGCGGAAAAAGCTGACCGTATCCTCGCCGAGGGCTCCCCGGCACACATGCAGCAGCAACCGGAACCCGACAAGGGTCTGATCAAAGCCCGTGCCAACGTGATCGAGTATCACAAGAGTGAAGATCGGGTGCAGCTGCGCGATAACGCCAGCATCGAGCAGGAAGGTTCGACCGTGACCGGCGACAGCATCGATTACTTTATCACCGAACAATTGGTAAGGGCGGACTCCGACAAAAACCGTGAAGACAGCCGCGTACAGGTCGTGATCGAAGCGGCCGCGGTACAAAAGGAAAAGGAAGCCAGTGGCAACACTGATCGCAAGTAATCTGGCCAAGGCGTATAAGGGTCGCGAGGTTGTACAGGACGTTTCCATCCAACTGGAGAGCGGCCAGGTGGTGGGCTTATTGGGCCCCAATGGCGCCGGCAAAACGACCTGCTTCTACATGATCATTGGAATCGTCAAGGCCGATCGGGGCAGCATTGAGCTCAACCGCAACGACATTACCCCACTCTCAATGCACGAGCGGGCCCGCCACGGCATCGGTTATCTGCCCCAGGAAGCGTCCATTTTCCGCAAGCTCACCGTCACCGACAACATTATGTCAATCCTGGAAACCCGGCCGGACCTCAACCGGGCCCAGCGCCGGGAGCGCTGCGACCAGCTGCTCGAGGAGTTTAATGTCCAGCATTTACGGGACAGCCTCGGGCAGGCCTTGTCCGGCGGCGAGCGGCGACGCATTGAAATCGCCAGAGCCCTGGCCACCGAGCCCGACTTCATCCTGCTTGATGAACCCTTCGCCGGCGTCGATCCGATTTCTGTGAATGACATCAAGCACATTATTACGCATCTGCGTGACCGCGGTATCGGCGTACTGATTACCGACCACAACGTCAGGGATACCCTCGATATCTGCGAAAAGGCCTTTATTGTCGGCGAGGGGCATATTATCGCCTCTGGCACCGCCAATGATGTGCTGTCCAACCAGCGCGTTCGCGACATCTATCTGGGCGAACAATTCTCGCTATAGCCCTTGTCCCTTTTGGGGGCACATGTCAACAAGCAAATTTCGCGCCACAACCTTGCCACCCCCGTCAGCGGGAAGCTACACTTCTTCTCGATGTATAGCACGGTGCACCTCTCGAAGTGCACCTCTCGAAGTGCACCTGAGGGCGCAAAATCCACTCATGAAACAATCGCTGCAGTTAAAGCTGGGCCAGCAGCTGACCATGACCCCCCAATTGCAACAGGCAATACGCCTGCTGCAGCTGTCGACCGTGGATTTACAACAGGAGATTCAACAGGCGCTGGATAACAACCCCCTGCTGGAAGCCGGCGAAGACGAGCCGGGGCCGGTAGACAGCCCCCCTGACACCGATAGCACCCCCAGCCACGACGGCCCCCTCGAAAACCTGGAGCAAACCGCTACCGCAGGGGAAAACACTCCCCAGGATACCGCTTCGGCGACCCTGCCGGACGACCTGCCCGTAGACACCCAGTGGGAGGACCTACTGCCCTCCGGCTCAGCCCCGCCACCCCCTCCCGAGGACGTTCCCGGCAGCGACTTTGAAACCCGCGGCGGTGCGCGCCAGTCGCTGCAGGAGCATCTGCTATGGCAGCTTGGCCTGAGCCGGCTATCGGACACCGACCGAGTGATAGCGCTTGCGATCATCGATGCCACGGACGACAACGGGCGACTGATGTTAAGTGTTGAAGACATCCATCAGTCGCTGCAGGGGCATGAACTGGAGATCGATGAGGACGAGGTTGTCGCAGTGCTGCATATGCTGCAGCAGTTCGAGCCTGCCGGGGTTTGCACGCGCGACCTGCAGGAGTGTCTTCTGGTGCAGCTACAGCAGCTACCGGCTGACACCCCCTACCTTGAACAAGCCCGGCAAATACTGAATCGCCATCTCGGTCAACTCGCCAGCGGCGATTTCAGCCAGATCATGCGCCGCACACGACTGAAGGAAGAGCAACTGAAAGACGTGTTGGGGCTGATTCAGACCCTGGACCCCAACCCCGGGGAAACCTTCGCTCCGAGCGAAGTCGAATACGTTGTTCCGGATGTATTCGTGAGCAAGAAAGACGGCCGCTGGCTGGTGGAACTCAACCCGGACATCGCCCCGCGACTGCGTATCAACGCGGAGTATGCCAGCCTCATCAAGCGCGCCGATAACAGTGCAGACAACACTTATCTCAAGGACAACCTGCAGGAAGCGCGCTGGTTTTTGAAGAGCCTGCAGAGTCGCAACGAAACTCTGATGAAAGTTGCCACGAAAATTGTCGAACATCAGCGCAATTTTCTGGAATATGGCGAAGAAGCCATGAAGCCACTGGTGCTGCACGATATCGCCGAGGCAGTGGAAATGCACGAGTCAACAATATCCCGGGTCACCACCCAGAAGTACATGCACACACCTCGCGGCATTTTCGAATTGAAGTACTTCTTCTCCAGTCATGTGGCCACGACGGCCGGGGGAGAATGCTCCTCCACCGCTATTCGCGCCCTTATCAAAAAACTGGTCGCGGCTGAGAATCCGCGCAAACCACTGAGTGATAATAAGATCACCCAGCTGCTGGAGGAACAGGGGATTAAAGTCGCCAGGCGCACCATCGCCAAGTATCGCGACACCCTGCTGATTCCTCCGTCGAACGAACGCAAGAGGTTGGTCTAGATGACGGCGGGCTACCTGCGGGAAAAAGTTACGCGCCGGCCATGGCTTGGTCTAGACTTTACTTCAGAGGATTAAATCCGGTACTGCCGGTTCCGGGCCACCGCCTGGATTCATCAGAAGAAGGAGCAAGTGTATGCAACTGAATGTCAGCGGACACCACGTAGAGGTCACCTCAGCCCTGCGGGAGTATGTCGAGAGTAAATTTGAACGACTGCAGCGACATTTTGATCAGATCACCAACACCCAGGTCACGCTGATCGTGGAGAAAATGGTTCAGAAAGCAGAAGCCAACGTACACATATCAGGGGCTGACATTTTCGCCCATGCGGAGTCCGAGGACATGTATGCCGCGATTGACGCCCTAGCGGACAAGCTTGACCGCCAGCTTATTAAACACAAGGAAAAAACCAGAGGACACTAAACCCAGCCATGCAACAACCGCTGGATAATCTCCTGACTCCGGAGCGCACTGCCTGCCAGGCGCCCGGAGTCAGCAAAAAGAGACTTTTCGAAACCATTGCCCGCATTATCAGCGAGGACCAACTCTCACTCAGTTACGACGAAATTTTCGCCCAGTTCATCGCCCGCGAAAAGCTGGGAAGCACCGGTCTCGGTGCCGGCATTGCCATTCCCCATAGCCGCATTGACAACTGCACCCAGCCACTGGGTACGCTGATCACGCTCGCTGAGCCCATTGACTACGACGCACCGGACGGCCGTCAGGTCGATCTGGTCTTCGCGTTACTGGTGCCCAGTGAAGCGCACCAGCAGCATCTGGATACGCTGGCGCATATCGCCCGCAAATTCAGCGACGCCGAGTTCTGTCAGCGCCTGCGCCAGGCCCACAACACCGCGGCCCTTTACGATCTGGCCACAGGATAGCGCAATGCAGCTTATTATCATCAGTGGCCGGTCGGGCTCGGGCAAAAGTACTGCCCTGCATCAGCTCGAAGATGAAGGCTACTACTGTATTGATAATCTGCCCTGCTCCCTACTCCCTGCGCTGGTAGAGGAAACCCGCGGCGACCACTTTACCCATTTTCGCGGCACCGCCGTGTGTATCGACGCTCGCAATGCGTGGAAGGATCTCGCCAACTTCAGCGCTATTCTGGAATCGCTGCCCGCCTCGGTAAGCACCGAGATTCTGTTTCTCGACGCCCAGGAAGCCACCCTCATCAAACGCTTCAGTGAGACCCGGCGCAAGCACCCGCTGACCTCTGAGGCCCTGGCACTGCCCGAGGCTATCGAGCGCGAATGGCAACTGCTGGAGTCTATTTCCAGCGCCGCATCACTGGTGCTGGATACCAGCCAGATGACCATTTACGAACTGCGCGATGCGATCAAACAACGGCTGCTGGGCGCAGCCAGCGGCAGCATGTCAGTACTCGTACAATCCTTCGGCTTTAAACGCGGCGTCCCCGCTGATGCCGATCTGGTTTTTGATGTGCGCATGCTACCCAACCCGCACTGGGTAAAGGAATTGCGACTCATGACCGGGCTCGACCCACAAGTGCGTGAATTCCTCGAAGCCCAGTCGCTCACGGATGAACTGTTCAACGACATCAGGACCTACCTGGACAATTGGTTGCCGCGCTACCAGGACAGCAACCGCAGCTACATGACAATTGCGCTGGGTTGTACCGGCGGTCAACATCGTTCAGTATATTTGGCTGACCGCCTGTTCCGGCACTATCAGGAGCAGTTTCCAGCCATACACTTACGCCACAGGGAATTGCAGTAAGGTGATAGAAACCCAGGTGACCATCATCAACAAGCTCGGCCTGCACGCCAGGGCGGCAGCAAAGCTTGTGGGCTGCACATCGGCATTCTCGAGCTCCATTGAAGCAGGCAGCGACGGCAATATGGTCGACGCCAAAAGCATCATGTCTGTCATGATGCTCGCTGCAGGCAAGGGCACGGTGCTGGATTTACGCATCGACGGCCGCGATGAGCAGCAGGCGCTGGAAGCCATTACCGCGCTTATCGCCAATCGTTTTGACGAAGCCGAATAACGCCGCGTAACTAATCCCGTTGTTGAATACGGCGCTTTGCCGGATAATTTCCCGGCTACCGCGCAGTCGCGGACCACATAGGGAGTGCGGGCATGCCCCATAACTTGGCCAAATCACAGGCTACCCTCGACAGGTTGACCCTGGCGCTCGACAGCGGCGCCATGGTTGACGTGCGGCGTATGCTGAACGGCCTCCTCCCCGCCGACATCGCCCATTTACTGGAATCCTCTCCGCCAAAGTTCCGCCACATTCTCTGGAAAATGGTCGACGTCGAGGTCGAAGGTGAAGTGCTCGGTGAGCTGTCGGATGACTTGCAGGCGCACTTCCTGTCTCGCATGGACGCCGCTGAGGTTGCCACCATTACCGAGGGCCTGGAAGACGACGATATCGCCGACATTCTCCAGCAGCTGCCGGACCGGGTAACCCGCGAAGTCCTCACTGCCATGGACCATCAGGACCGTGCTCGCCTCGAGCAGGTAATGCACTACCCCGACGATATCGCCGGCGGCCTGATGAACACGGACACCATTACCATTCGTGCCCGCCTGACGCTCGACGTTGTGCTGCGCTACCTGCGTCGCCACGATGAGATCCCGGAGATGACCGACAACCTCATCGTAGTCAACCGCACCGATCAGTATATCGGCCTGCTGCCCCTGCGGACGCTGTTGGTTTCTGACCCCTCGGCCACTGTGCGCGAAATGATGGTCACCGACATCGACCCTATCCCCGTCGACACGCCCGACGATGAGGTTGCCCGCCTGTTTGAGCGCAATGACTGGGTGTCCGCGCCGGTGGTCGACGAGAGCGGCAAACTGCTCGGCCGGATTACCATTGACGACGTGGTTGACGTGATCCGGGAAGACGCCGACCACTCCTTCATGTCCATGGCTGGTCTGGATGAAGAAGAAGACACCTTTGCGCCCCTGGCAAAGGCAGCGCCACGACGCGCAGTGTGGCTGGGCATCAACCTTGTCACCGCCTTTATCGCCGCTTCCACGATCAACATGTTTCAAGGCACCATCGAGAAGGTCGTTGCCCTGGCGGTGCTCATGCCCATTGTGGCCTCTATGGGGGGCATCGCCGGCACCCAGACCCTGACGGTGCTCATTCGCGGTATTGCGATCGGTCAGGTGGGGAAGAACAACCAGAACTGGCTATTGGTGCGCGAACTTGGTATCGGGCTGATTAATGGCCTGCTGTGGGCGGCCGTGGTGGCAGTTGCCGCCTCACTCTGGTTTGATGACTGGGATATCGGCATTATCATCGCCGCTGCCATGGTGATTAACCTGATTACCGCGGCCTTTACCGGCGCAGCCCTCCCTCTGTTATTATCGCGCCTGAATATCGACCCCGCCCTCGCCGGCGGTGTCATTCTCACCACCGTGACCGATGTAGTGGGCTTTGTCTCTTTCCTCGGCCTGGCGACTCTATTTTATGCGTGACGATCCCGAAGAATTTGACGACGAACTCGAAGAAGGCCCCAGCAAAACCGAAATAAAGCGGCAGATGCTGGCCCTACAAGCCCTGGGCGAGAAACTCACCCGCCTCAAGGACAAGGAGCTGGCGCGCATTCCCATCGAGGATGACCGGCTGATGGAAGCCATCCTGGAATCGCGCAATATCCGCAGTAATAACGCCCGCAAGCGACACCTGCAGTTTATCGGCAAGCTGATGCGCGACGTTGACCCAACACCGATTGAAAACGCGCTTGAAGCCCTGCACAAGCCGGCCAAAGTTGCCAATGAGAAATTTCACGAGCTCGAGGCCCTGCGCGATGACGTGCTCGCGGCAGGAGTAAATGGCGTAGAGAAGGTCATGGCCAAGTGGCCTGACGCGGATCGTCAGCAACTGCGCCAGCTGGTACTCCAGGCGCAGCGCGAGAAGAAAAACAATAAGCCACCGGCGGCCAGCCGCAAGCTATTTCGCTACCTGCGTGAACTTCAAGAGCACGCCTAGTCGGCAGTAGAACCCTCATCAATGGGTGAATTGGGGGCCACCGGCTCTACGGCGATTAACGCCGTCTCGTTGGGATCGGGCACGTTGTTGGGGTCCACCGCCTCGACCAGGGCTTCGACCTGGCGCCGTGTTTCATCGTCAAAAATGCGATCAAATTCAATGCTGGGCTCACTCCAGGTACCACCGATGGCGTAAACCCCGCTGGATAGTCGATTAACCTGCTTTTCGAATACCTTCGACACCACGAAGACGCCCGCTGCCACCGGCAGGCCGCCGGCTAGCGCAGCCACCCAGGGCAGGTTATTGGCCACTGGCAGGGTTGCCACCAGTTCGCCATCCAGGGTCTCTGCTTCCAGGTCGGTCTCAAGGCTGAACACAAACCGACTGGAACTGCCCTCTATGGCTATGGCGGGTACTTCCAGGGTTCCACTGGCGAGATTCATCTGCCCCTGCAAACTATTGAAAGGCACCCCCGACTCAAACATATGCGTCAGGCTGAGACGCCGCGCGACTTCAGCCAGATTAAAAATACTCACCAGGCGCAAGGCGCCCGTCGCGCCTGCAGGCGTCTCGAGGAAACGCCCACGCCCCATACCAATATCAATGCGCCCGTCGGATTCTGCCAGCGAGAATGCCTGGGGGGAGCCCGGCCAGGTTAACGCAATCTCCAGGGAACCGCTGGCGGTTTCCAGGAAGCGACCGTAATCAAACTGCTCCAGGGTATCGCCGAAGTCGCTAAATCTCATCGGCGCAGTAAGTTCCGTTTGTTCATTCTGACGCCAGTGCAGCTGCGCAGGCGCCTCAGGGGATAAGCGCAGTCCCGCGATCTCGCCGGTAATATCGCGCGCGTGCACCGACGTGCCTTCGGAGGCCAGACTGAACTGGAACTCACCCAAAGTTTCCTCACCCCGCGCCAGATTCGACACCACCACCTGCATGTCAGGTATCTCCAGCAGCTGTGGCGCAGTTGCCTCTGCAGCGACTTCCTCATCCACCTCGCCCAGCGCGGCACTCATGCCCGTGAAATCGAGATAATCCAGCTTGAGCCCCGCTCGCCCCTCGGTGGGTTGGAAGTAAGTACCGCGCAACCACTTGGTTTCCGCCTGCACCTGCATGATTTGCTGGTCCAGCGCCAGGCTGAATCGGGCGTCAGCAAACTCCTTGCCCCACAATCGCGCCCGGTCCACGTAAATCTCGTCCAGTTGCAGCCGTAGCAGCTGCGGCTCAACGTCCGGCTCTTGCTCGACCCGAGCATCGCCCTCCTCCATCGGTATCAGATAGCGGTCGCTAAACGCCAACCATTGTTCGAGGTCCAGGTACGATAACTGGCCATTCCCCTGAACAATACCAAGCTCCACGGGTGCGGCAGTCACCCCTGCCCCGACAGATGCTCCCAGTAAATTGCCCTGCGCCTGTAGCAAACTGACACTCAAATCGCCGCCCAGACGGATATCCAGGTTCACGCGATCTCTTTCCAGCGGCAATAGTAGCTGAAAGCGACGGGCTTCATGGGCGGCTTTGGTATAGGGCGCAGGAAGATCGAGGCTCACCCCCTCGAGCATTGAATCCAGTTGCAGCTGCGGTGCCTGCCCCGCCTGAATCGCGAGCAGCCCGGAAACATCAGCCTCACCATTGGCCAGATGCATAACCTCAAAGGGCAGCCACTCTTGCAGCGCCGCGGTATCTACCGTGCTCTCCAGGCCGACCTCCAATACAGCGTTGCTGAATCCGGCAACAGGTAGCGCCGGATCCAGAGCGCGCTGCTGTAGTCGCGCGGTGACCGGGCGCTGCCACAGCAGGCCTGTCAAATCCTCGGAACTGAACCCCGACTGGGAGTTATAACGCACCCGGCCCGCCACCGCTTCCAAGGCCAAATTGCCTGGCTCAATACTGAGCGAGGTATCCGCAAGGACTGCATTGACCTCCACCGTGGGGGCGCTCCCAGGTCGCGCCAGATTAAGTTGTAAATCGAGCTCCGCCTCAAGCTCTCCCGATGCCTGCCAGCGGGAAAATGCATCGCTGGTCAGGTCTGCCAGCAGCGAATTATTGACGATGAGCAACCCGTCTGAAGCATCGCCGGCCAGCTCGCCGTGCACCGCCAACTGCATTTCCTTGCTCTGATTCATCCAGGCTTCAACCGACAACTGGCTCAGCTCAGCCTCATACATTTGAGCAGAATCGGCCCAGACACTGACGTCCACATCGTCAATCAGCACAGTGCCCGCCACCTTGCTAACCGGCGGCCACTGAGGGTGATAATTGATCCGTGTATTAGCCACGTTGAAGAACAACTGCACGGTGCGCAGCGGTGCGCTACCGCGCTTGAGGCTGCCCCGCCAGATAAAGGCGCCCTGCCGGACCTCGCCCTCACCAATGGCGCCTCTGAGCCAGTCAAGCAGGTTGTCATTGAGGATATAGGGGAGGTACTTCAGACGGTGGACGGGATGGGTATCCTGGATACCAATAACCAGATCCATCTCCAGCCCGGTCGGTGTCGGTTTGAAGGGAATGTTCAGGCGGAACAGCGATTTCACCGTACCGACGACACCCGCTGCGGTAATCAGGCCGCTGTCAAGCAACAGGGACTGATCATCCCAGTCGATATTGAGGGTGCCGCTGAAGTCGTCAAAGAACAATGGCTCCCGGTACACGGTGGGAAAGTCCATCGTTAACTGCTGGCTGTCGATAACCACATAGCCACCGCTGTCAGACAGCTCCAGGTAACCTGCGCCGGAGGTCACGCCCGGCGCCCCCTTCCACGAGTTGACCTGCACGTTGTCGAAATTGGCTTCTACCTGCCAGTCCGCCACGGGATTACTCAACTCACCCACGGTCAATTCCAGTGCAGTGACATCGCCTTTGGCGTCGAGTGTGGAAAACACGGCTGCAACCTTGTCGGGCAGTACGCCGGAGGTCAGGGCCAGCTGATTGAGCGGTTCCACCGGCACGTCCCGCGCCCGTAAACGCCCGGACTCGCCCCAGGTGTCGAGCTGCAAGCGCGGTAGCAATACTTCCACGTCCCCGCTGCGCGCCAGCACGTTCGATGCATACAGCGTACGGCGGTTACTGTGCTCCACCAGGCTCATGGACATCGACAATTCGTCCAAGGGCATGCGCCACTCGGCCGCCACGGGTTGCAGCATCAGGTTGCGCAAGCGCAGGTCCATATCGACATCGAGTACGCCGCGCTGCCAGTCCAACCAGACCTGGGTGTCGAGCTCGCCCTCAGCCGACAACAGTGCCGGCGTCGGCAGCATCTCCCCGGCAGCGGCGATATCACTGGAGGCGATAGCAAGATATAGCTGCCCCGTGAACGCATCAGCCTCGAAGGGATTTCCTACCCCCGTGCCACGCAACTCAATATCAATACCACGTGTCGATGCCAACTGGGCCGAAAACTGCCGCTGGCTGCCGGCGCGTTGCAGCTGCAGGTTGAGGTCAAACGTGCGCTGTTCGCCGCTGGGCAAGGCCAGGCGTAACTTGTTTTGATTGAGCGCCGCAAACTCCACGTTGAGCAGGAACTCTCGCAGCCAGCTGCCCACCGGGGTGTTCCCACCCTGTAGTCCCGGAAAAACCAGCCGTCCCTCAGCATCGAGCTCACCGTAGAGCTCGAGGGCGTCCAACTCAATGGACGTAATGTGGAGATTTCTCGCCAGCAACGAATCCAGCACGTCGAGACCCACGCGGCCACCGCTGAGTTCTACCGTGTCACCTTGGGCCCCGGGCAATTTGAGTCGCAGTCCCTCGAGCACGATCTCCGGAGTAAAGGAGCGCCACTCCCCCCGCAGGCTATCCGCCTGAATCTCGAAGGGGACTCGCCCATTCAGCTCTGCCAGGATCTCGACCTGGAAATTCTGCAGATTCTGGCTGAGCAAACGCCCCAGACTGACGTAGCTGGCCAGCAGCACAATCGCCAGCACCGCCCCGGCCCAGAGCAGGGAACTGAGACGATGAAAAAAGGAGTTGCGAGGCGAGGTATCTTCACTCATGGTGAGGACTTAGAGCAGTACAATGTCAAAGTGTTCCGGATTACTGTGAGGTTCTACCCGGAAGCTGATGGTCTTACCAATGAATTCTTCCAAATCAGCGACGTTGGCAGACTCTTCATCCAGCAACCTGTCCACCACACCCTGGGTGGCCAACACCATGATGTCGGCCGTGTCATAGGCCCTGGCGTCGCGCATAATTTCACGAAATATCTCATAGCAGACGGTTTCGGCCGATTTCAGTACCCCGCGTCCCTGGCAAACGGGACAATCTTCGCACAGGACATGCTCAAGGCTCTCACGCGTGCGCTTGCGCGTCATTTCGACCAGGCCGAGCTCAGATACGCCGGTAATCTTGTTGCGCGCGGGATCTTTCTGCATGGCCTTTTCCAGGGTCCGATGCACCTGGCGACGGTGCTCCTCATCACGCATATCGATGAAATCAACGATAATAATGCCGCCCAGGTTGCGCACCCGCAGCTGCCGGGCGAGCATGGTTGCCGCCTCGAGATTGGTCTTGTAAATCGTTTCTTCCAAATTGCGCCGGCCGACAAATGAACCGGTGTTCACATCGATGGTCGTCATCGCCTCAGTCTGGTCGATAATGAGATAGCCACCTGATTTCAGCTCGACCTTACGCCCCAGGGCGCGCTGAATTTCGTCTTCGATGCCGTGCAGGTCAAACAGCGGGCGCTCACCGGGATAGTGCTCCAGCAGCCCCGATACCTCCGGCACATAGTCACTGCAGAACTCCTGCAGGGCCGTAAAACTTTCACGACTATCGACCAGGATGCGACTCACGCCAGGGCGAGCCAGATCGCGCACAGTGCGCATGTGCAGCGGCAGATCGGTGTACAGTAGTTCCGCTTTGGTCGCCGCTTCGGCACGCCGGGTGACTGCTTTCCAGAGACGCTTGAGAAAACGCAGATCGGCACGAATTTCGTCGAGACCCGCTCCTTCCGCAGCGGTGCGCAAAATGTAACCGCCTTCCTGTGCCATATCCTCCAGTTCCAGCCCCTCAGCCAACAGTGCCTGCAGACGCTCTCGCTCAGCGGCATCGTCGATGCGCTGCGAGACACCGACATGCGAAGTTTGCGGCATAAATACCAGATAGCGCGAGGACACCGAGAGCTCGGTCGTCAGGCGGGCTCCCTTGGTTCCCAGAGGTTCCTTAGTCACCTGAACAATGACTTTCTTGCCGTCGTGCAGATGATCGCGAATTGAGTCGGAACTGCGACCGCCAGCGACATAAATATCCGAGACATGGATAAAACTGGTTCGCTCCAGACCAATTTCGACAAAGGCAGCCTGCATGCCCGGAAGCACCCGAACAACTTTGCCTGCATAGATATTCCCGACGATACCGCGATTCGCACTGCGCTCGATGTGGATGTCCTGGGGGGCGCCATTGTCGACAACCGCTACCCGGGTTTCCATGGGCGTGACATTGACCAGGATTTCTTCGCTCACTCACTACCTCCCATGTCTTCAGTCCGCTCCAGTCGCGTGGTGACACCGGCCGCTGCCAGCAGCTGCCAGGTCTCATGGAGAGGCAGGCCGACGACATTACTGTAGCTGCCCTCGATGCTGCTGACAAAAGCCCCCGCCAGCCCCTGGATGCCATACCCGCCGGCCTTGTCCCAGGGCTCGTCTGTGGCCAGATAGGCCTCACACTGGGCCCGGGTCAGCTGGCCGAAACGCACGCGCGTCTCAACCAGGATTTCTTCGGATTGACCATCCTCACAGCACAGGCAAACCGCCGTCATGGCGCTGTGCCAACGTCCGGACAGGCGCGCCAGCATGGCAAGGCCGTCAAAGTGATCAACCGGTTTTCCCAGGACATCATCTTCAATGACCACCGAGGTGTCGGCGGCAAGCACGGCCAGTGCTTCACCGGTATGCCGCCCGGCTACCGCGGCGGCTTTCTCTCTGGCCATCCGCAGTACATAGTCAGCGGGCTTTTCGCCGACATTCACGGTTTCGTCGATATCCGCCGGCTCCAGATCAAACTGCACGCCTAGCTGTGCCAGCAGTTCGCGACGGCGTGGCGAGGCCGATGCAAGCAGCAGGCGCATCTCAGCTCACCCGATAGTGGCGCCGGGCACCACGCAGAATATGCAGCACAAACGGCCACAGCAACGCACTGGAGAAGGCCGGCAACAGGAACAACAACGTCGTTGCACCCGCTCCCTGCAGGTTCTGGACCCACTGGCAAATCATTTGGTTAATGCCCACCAGGACAAACACGACGCCCGCCTGCTGTCCCAGGCTGAACACACGCAGCCTCTGATAAAGGGTCATGGACAGTGCGGCCACCACCGCCAGCGCGAAGGCGTTTTGCCCAAGCACGGCGCCCTCGAGAATATCGAGCATCACCCCCAGCAGCAGCCCGGTGACCATACCCACCCGGTGCGGCAAGGCAATGACCCAGTAGATCAACACCACCGCAACCCACTCGGGGCGCCCCCATGCCAGCCACAGCGGCAGGGGCATGACGGCCAATACCAGCGCTACAAAAAAAGAGACCAGAATGGCCCAATAACCGTGTGCACCCTGCTCAACCAAGGTCAGCCTTCCCGAGCAGGAGTTGGAGTGAATACCAGTAGCACGTGACGACTGCGATCCAGCGCCGCACTGGGCATGGCAGTAATGTATGCAAACGGCTGGCCGGGGTCGCGCTCTATTTTGTCGACCACCGCCACCGGGTACCCGACCGGAAAACGCCCGCCCAGACCCGATGTCACCAGCAGGTCACCCTCCTGGATATCCGTCGTCGCTGATACGTGATGGATTTCCAGTGATCCGAGGCTACCAGTACCCTCCGCAATGGCCCGGACGCCGTTGCGGTTAACCTGCACTGGAATGGAGTGGGTAGCATCGGTAATCAGCAGTGCGCGCGAGTTGATCGGGCTGACCTCGACAATCTGACCCAACAAACCGTCCGCATCAATGAGGGGCTGGCCGACATATACGCCGTCCATTTCACCCTTATTGAGCACCAGTTGGTGACGAACTGGATCGGGTGATACGCCGATCAGCTCCGCAACCAGTACGTCATCGCGCAATATCGCGCTGGAATTGAGCAGTGCTCTCAGACGAACATTTTCGGCCTGCAGCGATGCCATTTGGTGGGAGCGCCCCTGAAGTACCAGATTCTCGCGCTTGAGGCGGGCATTTTCTTCCTGCAGGTCATCTCGGGAGACGAGATTGTCCTCATTCCACTCGGCCATCCGCCCGGGAAGATCCGCTACCCAATAAACCGGCGCGGCAGCGATTTCCATCACTGAGCGCGTGGATTGCAGGGCGTTATAGCGTAAATCGGCGACAATCAGGGCGGCGAGTAGCACCACTGCCAGTAGCAGGCGCAACCCCAGGGTGGACTCTTTGACGAACAGTGGCTTGATGACAATTCCTATTCTGGCAATTCAGGCATCAGCCCCATTCTACTGCAGGAGCGACCGGGGTCGCGAACAAATTCGCGCGGCCGCAGGCAATGGTTGACCGCGCTAGCTGCGCGGCCAGAAATCGCCTTATTCGGTAGAGAGCAGATCGATGGTTCGACGATCCATCAACTCCATGGCCCGGCCGCCACCGCGGGCTACACAGGTCAGGGGATCTTCGGCAACAATCACGGGCAAGCCGGTTTCCTCGGAGATCAGTCTGTCCAGATCGCGCAGCAATGCGCCGCCGCCAGTAAGTACGATACCGCTCTCAGCGATATCGGCAGCGAGCTCAGGGGGAGACTGTTCAAGCGCGGACTTCACGGCCTGCACGATGGACGTCAGGGGGTCCTGCAGTGACTCCAGGATTTCATCGCTGTTGAGCGTAAAGCTGCGCGGCACACCTTCGGCCAGGTTGCGACCACGAACATCGATTTCACGCAACTCACTGCCCGCAAAGGCACAGCCGACCTCGACCTTGATGCGCTCTGCTGTGGCATCACCAATCAGGCTGCCATAGCGGCGCCGCACGTGGGACACAATAGCCTCATCGAACCGATCGCCGCCGACTCGCACGGAGTCGCGATAGACGATGCCGTTGAGGGAAATAATCGCAATTTCGGTGGTGCCACCACCCACATCCACCACCATACAGCCGGTGGCTTCCTCCACGTCCAGTCCTGCACCAATGGCAGCCGACATGGGCTCTTCAATCAAGCGTACCTCGCGCGCACCGGCACTGAGTGCAGATTCGCGAATCGCCCTGCGCTCAACCTGGGTCGACATGCAGGGCACACACACCAGCACTCTGGGGCTGGGGCGGATAAATTTACTTTCGTGAACTTTGGCGATGAAGTGCTGGAGCATCTTCTCGGTGACCTGGAAATCCGCGATCACGCCGTCTTTGAGAGGGCGAATGGCGGTGATATTACCAGGTGTGCGGCCGAGCATACGCTTGGCCTCGGTGCCCACGGCCTCGATGGTCTTCTGACCATTGTGGATCCGGATGGCGACTACCGATGGCTCGTCCAGCACAATACCCTTGTCGCGAACGTAGATCAGGGTATTGGCCGTACCCAGATCAATGGAGAGGTCATTGGAGAACACTCCACGCAATTTCTTCAGCATTAAAATTTACTACCTTATGACTAGGATGGAGAACTGGGCTGGACAGACCGCGAAGCTCCCTACCAACCGCACCAAATTGCTCCCTGAGAGCCAGATTACGGGCGATTTTGACCGACTTATATATTGTCGGATTATTCGAGCAACTGTATCAACGCCGGGGATTTTGGGCAAGGCGCAAATGTGATAAGTTTACGCCCCCTGCCGCCTCCGGGGCGGCCCTCCTCTGGTTAGACAAGCATGGCTATCGAGCAAGACGAAATAGAGAAAATTGCGGAACTCGCACGCATCCGCATCGGCGCCGACCAGATCGGCGAAGTAACCCAGCGAATTACCGAGATTCTCGGCATGGTGGACCAACTCCAGGCCGCCGATACCGCCGGGGTGGAGCCCATGGCCAACCCGCTGGACGCCACGGCGCGCCTGCGCGCGGACGAGGTCACTGAACTCAATCGCCGCGACGCCTTCCAGGCCATCGCACCCGCCACGGAAGACGGGCTGTATCTCGTCCCCAAAGTTATCGAATAAGCGGCCTGCGCCGCCTCAGGATTATCTCCATGCACCAATTGACTGTTGCCGAGCTGTCCGCGGGATTGCGAAACAAACGCTTTTCCAGTGTCGAGCTCACCAGCACTTATCTCGGCCGTATTGAGCGGTTGAACGGCGATCTGAACGCCTTTATCACCGTAGATCGCGAAGCGGCGCTTGCCGCTGCAGCCGAGGCCGACACCCTGCTGGCCAGCGGCCAGGGTGGCCCACTGACGGGTGTACCCATTGCCCATAAAGACATCTTCTGCACCGAAGGCATGCGCACCAGCTGCGGCTCGCGCATGCTCGACAACTTTGTGCCCCCCTACGACGCCACCGTGATTCGCCGCTTCCGCGACGCCGGCGCAGTCATTCTGGGTAAAACCAACCTGGATGAGTTCGCCATGGGGTCCTCCAACGAGAACAGCTTCTACGGCGCTGCCCACAACCCCTGGGACCTGTCGCTGGTTCCAGGCGGATCCTCGGGCGGCTCTGCCTCTGCCGTCGCTGCCCGACTCGCCCCGGCAGCCACCGGTACTGACACCGGCGGCTCCATCCGTCAGCCTGCGGCGTTCTGTGGCATCACCGGCCTCAAGCCGACCTACGGCCGAGTCTCGCGCCTGGGCATGATTGCCTATGCCTCTAGCCTCGATCAGGGCGGCCCCATGGGCCATACCGCCGAGGACTGCGCCCTGCTGTTGAATGTAATGGCCGGGCACGACCCTCTGGACTCCACCTCTTCCGAACAGGCCACCGAAGATTACACAGCTGCGCTGAACAACGACCTGCAGGGCCTGCGCATCGGTTTGCCCGCCGAATATTTTGGCGACGGACTGGATCCGGCAACGGGCGAATGCATTCAGGCAGCGCTCAGGGAACTTGAGGCCCAGGGCGCCGAGCTGGTGGAAATTTCCCTTCCCAATGCCGCCCTGACGATTCCGGCCTACTACATCATCGCGCCAGCGGAGGCCTCCACTAACCTGTCGCGCTTTGATGGCGTTCGCTACGGCCACCGCTGCGACAACCCGGCCGACCTGCACGACCTGTATACCCGGACCCGGGAAGAGGGTTTTGGCGACGAGGTGAAGCGCCGCATTCTGGTGGGCACCTACGCGCTCTCGGCCGGCTACTACGACGCCTACTACAAGAAAGCACAGCAGGCACGCCGCCTGATCCGCGACGACTTTATGGCCGCCTTCGACAAAGTTGATGTTATCGCCGGCCCCACCACACCAGGTCCGGCTTTCGCACTGGGCGCCAAGAGCAATGACCCGGTTGCCATGTACCTGGAAGATGTCTACACACTGGCCGTCAACCTGGCCGGTCTGCCGGGCATCTCCACTCCAGCAGGCCTGGTTGATGGCAAGCCGGTGGGCCTGCAACTGATTGGTCGCCACTTTGAGGAATCGCGTCTGCTGAACGTGTCACACCGCCTGCAGCAGGCCACCGACTGGCACAAAGCCATGCCTGCCATCGCCGAAGGAGGTGCCGCCTGATGCAATGGGAAACAGTCATCGGCCTTGAAGTACACCTGCAACTGGCCACGCAGTCGAAGATTTTTTCTGGCTCACCAACCACGTTCGGTGCCGAACCCAACACCCAGGCCAGCGCAGTCGATCTCGCCATGCCGGGCATGCTCCCGGTACTGAACAAAGAGGCGGTGCACATGGCCGTCATGTTCGGCCTGGGTATCGGCGCCGAGATCGGCATGCGCTCAGTATTCGATCGCAAGAACTACTTTTACCCAGACCTGCCCAAGGGCTATCAGATCAGCCAGTTCGAGGCACCGATCGTCGGCACGGGCACGTTTGAGATCCAACTGGAAGACGGCAGCACTCGCGAAATCGGCATTACCCGCGCCCACCTCGAGGAAGACGCCGGCAAATCGCTGCACGAAGACTTTCATGGCATGAGCGGCATCGACCTCAACCGGGCCGGCACACCATTGCTGGAAATTGTCTCCGAACCAGACATCCGCTCGGCGGCGGAGGCGGTGGCCTACCTCAAGGCCCTGCACAGCCTGGTCACGTATCTGGGCATCTCCGACGGCAATATGGCCGAGGGCTCGATGCGCTGCGACATCAACATTTCCCTGCGCCCGCACGGTCAGGAAGAATTCGGCACCCGGGCTGAAATCAAGAACGTCAACTCGTTCCGCTTTGTAGAGCGCGCGATTCGCCACGAGATCGAACGTCAANCCGACATACTGGAAGACGGCGGCAAGGTGATCCAGGAGACCCGCCTGTACGACCCCGACCGCGACGAAACACGCTCTATGCGCAGCAAGGAAGTGGCCAACGATTATCGCTACTTCCCTGAGCCGGATCTGCTGGCTGTCGTCATTGACGAAGCCTATGTCCAGGCCGTCCGCGAGAGTTTGCCAGAGCTGCCCACCGCCAAGCGCGACCGCTTCATGGCGCAGTACAATCTGTCTGCATATGATGCGAATGTGCTCGCAGGCAGCATTGCGCTGGCCGACTACTATGAGTCGGTTGTCGCGGCCTGTGGCGATGCCAAGATTGCCGCCAACTGGGTGCAGGTTGAGCTGCTCGGACAGCTGAACAAGGTCGAACAGGAGATTACTGCCTCGCCCGTCAGCGCGGATGCACTGGGCAATCTGATCGCCCGCATTCTCGATAACACCATCTCGGGCAAAATTGCCAAGCAGGTGTTCGAAGCCATGTGGCAGGGTGAAGGCACGGCGGATGAAATTATCGACGCCAAAGGGCTGAAGCAGGTGTCAGACACAGGCGCCATTGAAGCTATGGTCGATGAAGTCATCGCCAACAGCGCCGCACAGGTCGAGCAGTACCTGGCGGCTGACGACGCCAAACGAAAAAAACTGGTCGGCTATTTTGTCGGCCAGGTTATGAAAGCCTCTAAGGGCCAGGCCAACCCTGGCATGGTTAACAAACTACTTGCGCAAAAACTGAAATGAAGAAAGACAAACAAAAAGTTATCGACGAAGTCTGGACCGAAGACCACGTTCGCAGCTTCCTGAATTTCCGCCCTCACGACGGCAGCAATGAGGATTTCCACATCCTTTTGAAGGCATACCAGAGCATGCGCGCCGACGACTTTGCGCTATTTCTTGGCATGTTTACCGAGCAACAGCGCGATGTGAATGCTGCAGGCCGCGATGGCCGCACGGTACTCGCCATTGTCAGCGAGCACCGCAATGGCAGCGCCTACGCTGACATCCTGAAGAGCGCCGGCGCAGCATAAGGCCGCTACATCGCGGCGAGCACCGCCCTGATCACCATTGCCCACAGGGCCAGGCTGGAGATCAAGTAAGCCAAAAATCGGTGTAATACCCGGTTGTAACTGCAGTGAATCAGTGAGTGCAGCGCTCGCAGCGCGACGAATACCCAGGCGCAGGTCACGTGAATACTGTCCACCTGCCCCAGGACCATCAGGTACAGGCAGACCACATAGAACAGCACCGGCAGCTCGAACATGTTCTTGAAGTTGTGGCTGGCTGAGGAGGATTCCGGCGGAATCTGCGCTGCAACCTGGTCTGGCGAGCGCACATCTTCGATATCAATGGCGTTGGCTGTCATGTACCCCCCACGCTGGACAAACATGTAGATCCAGACCAGCAGTGTCAGGCTCAGCATACCCAGCATAGGCAGCGCCAGGGAGTGGTCGATCGATTCCATTATTTCACCTCGGTTATTGTGATTTTTTTGCTATGCTAGCGCCCCCTTGATTTTCATACTTAGCCACAGGAACGCCAGTGATTACACTCTACGGTATCAAAAATTGCGACACGGTAAAAAAAGCACGCAAGTGGCTCGACGAAAAAGGCGTGGATTACCGCTTTCACGACTTCCGCGCCGACGGCGTTGACGCCGATCAGGTAGCCAACTGGCTGGATAGCCTGGGCTGGGAGACGGTGGTCAATCGTCGCAGCACGACCTGGAAGGGCCTCAGCTCCGAGCAGCGCGAGGGAATGGATCGAGGCAGCGCACTGAGCGCGATTGTCGAGGAACCCACACTGGTCAAACGCCCCCTGCTGGACACCGGCGGCGAATACCATTGCGGTTTCAAAGCGGATCAGTACGCCCAGATATTCAATCACCACACCCTCTGACAGGGTAAGAGCAGGACAAAAACATGACAGATGCAGCCTTTGCCTTCGGCCTCGGCGTCGGCACACTCAACGCCAAGGGCGAGTGGCTAGAAATTTTTTATCCGCAGCCGGTTCTCAATCCACCGGCAGAACTGGCGGCTGCGGCAGATCACTGTGACAGCGGCGCTGTACTGACACCAGAACAACTGCGCGAGATCGAAAACAAGCTTACTTCTGCCGGCGAGACAGAGCTGGCAGCATTCGCGAATCGCATGCGCAACAGCGGCCGCCCCGCCGCCGCAGTGTTACTTAAGGAAGATACGGCCCCCGGCAACGTACCTGAGGGATATCTCAAACTGCACCTGCTGTCTCACCGCCTGGTGAAGCCCCACGGTACCGACCTGACCGGTCTGTTTGGCGTGTTGCCGAATGTGGCGTGGACCAGCGAGGGCGCTGTCGATCTCGAGGAATTGCCCGAGCGTCAGATGGCCGCGCGTCTGCGCGGTGAAGTACTGGAAGTAAGCTGCGTCGATAAGTTCCCGAAAATGACCAATTACGTAGTCCCGGGCGGCGTGCGCATTGCCCACACCGCGCGCGTGCGCCTGGGTGCACACCTGGGCGAAGGCACCACGATCATGCACGAGGGCTTTGTTAACTTTAACGCGGGCACCGACGGCCCTGGCATGATCGAAGGGCGGATCTCCGCAGGCGTGAAGGTCGGTGCAGGCTCAGACCTTGGCGGTGGCTGCTCCACCATGGGCACACTCTCTGGCGGTGGCAACATTGTGCTTTCCGTTGGCCAGGAGTGCCTGATCGGCGCCAATGCCGGCATTGGGATTCCCCTCGGTGATCGCTGCACCGTGGAGGCAGGACTGTTTGTCACCGCGGGTACCAAGGTTGCTATGCTCGACAGTGAAGGCAACACCGTTGAGACGGTTAAGGCGCGCGACCTGACCGGTAAGAACGATCTGCTGTTCCGCCGCAACTCCGCCAATGGCGCGGTGGAATGCCTGACCAACCGCTCCGCCATTGAATTGAACGAAGAGCTGCACGCTCACAACTGATTGAGTGACCAACATGGATAAGACCCTGGAATTATGTTTCGACCTGATTCGACGCCCTTCGGTAACCCCGGAGGACGCCGGCTGCCAGGCGATGATGATGGAGCGATTGACGGCCATCGGCTTCGACTGCACCCCACTGCCTTTCGGCGAAGTCGACAATTTCTGGGCCACACACGGCGAAGACGGCCCCATCCTGGTCTTCGCCGGCCACACCGACGTTGTTCCCACGGGTCCACTGGAGCAGTGGAATACCCCGCCCTTCGAACCCACCCTGATCGGCGATACCCTGTTCGGCCGTGGCACTGCCGATATGAAGGCCAGTCTCGCGGCAATGGTCGTGGCCTGTGAGGAATTTATCGCTGAACACCCCGACCATCACGGACGTATTGGTTTCTTGATTACCTCTGATGAAGAGGGGCCGGCAGTAAACGGTACGGTGCGCGTTGTCGAACATCTCACCAATGCCGGCGAGCAGATTGACTGGTGCCTGGTGGGTGAACCTTCCAGCACGGCCTCCCTCGGCGACGTGATCAAAAACGGCCGCCGCGGGTCACTCAATGCGCGACTCACGGTGCACGGCGTTCAGGGGCATATCGCCTACCCACACCTGGCATCCAACCCCATTCACTCCCTGGCACCGGCGCTACAGGCACTGACCGGGGAAGTCTGGGACGAGGGTAACGACTTCTTCCCCCCGACCTCTATGCAGGTATCCAATATCAATGGCGGCACCGGTGCCACCAATGTTATTCCCGGCGAGGCAGAGGTGATGTTCAACTTCCGCTTCTCAACCGAAGTGACCGACGCTGAATTGCGTCGCCGCACCGAAGACATTCTGAATGCGCATGCGCTGGACTACAGCATTGACTGGAATCTCAGCGGCCAGCCTTTCCTCACCTCCAGCGGCGCCCTTGTAGAGGCGGCGGTGGCGAGCATTCGAGATGTCACCGGTACAGAGACCGAGTTGTCGACATCAGGCGGCACGTCCGATGGACGGTTTATCGCGCCCACCGGAGCTCAGGTGGTAGAGCTGGGCCTGATTAACGCCACTATTCACAAGCTCAACGAGGAGGTTAACGCGCCAGACCTGCCGCGTCTCACCGCCATCTACAAAGGCATTATGGAGCGGCTGTTAACCGCCAACTGACGTCAGCATGGCCTGAGCACCCATGCGGGCAATATCGCCATTGCCTGTACCGGGAATCACAAACAACTGGCCGCTACCCAATGCGGCCAGACTGGCGGCGACGACTTCCTCGCTCTCCGCCCACATCTCATCGGGGAACCGGGAACCGTCAAAGCCCTGCTCGGTCATTGAGTCGTGGATCTCGGTGCGCACCAGCCCGGGGCACAGCGCCTGCACTTCGATACCCTGATCGGCAACCTCTGCCGCCAGCGATTGTGAGAAATAGTTCAGGAACGCTTTGGTAGCCCCATACACGGTCAGGCCCGGTCCGGGCACAAATGAGCCCAGCGACGACACATTGATGATCGCGCCACCACCGGCCTCAACCATAAAACCAATCGCTGCGCGACACAGGGTGATGGTCGCATCGCAATGCAGGGCCAACATACCTCGCTGCTCTTCAATAGCAGAATCAGCGAAGTGGCCGTAAGGGCTGTAACCTGCATTGTTCACCAAAATATCGACCGGCCCCTTCTGGCGTAACATCTCCATGGTGTGGGCAACACCCTCGACAGTCGCCAGGTCCGCCGCCACAGCGTGAACCTCGCACTCTGCCGCCAACTCCTCCGCCAGCGCCTCCAATCGATCCAGGCGACGCGCTACCGCGATAATCACATCACAACGGGATGCCAACTGGCGACAAAACTCTATGCCGAGGCCAGACGAAGCGCCTGTGACCAGCGCGATAGTTTTCGAATCAGGCATGCGATATCCATCAGGTGTTATTCAAGAGGCGAGGATCATACCCCGTGATCAGGGTGGGTGTCAGGCCAGAGCGCGCAACACATGAACATCATAGCGCACAGCCTTGCCCTTTATACTGTGCGAGGGTTTCAGCTCATCGAGAAAGCCCGCCTTGGGCGGCCGCTTAACGACGACTCTGGCCACATCCTGGGCCAGGGCCCAGTGCAGCAATCCAGCCTGATCCTGGTTGTCGTCCTGCAGCAGAAACTGGAACAGCGCCATCTCTTTCTTGACCGCGGCGCTCTTGTCGCGGGCGGGAAACATAGGATCGAGATAAATCACATCCCGAGGATCATCTACCCGCTGCGGCGCCAGAGTACTGTCACCCTGCCAGAGCACCATCCTTCCGGAGACCTCCTGCAACCACGAGTCACCGCGAACGGCCCGCGCCAGGCCATCACTTAACAGGCTCTGAATCAATGGGTTGCGCTCACACATCAATACATGGCAGCCAAGGTCTGCCAGCACGAAGCTGTCCCGTCCCAGCCCGGCAGTGGCATCGACCACATGCAAGCTGGATTTTTTCCCAACCCCGACAGCACGCCCCAGTAACTCATTGTGACCTGACTGGCGCCTGTGACGCATATCTGCGGCGCCAAAATCCACTGTCACTGGCCCCGGAGCTCTCCGCCCGGTCAATTGCAGGGACAATCCGTCACCGCAATGCAGGAGCAGATCAAACTCAGTGCAATCCCGGGCCACGGTACCCACCGGCAGAACTGGCAGATTCAGTTGCTCTCCCAGCGTTTCCGCTGTGACCAAATAGACAGGATCCGCCGGCACAATGCCAGCCGTATTACTCCTCGCCAACGCCACCCTGCCTGCGCCTGGCGAGCAGTTGTGCCAGGTCATCAAACAATTCCTCAGCTGACGCGGCGGGCTCCAGCGCTGAATCAGGCACGACAGCCTCCTGGCGCGGCTCGGGAGCCGCCGTATCCGTCATTGCGCTGTTCAGGCGCGCTTGTTCGAGACCCAGTTCAAGCCTTCTGCCCTCGAGGTCGAGACTCACCTGAAGATTGTGCGCGTACCGCGACAGACCGTGTTTATCGGTAATCAGCAGGCGGAATATCTGGCGCGTTGCATCGCAATCGAGATATTCAGTGAGCTGGCACCGCATGGCATTGAGGCGTTTACCGGAGAGTTGCACGCCTGCCAGTGCTGCCAGCCCTCTGTTACAAGCGCTGACAAATGCCGGCGCCGGCACTTTCTGGGAACCCAGATTACTGTCGACAATCGACGTATCAAATTCTCCGACCAAGATCTGCTCGGCCACTGCGGTGTCGACCATACGCGCCAGCTCAATCGTGACATCACCGACGATATAGCTGAACACGGACGGGTTAACGCCCGCAGCCTGGTAGAGCTCATAGTGCCCACCCACATGATAGGCCGTGCGTATTCTCGGGACGGTGTTGCCTTTGGATGCGGCGCGAGCAACCGCGTTATCGGCAACGACCAGTAACATGAAGTAGAACAAATCGCGATTTGCCTCCGGCCCGAGACTTTTGTTCCAGACGTAGTAGCCATCACCGGTGGTGGTGCGGGCAAAATCAATATCAATGCCAATCGATGCCAGCTTGTTATAGGCGGAGTTAAAGGAGTAGGACAGACTGTTGAGCTGGCTCGCCTGTTCAAACGGCGTGAACAGCGAAAACTCAACAATATCGAACAGCAGCACCGCACGGCTATCAACATAACTGACGCCATAGCGGCAAATCATTTGTTCAACTGCGTTGAGCACAGCGGCCTCATCACTCAGTGGTGAGCTCAGTTTAATAAAGGTGGGCGCCACCTCCAGACGCTTCGAGATAGCAAACATATCGTCGCGACTGCGCCGCCGACTGCCGGAAATCAATTCGCGAACAAATTCCTCGTTGTCATGGTTATCGCCAGCACAATAGTTGCCGAGAAAGTAGTGGGGCACCATGACCACCAGCAGACCGCGTTCGTCAGCGCTCCAGCACAACACAATATTCTGGCCAAGACGCCACTGCTTACGCAGGGTTTGCTCGAGAGTTTTGAGATTACCCCGCTGCACGATGGACATCGCGGCGGCATCGGTATGAGTATTACTGCCTTTCTCGTCCATTTCTATTCTCTTTTCCTTAGTGCTCAGGTGTTATTATAGAAACCCTGATGTGACCGGGCCAAGGCCCTCACCCATTGTAAGGAGAACTCTGCAGTGATCCAGAGAATTCTGACGGTGACTGCGCTGCTGCTCCTGGCAGGCTGCGGCAGCTACGATCTTTCGGTAAACGATCGCGTGGTGTACACGCCCCGCCCGCTATTCAGTGAATACACGATAGCGGACCCGGCACTGGCCAGCTGCGTACAAAACGAGATTGAACGCCTGAACATCACCCATGCCAGCCAACTACGCGACCTGAACTGTTCGGATTCAAACGTTGCAGACCTCTCCGGGATCGAAGTATTTACTGGGCTCAGCAGGCTCATCCTGCGGGACAACAGCATTGCCAGCGTCGCACCGCTGGGCAAACTCAGTCTGGTGATTGAACTGGACTTACGCAGCAATCAAATTGTTGACCCCCGCCCGCTTTACGACCTGCCAGCGCTGCAGAGCCTGGACTTGCGCGGCAACGGCTCCCTTACCTGCCCCGGCGGTGGCGCCCTGCTGCAACTGGACACACTGACACTGCCCGGCCACTGCCCGCAACGATGATTTATCGCCTCATCGCCTTTCTGCCATTCCCGCTGCTGTATGTCACGGCGTGGTTGGTCTATGTACTGCTGTACCACGTGACCAGATATCGGCGCAAAGTCGTCAGCGAAAATCTTGCGGGGGCATTTCCGGAGCTGTCAGCAGCCGAGCGGGCGGATATCGGCAGGCGTTTCTATCGCCGCCTCGCCCAGGTAGCGCTGGAGATCCTCAAAGCCCGCCGGATGCAGCGGGATGAATTTCTCGATCGTATGAAGGTGCTCAACCCTGAGGTTTTGCGCAAGGCCAGCGAGGACCACACCCGCTCCGTGATTGTTGTCACCATCCACCAGGGTAACTGGGAGTGGATGCTGCATGGCGCGGTAGCCGAGCTGGGCATTCCCATTGACCCCGTGTACAAGCCGCTGCACAACGCTCAGGTTGATCAGCTGATCTATGACATTCGCAGCCAGTTCGGCTCACGCCCACTGGCCATGGACAAGGCCACCCGGGACATTCTCGGACGCCGCAGAGAATTCAGAATCTTTGTCATGGTGGCCGACCAGTCGCCCATTCGCAGCGAACGCGGGTACTGGACGACCTTTATGAATCAGGAAGCCAATTTTTACCTGGGTACGGAGACCATCGCTAAAATGACAGGCTTTCCCGTGGTTTTCGCCCAGTGCCATAGACGCAGCAAGGGACGCTATGAAATCGAGTTCCATGAACTCGCCGAGCGGCCCTACGACAAGGAATCCCACCTCATCACCGACCGCTACGTGGCGCTCGCTGAAAAAGCCATTCGCGAAGATCCGGAAAGCTGGCTGTGGAGCAATCGTCGCTGGAAGCGCGATCGCGCCGCCGAAGATGCCGCCGAGCAGGCTCAGGAACCGTCCTCCTAAACCTCCAGCCAGCCAAAGCCGTCAGCCTGACAGGCCCAGACTATATTGCGGGCACGCTCACCCACCGGCTGCAGAGCGGCTTCCGCCAGCGGCCGCGCATTATTTTGTTCACTGATGTGGGCAATCACCAGGTGGCTGAGGGACGCTGGCGCCAGGTGCCCGAGTAAATCCGCGGCCTGCATGTTGTTCAAGTGCCCCCAGTCACCGCCGACCCGGCGTTTCAACTGGGGCGGATATTGGCCCGCCTGAAGCATGTCTTGATCGTGGTTGAACTCGAGCACGAGCGCGCCACAGTGGCGATAAGCCTCGACGACATGCGGCGTAATACAGCCAAGATCGGTCAGAATCCCCAGGCTGAGGCCAGCTGCATCAAACCGGTACTGGCAGGGTTCGGCTGCGTCGTGGGGCACTCTCACCGTCTGCACGGAAATATCACCGAGGGCGAAACAGTCCTCGCTGTTAAAGCAGCGCAACTCATAGGCACCGTCACAGCGCCCGCTGCCGGCAGTGCCGTAGGAAAGGTATACAGGGATGTCGAACTTGCGTGACAACTTGGCAACGCCCGCACAGTGATCGCTATGCTCGTGAGTCACCAGAATCGCGGATAGGTCGTCAGGGACAAGGCCCAGTCGGGCCAGGCGGCGAGTGGTTTCCCGCACGGAGAAACCACAGTCCACCATCAATAGTGTGTCACCGGCCTGGACCAGGGTCGCATTACCCTTGCTGCCAGATCCGAGAGATGCAAAACGCACTACAGGCCCTAGTTGATATTACCCTTGATCAAACTGAGCATGGCCTGTTGCTCACGCTTGGTGAACGCTATCTCTGAATCTTGCGGCCGCAGGAAGATCGCCATATTGTTGTCGTCTTCACGCTTGAGGCTGATCACAAACGTCTCGCCCACGTGAGGCTGATCATCGTCAGAGTCCCACAGCC
This sequence comes from Halioglobus sp. HI00S01, assembly GCF_001635445.1. Taxonomy (NCBI): domain Bacteria; kingdom Pseudomonadati; phylum Pseudomonadota; class Gammaproteobacteria; order Cellvibrionales; family Halieaceae; genus Halioglobus; species Halioglobus sp. HI00S01. Next base: position 300,725 of record NZ_LWEE01000015.1, read on the forward strand.
AATCGAACCAGCTGCTTTCCTCAAGCGCAGCCTGACCCAGGAATACCGCAAAGTAGTCGCCGGTGCTGCGATCCCGATCCGAAATCTCGAAGGTCGATTTCTCAATCGCCCGGCCCAGTGATGCCCAGGCGCGATCGTAGGGCAGTTCCAGCGCTATATAAGGTTCACCGGCCGCAGTCTCCTGCAGGGCGATCTTACCTGTAGCATTAATGGTCTGGTTGGCCACCATGGATACCTGGGCGCTGCCTGCGGCGTTGGCAATGTACTGTGCCAGGGCGCGCAACATTTCGGTTTCCTGATCGGGGTTATCCGACGTAGAGGGCCAGTTATCGACATCGCCCGCCTGAATCATCTGCAGCACATGCAGCTCACTGGTACCGCGCTGAACCCCCTGGTCGATGCGAATTCTGAAGCGGCTAGCAATAGGCTGTGACTCCAGCTCCAACCAACCGGTCTCCATAAGACCCGCACGCGCGTCCACCCGGGCCACCGAAATACCCGCGCCCGTCAGAAAACTGCGCACCTGTGGCCAGACTTCTCCAGGAGCTTCTGCGACCAGTGCCCACTGCTCGGCACCGAGCCGCTGAATACGCACCAGCTGATCGGAGTTACCCGCGACCAGTGGCGTAGGGCGTGGCACCTCGAAGTCGCCCGCCAGTACCACATCCTGTTCCACTTCAGGGATTGGATAAATTTCCTGCAGCGACCGCGAGTCCTTGCCATCCGGAACTGCGATCACGGGGACTTCTTCGGCTTTTTTATAGTCTTGAGAACGATCGGGGAACATGCCCCCGTCGCCAAACAGATAGCCGCAGCCGCTCAGTGCTGCCGCCAGGGCAATAGACGCTGGAATGCGCATCGCTGTGCTTAGTGAAATCATTATACTCCTGCAGCCTCCAGCGCGGCTCGAACGTCGGCGTGGTATTGCTCGTCCAACACGATCAGTGGCAGGCGAATGCCCTCGCCAATCAATCCCTGTTGCGCCATGGCCCATTTCACAGGGATTGGGTTGGCTTCCAGGAACAGCGCGCTGTTGAGTGGTGTCAGCAATTCGTTGATGGCACTGGCGCCCTCGCGATCACCCGCCGTGGCCAGCGCACACAGCTGTGCCATTTGCCGGGGGGCAACATTCGCGGTAACCGAGATGTTGCCCTTACCACCGGCCAACATCAGGTCCATTGCAGTGGGATCATCGCCAGAGTAAACGGCAATCTCATCGCCGCATCGGGCGATTAAGTCACGACCGCGCTCCCGATCGCCCGTGGCATCCTTGATGCCTACAATATTCCGGTGTGTCGCCAACTCGGCAACGACCTCGTTGTCCATATCGACAGCAGTGCGACCGGGCACGTTATACAGAATCTGAGGCACATCAACAGCGTCAGCTACCGCCCTGAAGTGTGCATAGAGGCCTCGCTGAGTGGGGCGATTGTAGTAAGGAGTGACCAACAGGCAGCAATCGGCGCCGGCATCGGCAGCGGCGCGTGTCAGTTCAATCGCCTCGCGAGTGGCATTGGCACCGGTGCCAGCCATGATTGGAATGCGGCCAGCCACAGAGTCAACACAGAATTTAATCACTTCACAGTGTTCGGGCACACTCAATGTAGCGCTTTCGCCGGTGGTTCCCACCGCACCAATAGCACCTGTACCCGCCTCGATGTGCAGTTCCAGGAGCCGCTCCAGGGCCGCCCAGTCCACGCCACCATCTGCATTCATGGGCGTTACCAGGGCAACTATGCTACCGCTAATCATTTACTGTCTCCGATACTGATCCAGGGCCGTCCGAAACTGCTCGCCCGAGGGAAGAGGGCCATTATCCATGTAGGGGGCGGAATAACAACCGCGTCAACGCCCCGGCAGCGCCCTTTCGCTAAGCCGGCGGGGGACCTAGAATGGCTACTCAAACCCCATGGAATCGTCCCTATGTATAAATTCCTTGCCTCACTGTTCATGGCCGCGCTAATCACAGCTACACCGATCGCGGCGGCCGACGAGGATGAACTGCACATCAGCGAACCCTCCAAACTGGACGTGGGGTATCTCCAGCAGCAGCGTGACCTCATGGGCAATCTCGTGGCAAGCGAGTATGGCCGCCGTTTCCAGATGGTGAAACGCAATGATCTCGAGCTGCTACAACGGGTTATCGACGACCGCCTCATTGCTCCGGGACAAACCCGCGAACTGCAGGCAATGGGTGTAGTAATGGGCGACTTGTTGGCAAAAGAGCACGATCTGCACTGGGTCATTTACGAGGATAAGATCGGGCGCAGCCGCGCATTGCGCTATCGCAACACCGATACCTTTGTGTTCCCAATGACCATGATTGCAAGGCGCTACGAAGTAGGTAATACCGAATCGGTGGCTGATATCTACGCCCGCGCCGAGGCCGCCATCCAGGCAGGCAAACCACCCCTGCCCTACCAGCAGTAAATCATTGGTATTCTCTGAGCTTGGCAGTAGACTGATAGCAAAGGGCTGATCACGAACCGCATGGACTCCAACCCGGCTGGCTTCCAACTTCTCACTGAGGATCCCGACCAGGCGATCCTGGAGCTCTCGGGCGACTGGGCCCAGGGAAACGCACACCGCGACTTTGATATTCTCCGGGACGAGTTACCCTTCGTGCAGAGCAAGAGCCTGATCGTCGACGGCTCTGCCATTGGCCAGTGGGACTCAGTCCTGATGGCGTTTCTCCTGCAATGTTTCAATCAATGTCGCGATGCCGAACTGGCGTTCAGCACCCGGGAGATGCCCGAGGGCGTCGAGCGCCTGCTGAGCGTGGCGACTGCCGTTCCCGAGCACACGCCCCCGGACCCTCCCCCCACATCCGTATGGAAGCAATTGAACCCAACGGGGCTGCTGAGGACATTCTGGAAGCGAACACGGGAAACGCTGGCCTTTATCGGCGAACTCAGCGTCGCGCTGATCAACCTCGTCCGCGGCCGGGCCAACACCCGCTACACCGATTTCCGGCAGTTTTGCTATCAGGCCGGGCCCAATGCCTTTGCCATTATCAGCCTGACCAGCGTGCTGGTCGGTATGATTCTGGCCTATCTGGGTGCGGTGCAGCTGCAGCAGTTCGGCGCGGAAATCTATGTGGCCGACCTGGTGGTTATCGGCATGCTCCGCGAAATGGGCGTATTGATGACGGCAATTGTGATGGCGGGACGCACCGGCGCCGCCTATGCCGCGCAACTGGGCACCATGCAGACCAACGAAGAGATTGACGCAATCACCACCATGGGAATTTCGCCCATGGAATTTCTCGTTGTGCCACGCATGCTGGCTCTGGTGGTCATCATGCCGCTGCTGACCGTGTACGCCAATCTGCTCGGCATTATTGGCGGCGGTATCGTCGCCGGCGGCATGGGAATCACACCACTGATGTATATCGCTGAAGGCCAGACCGCTCTGCACATGAACCATATCCTGGTTGGCATGTGCAAAAGCGTGGTGTTCGCCATTCTGATCGCGGCCGCTGGCTGTCGCGCTGGCATTAACAGCGGCCGCAGCTCTGCCGCAGTCGGCCAGGCCGCCACCGAGGCCGTCGTCACGTCTATCGTTTATCTGATCGTGGCTGATGCGGCGATCAATATCATTTGCCAGCAGGTAGGTATCTGATGGATACCCATATCGCCGTTCGCGGCCTGACCATGGCCTATGGATCATTGCTGATTCAGCGCGACTTGAACTTCGACATTCACCGCGGCGACATTTTCGTCATCATGGGCGGCAGTGGTTGCGGTAAAAGCACCCTGCTAAAACACATGTTGGGGCTGCTGCCTCCCGCCTCCGGGGACATACTTTATTCCGGTGACAGCTTCGTGAACGCCACCGCTGACCACTGCGAGGCCATGCGCCGCCGCTGGGGCATTACCTACCAGTCCGGAGGCTTGTTCAGTGCTATGACCGTGGGTGGCAACGTCGCGCTGCCGCTGCAGCTCTACACAGACTTTGCCGCGGACGATATCGCCGACATTGTGGCCTATAAGCTCGCCCTCGTCGGGCTCGCGGGTTATCAGGAGTACTATCCCTCGGAGATCAGCGGTGGCATGCGTAAACGCGCTGCCCTGGCCCGCGCCATAGCCCTGGACCCCGAGATATTGTTTTTTGACGAACCCTCTGCAGGACTGGACCCAATCAGCTCCCGGCTATTGGACGAGCTGATCGTACAATTGCAGGAATCCATCGGCGCAACAGTGGTCATGGTGACACATGAATTGCCGAGTATTTTTGGCATTGCCACAAACTCGGTGTACCTGGATGCACAAAGCAAAACCATGATTGCCTACGGCGATCCCCGTGAATTGCGTGATCACAGCGACCAGCCGGTCGTGCGACAATTCCTGGCCAGGGAAAGCGCGAGTGATTCAGAGCAGGCCGCGGCGAGTTGAGCAGAAAAAGATGAGCACTGAGCATAAAAAGCCAGAAGCGAGTAAGCCATGAGTGAAAAACCCCACACGGTAGCCATCGGGGCGTTTGTGACCGGCGCCCTGCTGATCGCGGTGACGATGATTATTTTCGTCCTCGGAACCGGTTTCGGCAGCGAACGCAGCAAGGTCGTCATGGTATTTGAAGGCTCCGTGAAAGGACTGACACTCGGCGCTCCCATCGCCCTGCGCGGCGTTCAGGTGGGTCAGGTCACCGATATCGAACTCATCCTGGACACGGAAACCGTCGACCTGATCATGCTCGTTGAAGCCGAGATTCGCGGCGAGAACGTGCGCCGCAGTGGCACCAGCACCGAATCCCTCACCGAGGAACTGATTTCTCGCGGGCTGCGCGCCCAGCTCAACACCCAGAGCCTGCTGACCGGGCTTCTCTATGTTCAGCTGGATTTCCACCCCAACAGCGAGATCAAGCTCGCCGATGTGGATTCGCCCTACCTGCAGATACCGACGATTCCCACCGAACTGGAGCGGCTGCAACGCAAGCTCGAAACCATTGATTTTGCGCGCGTCGCCGGCGATCTGGAAGCTGTGGCTTCAGGCCTCAACCACTTCGTGACCAGCGAGGGCTTTCAGGGGCTCCCAGCCCAAGCCCAGAGCACGCTGGCATCACTCACCGATCTCAGCGAACGCTTGTCGGCACAGATAGACAGCAGCGGTCCGCGCCTGGATCAACTATTGGACGGCGCCAACACTACGGTCAACACCGCCAACCAGGAGCTACCTGAGCTGGCGGCGCTGGTAAAAGGGAATCTCGCTCAACTCGAGAAGGCCATAGGCACATTCCAGAGCGGCGTCTCAGAACTGGAATCACTGCTGGACCAGGATTCCGCTACTGTTTACGAACTCAACCGGGCTCTGCGTGATCTCTCACAGGCCGGGCGCGCGCTGCAACAGCTGGGCCGCACGTTGGAGGAACAACCCGAGGCCCTGCTCCGCGGCAGGCAAGGAGACTAATCATGAGAGTATTTGCACTGGCCTGCGGCATACTGTTACTGGCTGCCTGTAGCAGCACACCCAGCAATCACTACCTGCTGCAGACCAAGGTGAACAGTATCCCCGCCAACAGCTCTCCGTCAATCGGCGTGGGGCCCGTCGAAGTCCCGGCCTATCTGCGCAGGGAACAACTGGTCTACAGCACCGGGGGAAACCAGATTGAGATCGATAGCGTGCAGCGCTGGGCGGAGCCACTGGAGGGCGGCATTGGCAGAGTGGTTAGCCTGAATCTGGCCGACCTGCTCGAGACCAACAGTGTCCAGACCTTCCCCTATCACTCCAAGCGCTTGCCGGAATTTGGCATCAAGCTGCATATCCACAGCCTCGACGCACGCCCCGGAACAGCGAGCCTGGTGGCAGAGTGGCTGGTTTATCGACCCGCCAGCGGCGAATCAATGGAACGGAGACTGACCCAACTGACCACGGGTCTGGATGGACAGGCTGAGCTGGCCCCGCAACTTGCCGGGGCGTACAGCGAATTGCTGTGGCAACTCAGCGAAGAGATTGCCGGCGCAGTGCGCAGCCAGCTCGACTAGAAATCGTCGGGACGCAGCATGGCATCTGAGCCGCCATCGATAAAATAAACCGACCCACAGACAAAGTCCGCCTCTTCAGACAGCAGGAACCGCATCACGTTGGCGATCTGGTCCGGCTGGGCAGTGCCGCCCCAGGGCACCATGCCACCAAAGTCGCGCATCGCCTGCCCCAATTCCTCATCGGCATACACCTGCTCGGTCAGCGGGGTCATGGTAATCCCGGGAGCCACCGCATTCAGCCGCACACCGGCCTTGGCATAGTCCACCACATTGCGACGCATCCAGGCGGTTACCGCGCGCTTGGAACCCGCATAAGCAGTGTGGCCGTCTTTGCCGGAGATATCTTCGATTGTGGCGGCTTCGTCACCCGCCAAACAGAGCTCGACGTAGGGGTCGTCCTTAGGAACCATAGGCGCTGAATTCGACGCCACCAGCAGCATACTGCCCCGGCGCTGCCCCACCAGATCGCGCAAACCTTCTGCCATTTCTACGACAGCGAAGTAGTTCACGGCAGGAATCAATCCCAGTGGGCGCGCCACTGGCGGCAGGCCTGCGCAGGGAATGAATCCGTCGAGTCCCTCAGGCGCCCGCTCCCTGATGCCGGCAATGGCTGCCTCGCGCCCCTCGCGATTTGAGAGGTCAGCAATAATATCGCCCTCTTTAATATCTACAGAGATGACTTCATGGCCACGTTCCAGCAGCTGTTTTCTCAGTTCACCACCTATACCGGTGGCGCCGCCGGTCATTGCATACAGACCCATTTTGATTGCTCCACATTGTGAAAGGGTTCACATTCTACCCGGGGTTTATCCTGTACCATCGTACAATAAAGGCATCTCAGGCATTCTTTTTCAGCCTGGTTTAAGGTTTTGTGCGAACAATTCGCGCCTTCGTGGAAAAACTTCTGAGATGTCGATTTTCCGCAGGCTTTGAGGTCGCCTGTGAAGGTAGAATCAGCCCCAGAATTGGTAGGGAAACCGGCCTTATAACAACAACTTATACGTGAAAGCCGGAAGGTCACTGCACCGCTTAGAGTCGCAGGGCGCCGGACAGCATTAACGATACAAATACATTGAACTACGGGACATAACCGATGAGTAACCCAAGCACCGATCGCGGCCTGCAAGCTGCGACGAAAAAGCCCCTGCATAAGGCCGTAAAGACTGCCCTGTTTGCACTGGGCGCAAGCACGCTGGCCGTTCCGGCCTTCGCCCAGACCAGCGCCGGCGGCTACAGCCTGGCCCTGGAAGAAATTGTGGTCACCGCCCAGAAGCGTGAAGAGGATTTCATGTCTGTACCTGGCTCGGTGAACGCGTTCACCACCCAGGACATGATTAACACTGGCGCCGCCACCATTCAGGACATCGACACCTTCATGCCCGGTGTGGATATTGCGGACACCGTCGGCGGTACCACCCAGTTCGGCATTTCGATTCGCGGCATCTCCAGCCCGAATATCAGCTCGGGTCAGGACGCCTCTGTGGCCGTGTTCTACGACGGTTCATACATGCCCCGCGCTGTAACCTCTATCCCGTTCACCGACATCTCGCGCACTGAAGTCCTGAAAGGCCCCCAGGGCACGCTGTTCGGCCGCAACGCCACCGCCGGTGTAATCAACATCGTGCCCAACAAGCCCCACGAAGAATTTGAGGGTTTTGTAAAAGCGCGCGTCGGCAACCAGAACATGCTGCGCATGGAAGGCATGGTGAATGCTCCAGTTACAGACAATGTATTCTTCCGCGGCAACCTGTTCTCTCACCAGCGCGACGGCTTTACTGAAACCGCCACGAACGGTGACGACTTCCGCAATGAAGGCTTTATTGCCGGCCGCGGCGTACTGCTGTGGGACGTGTCCGAAGACACCTCCGTCCAGTTGGCGGCAGACTTTGAAGACCGTGATGAAATGCCCCGCGCCGCTATCGGCGTGAACCCCAAGTACTCTTACCAGGGCAGCGAAGATCCCTTCCGCAGCAAGGACCAACATGATGTAGCCGGTGCAGGCAATGCATACGACAGCAACCGCAACAACGAGGAAGAAACTCGTGAAATGTACGGTGTATCGTTACAGATCGACCACGTCATCAACGATGCATGGTCCATGTTCGGTATCGTCAGCTACCGCGAGTGGGAAACCACCAACCTGCAGGAAGAGGACGGCACTGCCCAAATGCGCCGCTACCTCGACACCAACAACATCGAAGATTCCGACATTCTTTACAGTGAAATCCGTTTCAACTTTGTACAGGACAACCTCGACCTGATCCTCGGCGCGAACTACAGCCAGGAAAACGTATTCCAGCGCACCGACATCGGCCTGCTGGCTGACTCCTACATGCAGTTCGTCAGCATCGATCTTCTTCCAGAAGTCGGTATTGAACCCGATCAGGATACCCATGCCTGGGATATCTTCGGCGACCAGCCCGACCAGTGGTGGCTGGACGTATCCAACTTTGCCGGCGTAGCCGTACTGCCGCCCGAATTCAGCGGTGAATACTTCACTGAAACCATGGATAACACCGGTGACTTCGTCAACTGGGGCGTATTCATTGACGGCACTTACCAGCTCACCGACACCATTCGCATCGCCGCCGGCCTGCGTTACAGCTATGATGAGAAGGACTACTCCTGGCAGACCTATCCCTCGACCATCGACTGGCCGATCGCTCCTGCCCGCGTGAACTACAACCCTGCCGAGACCGGCGCACCGGAAGATCAGTGGTTTGGCAAGTTTGAGTCCAGCGACGACTGGAACAAGACCACCGGCCGCCTCGTTGCCGACTGGGAATTCAGTGATATCGCCATGGCCTACGCCTCTTACTCCACCGGCTACAAGTCCGGCGGTTTTGACGGCCAGAGCTTCAAGTCCGTACAGACCGGTTCCTTCGCACCTGAAGAGATTCAATCTTTCGAAGTCGGCCTGAAGGGTGATTTCTTTAACGAGACACTGCGTACCGAGCTGTCTGTGTTCCGCCACGAACTGGACGATCGTCAGGTTCAGCGCGACATCAAGGAAGGCCCGGATGATCCCACCGCGGCCCCCGGTATCGTCAGCGAAGACCTGGAAGTAGACGGTATCGAGCTGCTGCTGACCTGGACAGTCACCGACAGCCTGCGCCTGGGTGCACTCACCACCTATCGTGAAACCGAAGAAACCTCTGACACCTACTTCAACTCGGCAGGTGAACTCGCCGGTGGCGAGACCATCGAAGACGACTCCGGCACAGAGTACACGCTGAAGTTCGACTGGACCCCTGAGATCCCCACCGGCTTCCTGCTGGTACACGCGCACTACGTGTATAACGAGGACACCGGCCCCAACGAAGACACTGCGATCTACACCACTGGCCCCTGGTACTTCCAGGACCAGAAGCTGCTGAACGCACGTATCTCCTGGACCAATGACGATGAGAACATCGAAATTGCGCTGTGGGGTAACAACCTGCTGGACGAAGAGTACGCCGTGAACCCCGGCGGCCTGGCTGCTGATGTACTGGGTGCCTACCACACCCGCATCGACGACCAGCTGACCTACGGCCTGGATCTGCGCTACTCCTTCTAATTGAACTCCGCCCTCAGGGGCGGAGCTCGATCAGCTCTCCAAACCCCTCCATCTCGGAGGGGTTTTTGTTTCTGCTATTACCAATGCTTGCGGGCAGTTCCTGCAGGTACAATTCCGATTTCAATTCGCTGCGGAACACCGGATCATTGGCAGCAATCGGCCGACTATTGTCCAACCACCGGCTCCATTCATCTTCCGCCAATACCACCGGCATGCGCTTATGCCAGGGTGCAAAAGGTTCTGCGGCAGCGGTGGTCACCAGCGTGCAGCTGAGCATCTGCGAACCATCGCCATCCCAAACATCCCACAACGCCGCAACCGCGAGCGCATGCTGGGCATTGGAAATCAACCAGGGGCTCTTGCGCCCCGCCACTGTGCGCCACTCAACAAAGCTACTCATCGGCACAATACCGCGCTGACGCTTGAAGGGCGTGCGAAATGCGCGGCTGGTCGAGAGACTTTCGGAGCGGGCGTTGAACATACTGTACTTCTGATCAACCGCCGGCGCCCAGGAAGGCGTCAGCCACCAGCGCGCGGCATCCATCTGTCTGCCCGCCCCCGTGTCGAGAACCAACCCCACACCTTCTGTCGGCGCGATGTTAGTGGCAGTGGGCAGCTTGAGATCAATTCCGAGGTCGCGCAGTAACGACTGCAACCCTGGGCTATCAATGACATTGAATCTTCCACACATGGGGCTCACTTTGCCTAACTCCGCCGCCGGGCTCAATACAGGTCTGTTTAGGTAAACCCCCTCTGGGTCAATCCGGCGCTGCCTTGCCTGCCTGCAGCGGGCGGTTTACCCTGACCGGCGTTTTTTCTGGAGGTTCTCATGAGCGACAAACCGCTTGCGCCGGCCATTGACGGCTGGCATACCATGGAAGTTAAGCCCCACCTGATCGGCACCCAGTGCAAACACTGTGGTACTTACTTCTTCCCCAAGAACCACGACTACTGCCGCAATCCGGCGTGTGACTCCACCGACTTTGACGAAGTGGAACTGAGCCGCACGGGGCATATCTGGAGCTATACCAACGCCTGCTACAAGCCGCCCGAACCTTTCGTGGCCGCCGAGCCCTTCGAGCCCTACGCCATCGCAGCGGTACAGCTGGAAAGAGAACAAATGGTCGTCCTCGGCCAGGTCATCGAAGGGGTCAGCTGTGAAGACCTCAAGGTCGGCATGCCGGTCGAACTGGTACTGGAACAACTGCACGAGACCGATGACGATATCAAGATGACCTGGAAGTGGAAGCCCGCAGAGGCCTGAGCTGGAGTGAACGACAATGTCTAATGAAGTAGCAATTCTCGGCGCCGGCATGCACCCCTGGGGTAAATGGGGCCACAACTTCGTGCAGTATGGTGTGGCTGCGGCCCGCGAAGCCCTGGCGGACGCCGGTGTACCCTGGCAGGACGTAAAGTTTGTGTCCGGCGGTGCCACGGTGCGCTGCGGCTATCCGGGTTATGTCGCCGGTGCCACCTTTGCCCAGGCACTGGGTTGGCAGGGCGCCGAGGTCAACACCTCCTATGCGGCCTGCGCATCCGGGTCCCAGGCCCTGGCGGCTGCCCGTAACAAAATCCTCGCCGGTGAGTGCGACGTTGCCCTGGTGGTTGGCGCAGACACCACCCCCAAGGGTTTCCTGGCACCCGCCAAAGGCTATCGCCCGGAAGATCCAGACTGGGTCCGCTTTTACCTCGGCATTACCAACCCCACGTACTTCGCCCTGTACGCGCGTCGACGCATGGATGTGTATGGCGACACCCTGGAGGATTTCGCGGCGGTTAAAGTCAAGAACTCGCGCATCGGCGCGCATAACCCTCGCGCCCGGTACAAGAAACAATTCACCGCTGAAGACGTGGCCGCCTCTGCCATGGTGGCCGACCCGCTGCGCCTAATGGATATCTGCGCCACCTCCGATGGCGGCGCGGCGCTGATTGTTTCCAGCATTGAGTACGCTGAAAAGCTCGGCAAAGGCGACGCTCCCCGCGTCGCCGCCATCTCTACCACCACGCCAACGTTTGCCAGCGGCGTGGTTGAGATGCCGGATATCGCCACCGACTCTGCGGCAGCAGCGGGCATTGAAGCCCACTCTTTCCGTTCCACGCTGCCGCTGAAGGCCTACGAGGAAGCAGGCATTGGCCCTGAAGACGTCGATCTGGCTGAAGTCTACGACCTCTCTACCGCACTGGAGCTGGACTGGATTGAGGATTTACAACTGGCACCTCGCGGCGAAGCGGCGGCGTTACTGCGCGCCGGCGACACAGCGATTGGCGGTAAGATTCCAGTGAACGTGTCCGGCGGTCTGGCCTGTTTTGGCGAGGCGGTCCCCGCCCAGGCACTGGCCCAGGTATGTGAATTAACCTGGCAGCTGCGCGGTGAAGCCGGTGATCGTCAGGTACAGGGCGCCAAGGTAGGAATTACCGCCAACCAGGGTCTCTTTGGCCACGGCTCGTCCGTCATCGTAAAACGTTAACCCACACTGGGGCGACGGTGCGTCGCCCCGGCCTTCACTGCTCGACCTGCACCGCCGTCGCCTGCAGCAAATAGGCGATCAGGTCAGCCCGGTCCTGCGGATCCGGCACGCCCAAGCTCATCATGGTGGTATCCGGAAACATCTCCATCGGTGCCTCCAGCCACGCGTACATCAGCTGCGGTGTCCACACAAATTCGGCCTGGGCAAACGTCTCGGAGTAGTAGCGAAACCCTTTCTGCTTACCCGCGACCATTCCGAATATACCGCTCAGGTTGGGACCGTTATTGTGCCCCACATAGGCCTCTGGATAGTGACAGGTCCTGCAGGGGGCAAACACCAATCGCCCACGCTCGGCACTTCCCTGGGGCAGCGTGCTCGAGAGCTCGGGCAACTGCGCTTGTGCCACACCTGCGAACAGTGCCAGCGATATCAGCAAGACCATTCTTAACATCAACCCGCTCCTGCTGCGGCGCGCCCTGCCCGGCGGCCGAAAAAAGTTGCGTCGCCCAGCGAAAGACCACTGGCAATATAGGGCGCGGTAGGCAGCCCCGCGGTATTGCGTCCCGCGGCATACAAGCCGGGAATCGACTCACCGAAGCTGCTGATGACTTCGCCGTCGAGGCTGGTGTGCAGGCCGCCAAAGGTATGTACCGGGAAGAACGCCTTGTCGACGGACATGTCCCAGGCCTGGAAGGGTGGCGCCTGCAGCGGTCGCAAAAACGCCGACGCTTTGCGAAACATCGGATCCTCTCCCCGGGCGGCGAACCGGTTAAAGTAGGCGACCGTGTTTTGCAGGCTGCCGCGCGGCAGTCGCAGCTGATCTGCCAGGCCACCCACAGAGTTGCTCTGGGCCACCATCGGGAAGTTATCCTGATCGTAGCCAAAGGTGCTGAACTGGTCGGTAATCAGCCATGCCTGACCGCCCTGATGAAAGGCGATATGGTGACCGAGCACGCCATGGTAAGCATCCTCAGCCACAAAGCGCTGACCCACGTTATTGATTAACAGCCCCGCCAGCGTGTGTTCAGGCGGATAAATCGGCGCGATGGCAAACCCCTCGTGCATCCGCAATGCCGCAGCGCCTGCGGAAACTCCCATCTTAATGCCCTGCCCCTGATCGCCGGCATTGCCCCAAGGCACTGAGCAATCCGCCAGCTGCGGCGCATACAACTCGAGCATCTCCCGGTTGTGGACAAAGCCGCCACAGGCCAATACCACGCCGCGTAAGGCCTTGATTCGCTGGCGCCTGCCAGCGCCATCCTCTACCAGCATGCCGACCACGCGACCATCACTCTCGGTCACCAGGTGTTTCGCGGAGGTTTTGGTGCGTATTCTCACGCCCGCCGCGGCGGCCTTGGCAAGTAGCACCTCCATTAATTTGCGACCGCCATTCATGCCCCGCACACCGGGTACATGCCCGCGGGGAGCGGGCCTGGCAAGGTCGCGGGCAGGCCAGGCCTGCTCGGTGCCGGAAAAGTACAGGGACTCGTCGCCCATCGGCAGACCTTTGGCGGCAGTGAACCCCCCGCCGAACGGCACGCCCTGTTGCAGCAGCCAGTCAAAGTGCGCCACTGATTCCTCGCAGTACAGCTGTACCTTGGGGAGCGAGACGCCCGGGCCACTGACATCTTTAAGAAACCGGTACATCTCCACAACAGAATCGTCGATCTTGTTGGACTTTTGCAGTGCAGTGCCGCCACCTGCGTAGATAACGCCGCCTGACATCGCTGAACTGCCGCCCGGCTGCCCCAGTGACTCGATCAGCAGCACCCTGGCCCCGGCAGCAGACGCTTCCAGTGCAGCACAAATGCCTGCTGCACCGGAGCCCGCCACGAGTACGTCTGTCGTCAGATCCCAGCCACCAATCGAGGCCGCAGGCAGCGCAGCCGCACCCGCCGCGGCGGAGGTGACCACGGCTGCGCCGGCCCCGAGTAGGGCGCGGCGGCTCAGGCCTTTTGAGTGTTCGGGGGAATCTGACAAATCAGTCTCTCACGGAAAAAATCGGCTAATAGTATCTATGACACAGGCCGGGCGCTCGCCGCCCTCGATCTCGATGGTCATGCGTACCACCACCTGTACACCGCCCTTGAGCTCTTCGGCGCTAATGACTTCGCCCACGCCGCGAACTCGACTGCCGACGGGTACGGCGGCCGGGAAACGCACTTTCTCACAGCCATAGTTCACACCCATGGAAGTATTTCGCACCTCCATGATCTGCGGCAGAAACAGATTGGCCAGTGACAGGGTCAGGTAGCCGTGGGCAATGGTTGCACCAAACGGGCCTTCGGCCGCTTTTTCAGGGTCGACGTGAATCCACTGGTGATCGCAGGTTGCGTCGGCAAACAGATTGATACGCTGCTGGTCAATTTCCAGCCAGTCGCTGTGACCCAGCTGCTGGCCAACGGCCCCCAGCAAATCGGCGGGTTGTTCAAAAATGGTAGGCATTAAACGCTCTCTCCCTGACATGTGAATCAGCAGGACTATAGCACCGGCTGTCAGCTGATCTCAGCTCAGCCGGTTTAAGCAGATTCACCACCAGCTGCACATTGCAAAGAATAGGACCTCGTCTATAGTTTAAGAAGTCTTTTCCGATAAAAACCTAAGGAATCCGTTTTATGGACATGAATTCTGTCTTGGACGTTTACATTCTCCCCTGGGGAATCAAAATTGCGCTAGCGCTGGCCATTTTCATCGTCGGTCGCGCGCTGGTAGCCAGCGTTGTCGGCGTTGCCGACAAGTTTATGCGTGGCCGCGGCATGGACGACATTCTGGTGAAGTTCCTGTGCTCTATTCTGCGCTGGGTTCTTCTTCTGTTCGTTGTTATTGCCGCGCTCAGCCAGTTGGGCATCGACACCACCTCACTGGTGGCCCTGCTCGGTGCAGCCGGTCTCGCCATTGGCCTGTCGCTGCAATCCTCGCTGTCGAACTTCGCCTCCGGCGTAATGCTGATTATTTTCCGTCCGTTTACCAAGGGGCACTTTGTGGAAGTCGCCGGTACTTCAGGTTCGGTGGATGCGATCAGCATTTTCACAACCACGCTGACAACGCCGGATAACAAAGAAGTGATTGTTCCCAATGGCGCTGTGCTGGGTAACAATATCGTCAACTACTCTGCCCGGCCCACACGTCGGGTCGATATGGTCTTTGGTATCGGCTATGACGATGACCTGAAAAAGGCCAAGGAAATCCTCGAAGCCATCGTCGCCGCCGACGAGCGTGTGCTGGCTGAACCCGCACCGGTGGTTGCCCTGGGCGAGCTCGCAGATTCCAGTGTTAATTTCCTGGTACGGCCCTGGGTGAACGCTGAGGACTACTGGGGGGTACTGTGGGACACCACCGAGGCGGTGAAGCTGAAGTTCGACGAATCCGGTATCAGCATTCCCTACCCGCAGATGGACATTCACATGGATCAGGCCAACAGCGCCGACTGACACTGACGCGGGCGCAGCGAGCTGCGCCCGCCACTCCCCCCGGGGGTCCAGCAGGCTCCCCAAAGCGCTAATCCAGAACGTCCAACTCACGCGTAACTACCGGATATTACAAGTTTTTCACAGAGCGAAAAGGCGCGCTGTGGTATAAACAGGCCTTTCACTAACGGACGGATCCGTGGCTTCCATCAAAAAACAAACGCTAGTTTCTGCCTTGCTGCTTGGCGGTGCCGCTACCATCGCGGCCATACTTTTTCTGAACCGCCCCCCGGCGCAAATGGCCGAGCCCGAGTATCGGCCGGTAACCATTGATGTCGCCGTGGCCGTCAAGGAAACCATTAATGTTCACGTTCAGGCGCAGGGAACGGTGACCCCGCTGCGTGAAACGGCGTTGCTGTCGGAAGTCTCCGGACGCATTATCGAAACGGCCGAAAACTTCCTCGTGGGCGGATTCGTCTCCGAGGGCGATGTGCTCATGCGTATCGACCCCCGCGATTACCAGACCGACCTGCTCCGCGCCCAGGCCTCTGTAGAGTCTGCCGAGAGCAACCTGGCCCAGGAAAAGGGCCGTGCTGAAGTCGCCCTGCGCGAGTGGCAGAAACTGCCCGCCAATGCCCAGCGCAGTCAGGAAGCCAAGGACCTGTACCTCCGCAAACCCCAGTTGGAACAAGCCGAGGCTCAGTTGCTGGCAGCCATGGCTGACCTGAACACGGCGCGCGATCGCCTCGAACGCACCGTGATCAAAGCGCCCTACAACGCGATCATTCGCAGCAAGGACAGCGAACTGGGACAATTTGTCGGCGCCGGCACCCGTCTCGCCGCCGTATTCTCCGTCGACCAGGCCGAGGTGCGACTGCCCATTCCCCAGAGCAAGCTCGATTATCTGGCCCTGCCGGGTGTGTCTGGGTACGACGATGGCGCCAGCATCGATCTCTACACCGACGTAGCCGGTGAGGTAAAGCATTGGCCTGCGCGCCTGCATCGCACCGAAGGTGTGTTTGATGAACGCTCCCGGGTGCTTTACACCGTGGCCCGCGTCGATGATCCCTACGCCCTCAACACCCCCGATCGTGAACCTCTGCGACTGGGCACGTTCGTGAACGCCGATATTTCAGGTCGTAACTTCGACGACATCGTCGCCCTGCCCCGTTATATTCTGCGCGCCGGTAATCTGGTCTGGGTCATCGACGAAGACAATCTGCTGCGCAACCGCAGAGTCGAAGTTCTGCGTACCGGCGGCGACACCATTTACGTTAGCGCCGGCCTGGATGACGGCGATCGTGTCTCGCTGACGTCGCTTGACGCGTCACTCATTGGCACCAAGGTAGAAATCAACTCCAGCACCGATAGCGATGTACTCAATGGCGGCGGTGAACCTGTCATTCCGGAAGAAACGCTGGAGGACCTTTTTCAGGACCCCCTGGAAGGTACACTCGAAGGCACGCTCGAGCCTGTTGCAGCGGCGGTCGCTGAATGAGCACACAGGATCAGTCACGCTCAGGCATTATCGCCTGGTTCGCGCGCAACCCGGTTGCCGCCAACCTGTTAATGCTCATCATCATCACCGTCGGCCTCGGCAGCGCGTTCAGTATCCAGCGCGCCATTTTCCCAGCCTTCGACTTCCAGGTGATATTCATCAATATCCCCTATCCGGGAGCAGCGCCCGAGGAAGTTGAACAGGGCCTGATCATGAAGGTCGAGGAGGCCATTAACGACCTCGACGGCATTAAACGTATTGAATCCGACTCCCTGGAATCCTTCGGTCGGGTGATTATTGAACCCCAGGACGGCGTTCCCATAGCCCGACTCTATAACGATGTCCAGAATCGCATCGACGGTATCAGTACCTTCCCGGCCGATGCTGAAGAGCCGATTCTCATCCAGCCAGACCTGCTGTTCGCCGCTGTCACCATCCAGATCTCAGGCGCTCTTGATGAGCGCAGCATGAAAGCCCTCGCGGATGAAGTACGTCGCGAACTGCTGACCTTCCCAGAAGTCTCTTCAGCAACAGTGGTCGGTGCCCGCGATTACGAGATCTCCGTGGAGATTTCCGAGCCACTGCTACGCGAGTACCACCTCACCCTGGCCGAAGTGGCAAACACCATCTCGGTATCGTCGCTCGACCTGCCCTCAGGCTCGGTACAAACCCGCAATGGCGATATCATGCTGCGCACCCTGGGCCAGGCCTACGTACAGCAGGACTTTGAGAGCATCGTCCTGAAAACCTGGCCAGACGGCACACGCCTTATGCTCGGGGATATAGCGACGGTGCGCGACGGGTTTGTCGACGGCTCTGGCTATGCCTCTTTCAACGGGGAATACTCGCTCGGCATCAACGTGTTCTCCATGGGCAAGCAGGACATCGTCGAAACCGCCAAAATCGCCAAGGATTACGTCGCCCAGAAACAAGCTTCTCTGCCCGATGGCGTAAAGCTCGATATCTGGGCCGACACGACTTACTACCTCGAAGAACGTCTGGGCATGATGGTGAAAAACCTCGCCGTGGGCGCTCTACTGGTATTCATCACCCTGGCCCTGTTCCTGGAGATTAAACTGGCCTTCTGGGTCATGATAGGTATTCCCGTTTGCTTCCTGGGCGCCATGGCCATCATCAATACGCCCTATATCGATTCCAGTCTCAACATGATCAGCCTGTTCGGCTTTATCCTGGTGCTGGGTATCGTGGTCGACGATGCGATCATTATGGGTGAAAGTGCCTATTCGGAAACCGAGGCCCACGGGCACAGCGTCAATAATGTGATTAATGGCGTTTACCGTGTAGCCACTCCCGCTACATTCGGGGTACTGACGACGATCGTCGCCTTCACACCAACGTTGTTCGTACAAGGTGTGTTCGCACCCATGCCCGCAGCGATGGGCTGGGTAGTGATTCTTTGCCTGGTGTTCTCGCTGATCGAATCCAAGTGGATTCTTCCGGCCCACCTGGCCCACAGCCGACCGACGAAGAACCCTATTCTGCTCTCTATCGACAACGTCCAGGAAAAAGTAAATGCGCGGCTGCGCCACTTTATCGACAATCGCTACCGCCCCACGGTAGAGCGGTGTGTGGCCAATCGCTATGTCACCCTGGCGAGCTTCCTTGCCGTCTTCATCCTGTGCGCGGGCCTGGTGCTAGGCGGGGTCGTCAGAACCGTGATATCGCCCCACACACCGGGTGAATTTGTGCAGGTCGAGCTAAGCATGCGCGACGGCACGCCGGAAGAGCGCACCGTCGAAGCGGTACAGACCATTGTGGCAACGCTGCACGAAGTTGACCGGGAATACCGCCGCAAGAACAACACCGATGCAGGCCTCGTTGCCCATGTGGGCGCCTTCGCCTATGACGACACTGAAGGGCGTATCGACATCGAGTTGACCAAGCAGGACACGCGCAGGCTGTCCAACGAAGAGGTGATCAGCAGGGTTCGTGACAAGTTGGGCATTATCCATGGCGCCGACGTACTGGGCTTCCAGTCATCTGACGGCCCTAACTTTGGTCCCGAAGTTTCCTTCGACCTGATGCACCCGGACTTCAATGCGCTGCGCAAGGCATCCGAGGAACTGGTTGAACACCTGCGCAAGTACGATGGACTCAGTGACATTCGCAACGGCGCTGCCGACACACGTGAAGAGTTCCATATCGATCTGCTACCCGAGGGCGAGGCGTTGGGCCTGACCCGCTACGAACTCGGCAGCCAGGTCCGACATGCGTTTTACGGGGCCGAGGCACAGCGCATCCAGCGGGGCATTGATGAAATCAAGGTAATGGTTCGCTACCCGATCGCCGACCGTGAGACCGTCGCCAGCCTGGACAACATGTATATCCGCACGCCCTCGGGTGACGAGGTGCCGTTCGATACAGTAGCCCAGATCAACACCCGCGAAGGTCTGCAGAAAATCACTCGCATCAACTTCCGTCGCGCCGCCGAGGTTACCGCCGAGGCCGACACCACGATTGTTGAGCCCGCCAAGGTCATGAGCGAGGTGATCTCGGATGTTCTGCCTGAGTTAGCGAAGAAATACCCCGGCCTCACCTGGGATAAATCAGGCCTTGCGGACGAAGAGACCAAGATGGTGACGAGCATGCTCATCGGCTTTGCGCTGTCCATGTTTGGCATATACGCACTACTGGCTATCCCGACCAAGTCCTATTTACAGCCGCTCATCATCATGGGTGTGATCCCCTTTGGCATGATTGGCGCCGTGGTCGGCCACTGGATTTTCGGCCACGCCATCAGCATGATGTCGCTAATGGGCATTATCGCGCTGTCGGGCGTGGTGGTGAATGACAGCCTGATTCTGGTCGACTATGTGAATAAGGCCGTCGCCCAGGGCCGCGACAAATACCAGGCAATCATCGAGGCCGGCTGCCGCCGGTTCCGCGCGATCATGCTCACCTCGATGACCACATTCCTGGGTCTGTTCCCGATGCTGCTGGAGCGCAGCGCCCAGGCGCAGTTTATGGTGCCAATGGCGATTTCACTGGCCGTAGGTATTGTCTTCGCAACAGTCATCACGCTGCTGCTGGTACCGAGCCTGTATATGATTCTTGACGACCTGGGCAGGCTGTTCAGCGATGCCGACGAGTCGCCGGCAGCAGCTGAAACCGCCTCGGTCAGATAGGGAAGGAAAAGCAGCGTGCCAATGATCACGGCACCCAGTGCCGTGACCAGAACACTGGCGGCAGCCACGTCCTTGGCCTTGCCGATCAACGGGTGGTGGTCAGGCACAGCAGCATCGCATAGATGCTCCAGCGCAGTGTTAAGCCCCTCCGCCAACCACACGATTGCGATCGTCAATACCAGGACCTGCCAGTCGCTGCGGCTCAGCTCCACCAGCCACCCCAGCGCCACCACTACCACGGTAGCGGACAGGTGAATCTGGGCATGGGGTTCAGCCAGCAGGGTCTTGACGCCACGCAGTGCGTGGCCAAAGCTGATTACCCGCTGCGAAAGCCAACGCAAAGCTTACTCCACCACTGAACAGCCGAGGCACTTATAAAACATATTGCGCGGGTCCTGCAGTGACTGGATTTCAGTCACGGCCTGAACCACTGGCTGGGACACACTGCGCAACACCGAAACGATCTCGCTACCACCCAACACTGCGGGCAGCGCCACGCGCTCGCTCAACTGCTGCCAGAACAGCTCCTTGGGTGACAGCTGTGGCTGTACAAACTCAAGTTCATACGCCTCCAGCTCGGCCATCGCCGCCGCTGATGCAATGGCATCGTGGAGGCCACCGAGATGGTCAACCAGCCCGTTCTCCAGTGCCGCATCCGCGCTCCACACACGCCCCTGGGCTACCTCCTGGACCTCGTCAAGGCTCATGCCACGCCCTTCAGCAACGACCGCCAGGAAGCTGTCATAGGCGTAGCCAACGCCTGCATCCACCGCTGCCTTGATCTCATCGCTGGGCGTGCGGTCAAGGCGCAAATAGCCTGCAATATCGGATGTCGCAACACCATCGGTGTGAATGCCCAGTTTCTTGAGGGATCCCTCCAGCGTGGGGAACGCGGCAAAAACACCAATGCTGCCGGTAATGGTTGTGGGCGTTGCCCATATTTCATCCGCATCTGCGGCAATGTAGTAGCCGCCGGACGCTGCTACTGCACCCATCGAAACTACCACTGGAATGCCACTGGCCCGCGCTTGGAGAACGCGTTCCCGAATAATTTCAGAGGCAAACATGCTTCCGCCGCCGGAATTGACCCGCAGCACAATCGCATCCGCATTGCCCTGCTCGACGGTATGACTGATGAGCGAGGCGAGGCTATCACCCCCGATGGTGCCGGGCGGCTGCTCCCCCGGCATGATATTGCCCTGGGCGGTTAGCACCGCAACCCGCCCTTCCGGGATGCCCGCATCACTAACCGGTCCCTTGCGGGAGAGGTAGTACTCGAACTCAACGGCCTCGTAATGGCCCTCATCATCCGCCACGCCGACCATTTCAACCAACCATTCGTTGGCCTGGCCACGCGACAGTAACTGATCGATCAGGCCCGCATCGAGCGCATCCTGCGCGGTATCCCCTGAGCCATTAATCATGCGCTGCGGCAAGCCGTTGACGTAGGCGTTCAGGGCACCCGGTTCCAGTTCACGTCGCGCCTCTACCTGGGCGGTGTAATGGGCCCAGATGTCATCCAACCAGACCTGCGTAGCTTCTTTCTCAATGGGCGACATATCGTTTCGCATAAACGGCTCTACGGCAGACTTGTGCTTGCCACGCCGGAACACGTGCATATCGACTGACAGTTTTTCCAGCGCTTCGAGATAGTAATTGTGGTAACTGCTGAAGCCTTCTATCGCGACCCCGCCGAGCGGGTGGGCGATGATCTCGTCGGCATAACTCGCCAGCAGATACTGATTCTGGGTATAGAAGTCTGCTCGTGCAGCAATCGGCTTGCCCGTGGCCTTGAAAGCCTCCAGGGCTTTGCCGATTTCACCCGTACGGGAGATACCCAGACCGGCGAGACCGCCCAGTTCCATCACCATGGCGTTGATCGCAGGGTCCTCAGCAGCGGCCTCAATCGCGTCAATCACATCCTGTAGCAGTACTTCGCGATCGGCAGGGCTCTGTTCACCGACCAGAGCCACCATGGGATCCACGGGGCGCTTCTGATCGACAATACTGCCCACAGGATTCAACAACAGCGCTGCCTTTTCCGGCAAAGGCTCGGGGCCGCCACCAAAGTAAACAAAGTAAATGATGGCCAACATCGCCAGAAACAAAAGATTGGCAAGCCCCAGACGTACCCAGGTAATGGCCTTCCAGATCCCGCCAAAGAAACGCCGAATCAGCGAGGGTTTACTCATACTTTACTCTCCGTGACCTGCAGCTGTGGCTGCAGCTTCTTTCAGTTCCCGGGCGCGCCAGCGCACATACATCATCGCTGAGATAAACAGAATGACGACAGCGACCATACCCGAGATCGCCACCGGGCTGCCCGGGTCTGCAAACAGCGCGACCACCAGGCGCATAAAGTACAGCAGCAGCACAAAACACAACCAAATATAACTGCGCAGGTTGTCCCGCCACATGCCCGGAACAAAAACTACCAATGGCACAAGAAAAGCCACCCAGACGATCCAGGGTGCGGCACCCATCCACAGTTCCAGTACCTGTGCAGTTAAGAGTACGAAATAACTGAGCCAGACGATTACCCGGGTGCGCTCGGTAACGGAACTCATAGGCTTTCTCCTCCAGCCAGCCGCGCAACGCGTGCCCCCAGGGCACGGCACAGGGCAGCTTCATTATCGTCCAGAGCGCGGTCATTTTGAGGACCCGCCCAATGAGATGCACCGTAGGGTGTGCCGCCCGAGGTCGCGCTCATCAGGCCGCGCTCACTGTACGGCAGCCCGGCCAGCACCATACCGTGGTGCAACAACGGCAACATCATGCTCAACAAGGTGGATTCCTGACCGCCATGCATACTGGAAGTCGAGGTAAATACAGCCGCCGGCTTATCGATCATCGCCCCGGAGAGCCACAGGCTGGAGGTCTGGTCGATGAAGTACTTGAGGGGCGCGGCCATATTGCCGAAGCGCGTGGGGCTTCCCAGCACCAGGCCGGCGCAGTCGCGCAGATCGTCGGCGTCGCAGTAGAGCGGGCCCGACTCGGGGATATCATCCTCGGTCTGTTCGGTGGTCGCGGAGATCGCCGGGACTGTGCGCAGCCGGGCGCTAACGCCCGACACCGATTCGACACCCCGCGCCACCTGTTTCGCCATCTCGGTGGTGGCGCCGTGACGCGAGTAGTAGAGCACCAGTACGTACGGGTCCGCCATCAGTTGATGAGGTCCAAAACGTTTTCAGGGGGGCGGCCCAACACAGCCTGATCGCCGCGAACCACAATCGGGCGCTCGATCAGTTTGGGGTGGCTCGCCATCGCCGTAACAATGTCTGCGTCACTGGAATCTTTACTCAAACCGTTCTCTTTGTAGGCATCCTCGCCCTTGCGCACCAGCTGCGCTGCCGTGAGATCGAGCTTGGACAGGAGAGCGCGGATTTCGGCCTCGTCGGGCTGAGTCTCCAAATAGAGCACCACTTCGGGATCTATGCCATTTTCCTCCAACAGCGCCAGGGTGTTACGCGACTTGGAACAGCGCGGGTTGTGGTAAATGGTGAATTCGCTCATGGGAGGCTCCGAAGACTGTATTGATCAGGCCACGAAGTATATCAAAGGGGTTTACCCGGGGGGCCATCATTCATGCATAATAACCAGATGCAACCGTATCAGGACATTCTGCGTGGGGCCTGGCAAAGAACTCGCTACCTGCTCTCGCGCTTCAAGGAAGACCGCTGTTCAGAGAACGCTGCGGCACTGACCTACATGAGCCTGTTTGCCATGGTGCCCCTGCTCACCGTGCTGTACACCATGGCCTCCGCAATTCCCACGTTCCAGGGCCTGGAAGAGCAAATGCAGGAATTTTTGTTCCAGCATCTTATGCCCGACACCAGCTCCGAGGTGGAAACCTATCTGAGCGAGTTTTCCCGCCAGGCCAAGAACCTCACTGGGCCGGGTATTGTCTTTCTGGTCATTACCGCCGTGCTGATGCTGCGCAACATCGAGAAGGCATTCAACCTGATCTGGCGGGCCCGCGAAAATCGCAGTGCGGTTTCCAGCTTCCTGCTCTACTGGGCCGTACTCAGCCTGGCACCGGTGGCATTGGGCCTGGCACTGGGCATAAGCACTTATCTCGCGTCGTTTTCCCATGTACTCGACGAGTACGACATATTTGGTGCCAAGGCGGTCCTGCTGAAAGTCTCGCCGTTAGTTCTCAGCACACTGTCGTTCACGCTACTTTACATTGCCGTACCCAATTGCCGGGTGCCCTTTAAGCACACGCTGGTTGGCGGCCTCGCGACAGCGCTGGCTTTCCACGCTGCCCGTGCCGTATTCACCGACCTGGTGGTGGGCTCAAGCTATACGTTTATCTATGGCGCTTTCGCTGCAGTGCCGCTTTTTCTGTTGTGGATATACCTGTCGTGGAACATCGTGCTGATGGGCGGCATTCTGGTACACAGCCTGTCGGCCTACCAGGACGAAGAACAGGCCTGCCGGCCGAACGTGTTAAAGGCCCTCGATGTGCTGTACCTGTTCTGGACCAAGCAGCAGGCGGGCGACACCGTGCGCGAAACCGAGCTGCTCAACAACAGCCATCTCGTCACCCGCGGCCTGGACAGCGTCACCTGGCGCGAACTGCGCGACATCCTGATCGAACAACAGGTCATCACCCAAAGCGATCGCGGTCACTACCTGCTCGCACGCGATCTGCACTCGGTGCCCTTCTGGCAACTGAAAACCTGGGTTAACGATGAACAACCCCTGGAGCGGGAAGACATTACTGCCGACATGAACTGGCAGGAAAACGCCTACCGTCTGCTGCGCGGCCAGCGTCACCAGCAGCGGGAACTGATGCACATGAGCCTAGTGGAGTTATATCAACAGTGAAGACCCTCGCCACCCTATTCCTCGCCATCGTGGTCGCCGCCTGTAGCGCAGAACCTCCCGCCGAATCCCAGGCGCTAAAGCTGGAAAATTACAAAGGCCAGTGGCTGGTTATTAATTACTGGGCGGAGTGGTGCAAACCCTGTATCAAGGAGATTCCGGAGCTGAACGCTCTCGATGCCAAGTACCCGCAGGTAGCGGTGCTGGGCGTCAATTATGACGGCGCAACCGGTGTCCCCCTCGCCAAGCAGGTCAAGGAGTTGGGGATTGAATTTCCCATTATGGCCAAAGACCCAGCCGCACTGCTGGGTGTAGAGCGCCCCGTGGTTCTGCCCGCCACATTCATTCTCAATCCCGATGGCCAACTGGTTCACAGCCTAGTAGGCCCGCAGACGCTGGAAGCGCTGGCCATGGCCACGGGCCAGGTGGCGGTGCCGGTTGAAGACCCTGCCTCAACAGAGACCAGCGAACTGCCCTGATTGAGCAACTAACGCTGTCAGGGCGTATTTCC
The DNA here is from genome assembly GCF_001635445.1 of Halioglobus sp. HI00S01. Classification (NCBI taxonomy): domain Bacteria; kingdom Pseudomonadati; phylum Pseudomonadota; class Gammaproteobacteria; order Cellvibrionales; family Halieaceae; genus Halioglobus; species Halioglobus sp. HI00S01. The sequence goes on from NZ_LWEE01000015.1 coordinate 326,121, forward strand.
CAGACAAAAAAAACGCTCCCCCTTGCGGGGGAGCGGAATGCACACTTCATCTCAAAACAAAGGGATATGAAACCTGGACGGATCCAGTAAGTAGCAGCACTGGAGTCTCATGTAGCGCCGCAACTATAAATTAAGACCGGGCCCATTCGGCTTAGTTCAAAATATTTCTGAGAAAATTTCGCGAGCGCGAAATCGCGTCTAAACATAGACAGAAACCCCCGCCAGTACTAGGCTTTGCCTGTTTCGCCCGCCCCGCGGGTTCTCGCTTAATAAGGACATCAAAATGAGCAAAATATTCAACGACAACGCCGAAACTATCGGCCGCACGCCCATGGTGAAGATAAACCGACTGGGCCCCGAGGGTAGCACCATCTACGCCAAGCTCGAGAACCGCAACCCCGCCATGTCGGTGAAATGCAGGATTGGCGCCGCCATGGTGGACCAGGCCGAGAAAGATGGAAGCCTCAAACCAGGCATGACCATTGTCGAACCCACAAGCGGCAATACCGGCATTGCCCTGGCTTTTGTGGCCGCAGCCAAGGGCTACGGCTGCATCCTGACCATGCCCAACTCCTTTAGCCTGGAGCGCCGCATGCTGATGAAGGCCCTGGGCGCAGAAATTCGCCTCACCGACGCCACCCAGGGCATCGCCGCCGCGATTGGCGCTGCGGAGGAGATCATTGCCTCCGACCCGGACAAATACTGGGGCCCGCACCAGTTCGAGAACCCGGCCAATCCGGCCATCCACGAACAGACAACGGGCCCGGAAATCTGGGGCGACACGGAAGGCGGCATTGACATTCTGGTCTCCGGCGTGGGTACCGGCGGCACATTGACCGGCACCTCCCGCTATATCAAGAACACGCGTGGCAAGGCCATTACCACCGTGGCGGTTGAGCCTGACACCACTACCATGATTACTGCCTCACTGGCCGGCGAAGAGCCCACTCACGCCCCCCACAAGATCCAGGGCATTGGTGCGGGCTTTGTCCCCGCTAATCTGGATCTGGACATGGTCGATGCCGTTGAGCAGGTGACCAGCGATGAAGCCATGGCCATGGCACATCGCCTCATGCAGGAAGAAGGCATTCTGGCGGGAATTTCCTCCGGGGCAGCCATGGTAGTGGCAGACCGCCTGGCCCAGCGTCCGGAAAACGCCGGCAAAACCATCGTAGCGATTCTGCCGGATTCGGGGGAGCGCTACCTGACATCTCCGCTGTTCGAAGGCAAGTTCTCCGACAACGAAACCGTGCAGGCGACCATTACCTGATCAAGGCAGGATGACGGTAGAACCCGTTGTCTTGCGTCCTTCCAGATCGCTATGCGCTTGCTGTATGTCACCAAGCGCATAGCGCTGATTGATCTCCACTCGAATATCACCCGCCATAATACGATTAAACAGGTCTGTGCTGGACTGCTGCAGCTCTTCTGCTGTGGCGGTATAGGTGACCATGGTGGGCCGGGTAATATACAGAGAGCCCTTGGCGGTAAGGGTTTGCAGCTCCAGCGGTGCAGGCGCACCCGAGGCATTGCCAAAGCTCACCATCAGCCCGCGGGGCCTCAGGCAGTCCAGCGACATATCGAAGGTGTCAGCCCCCACCCCATCGTAAACCACCGGCAACATCGCGCCGCCGGTGATCTCCATCACCCGCTCAACCACGTTCTCGGTGCGATAGTTGATCACATGCGCATAGCCGTGCGCGCGTGCCAGCGCCGCCTTTTCATCAGAGCCCACGGTGCCAATGACCTTGGCGCCGATGGCAGCGGCCCACTGACCAAACAGCAGTCCGACCCCGCCGGCGGCAGCGTGGAACAGGCAGTATTCATCGGCCTGGAGAGAGTAGGTACGCTGAATCAGGTACTCGGTGGTCTGTCCCTTGAGCAGGGAGGCAGCGGCAGTGTCGAAATCAATGCCATCGGGCAATGGCACGAGGCGCGCCGCAGGCAGGTTAACTGCCTCTGCATAAGCGCCCAGGCCCGCTGAACAGTAGCCAACCCTGGTTCCCACAGGCAGATCAACACCCTCACCCACCGCCTCAACGACCCCAGCTCCTTCACCGCCCAAGCCAGTCGGCAACGGCAGCGGGTACAGACCGCTGCGGTGATAGGTATCAATGTAATTCAGGCCTATGGCGTGATTGCGGACCGTAACCATGCCAGTACCCGGGGCTTCCAGAGGCTCGTCAACCAAGTGCATGACTTCCGGCCCACCGTTCTCGGAGATACTGACGCGCTTAACCATAATTTATTCCTGCTGCTGTTCGTTTTTCTGGGCCGCCAGTATCCGCGCGCGCTCGCGCACAATCAATAAGGCCAGCACCAATCCCGTGGCCGCCATCAGCGCTGCAGCGGGGATAAAGTCGGTAGACTGCCAGCCCAACCAGTGCAGCCCAGCAAAAATGATTCCAGCCTGCAGCATATCGCCGAGGCGCTGACCGAAGGGGTCGATTACCGCGCGCGCCTCGTACTTTTCCTGACGGGACAGCGGCAGGTAAAGCATTTGTCTCGCGGTATTCTGCAGGGAATAGTCCAGGCTATTCTCGGCCACCTTGAAATAGCGGAACCAGCCCAGTATCGGCAACAACGCCAACGAGGCGTAGCCGAGAAAAACAATACAGGGCGTCAACAGAAAGGCCACAGCTAAGCCACCCATTCTGATCAGCCGGGACACCGCAAAATACTGGATGAGAACGCCGAGCAAATTCACCGTGAAATAAAACCCGCCGTAGAAACGACCAACGTACGTCCCCTTGTCGACGGCAATGCTGCCATTGGCACTGCCTTCGGCGTACATCTGCTCAAGAATGGCAGACAGCAGATATTCGCCTGTGGTGTTCACCAGATTAAGCATGATGACAAACGCCGCCATTAACAGCAGATAGCGGCGACTCAACACCAACTGGAAGCCGGCGAAGATGGAAGGATGGCTGGTCTGTTCAGTAGCTTCAGTGGCACGCGATTCACTGGGCACCGAGAGCGTCGCCCACCGCGCTGGCAGTGCGGCAACGGCCAGGGTGACCGCGCCCGCAATCATCAGGCCATAGGCGCTCATGTAGTTAACCAGTTCGCGCGACAAGGCCGACCCCACCCAGGCTCCCAGCGAAGCCCCCAGTGCGACAATAACGAACAGCCGCTCCCCTGCCTCGCGGCTGTAGAGCTCAGAGGCAAATGCCCAGAACTGGGCGATGATGAGCACGCTATAGGCGCCCAGCCACACAAAGTAAGGCACCGATATCGCCATGCCGGCCTGTCCCGCCGCGGCGAATGCAAGCAGGGTAGCCACGCACACGACACTGACAATGCGCATATAGCGGTAGCTGTCGAACTGGCGGGAAAACTTGCCATAGATGGGAATAAACACCAGCAGCAATAGCGCCTGTAGCGCCACCGCATAGCTGCGAATCTCCGCCGTGCCCTCGGTGAGGATCAGCATCTCCCGCGCAGGCTTGAGGAGATACGCGGTGAAGAGAATGAGAAACAGCGTGGCAAACATGGCCAGCACACCGCGCAGTTCGCCCGGGCGCAGTTCCACACCGAGCAGCAGCGTCTGGCGCAGCCAGCCACCGCCGGCGGGAGACGAGGTCGTCACAGCAAGGGGCCCTTAGTCGCCGGTGCGCTCAGCTTCCTTGAGGATGCGGTCGCGCCGCTTGAGAATGGCTTCAATCTGACGCGGGTGCAGATAGGGACGCAACTCCTGGGTCAGGTTGTCCATGTTCAGGCTTTGCAGGCGTCCGGCAAGCAGGTCAGAGACTTCCAGATCCACTTTGGCGTATTGCTTGGGGCGACGATCGGAAGTGCGGAAGGCCAGGCTATGATCGATGAATCGCAGCATGAACGACCGCTTGTCCCAGAGAATATTGGTGAGGTTGCGATCGGTATTATGGGTAAGGATGTCGAACACAAACCGCATCCGGTACTGTTCCCACTGCTTACAAAAGCTGTCAAAAGGCATGTCGAGTTCGAGACGGTCGCGCTCGTTGATTGAACCTGTTACCCAATCAGAGGAAGCACCCTCCTTGCCCTCTACCTCGGTGATCACAGACGCCGGCACCATTTCCATGCCCAACATCCGATCCAGCTTGTAGGCAGCCACATCGTACTGGTAGCGATCGCTGTCGTTATAGCGCCGGCTGATAAATTTCTTCGCGTTCTCCATGCCCGGGTGTGTGTCCTCGTACTTGAACACCGCATCGTTGGTAACGCCATCGCGCACCTGGGTCACACGCCAGGGGTTGGTGACGCCGGTACCAATCTCCTCAACATTGGTGACCGGGGCGGTGCGCATAAAATCTTCCACCTGGGCATCACTCATCGCCGACAGGCGCTGCGAAAGGCTGGTGTTCTCCTCGGCGACTTCGGCGCGTTCCGACGCCCCGAGGTAATGCACGTAATCGGGGCCATCATTGGAAATGAAGGCAGATGCCAGCCCGCGGTAAACCGGCCGGTACATACCCGTATCGAGCCTGATCACCAGGCCATCCATCCGCGAGATCGCCGTTCCGGGATTGGGATCGTGGCCGACAACCACCTGCCGGGCGCCGACTTTCTTGAGAAATTTCTCGACATTGTACGACTCCGACAGAGGGTGGCAACGACTGGTGCCGCGATACCAGGTAGGCGCATTAAAGGGATCAAACACCAGGTACTCCTGGGCGGCGAATGCGACTCGCACATCTTCAAACCATTTGGGCCGGGAGCGCGGGTTGGCGGCGGAATACGCCTCTACCTGGGTGTTGATAAACGTCAGGCTGTCGTCGCGACTGACAAACAGCGGCAATTGCCCGGCCTTGCGCAGCGCATCTATGGCCGCCAGATAGCCCTGCAGTTCACCCTGTAACTTGAAGTTCAATTCCTTGAGGTCCATGTCGGTGATATTTGACGCAACACCGCCATGCATATACAGCTTGTCATTCACTTTCACGGCAAACGGCTGACGAGACAACCACGCCCCGAGCTTGCCATCTGTGGCATAGGCTTTGCGCAGACCGATGTACCCCGGTGGCATCGCCTCGTCGAAACTGGCGCGATCGGCCTGGGGGTTGAATTGCTGGTACTGGCTAAAGAGCGCGTCGCGCTCTGCCGCTGTCTCGTCCTCGGCGAAGGCTGCAAACTCCGCCGCCGAGACGTAGTTGAGCTTGCCGGTGAGCACCATGACTTCGTGGTTACCGAGTACCATGTGGACAGCACCACCGGCCTGCCTGGCCTGTGATTCCAGCTTGATCATCAGTTCCACGACCTCACGCGAACCCGGGCCGCGATCAATCAGGTCGCCCACGGATACCAGGTGCGTATTGCCGCCCGTCCAGTTCAGCTGTGCGTCGATGACGCCTACTTCCTGTAGCAGTTGTATCCAGTCGTCGTAGGCGCCATGGACATCGCCAAACGCCACCACACGGGAATCTGTCTTGATGTCATAGTCGGCAGTATGCGCGGCCTGCGCCAATCCAAAAGCGAACAACAAACACAGAATACGAGAAAGCATGAAAACGTCCCTAGTTGAAGTCAGATTGCTCGAAGAAGTGTAGTGCCAATTCCAGGAATTGGCACGCCGACAGCAGGCTTAGTCAACCCAACCCAGAACGTTGCGAATAATCGACCAGCGCGGCTCACGGGATTGAGCAGCGCCACCCAGCATCCAGTAGTTGTACATGGCGTCGATGGTGCCTTCCATGCGCTTGAGCTCAATCCAGTTATTGAGAAACTCCATGGTCTCGATATCGCCCTTGGGTACCGCATAGGCAGCGGGATAGCCAATTTGCACGGGTGGCTCGATTACCGTGTATTGGGGGTAGCGGTAAGCATAGGCAGAACCCTCTTCCACAGAGAGCACCAGGGCATCCGCCCCATGACTGGTATCGATGAAAAACTCCTCGGCCGATTCCAGCCTGACAATATCGGCTTCCGGAATCAGGTGCTTGAGCCGCTCTTCGTGATAGTGGGTCTGAATCAACGCCACCCGCAAGGGCCCCTGAGCGCGCAGGGTGTACAGATCTTCAAACATCTGGCGCTGGTGATCCAGGGTGACAAAGCCCAGCCGCAGCTCCAGGTAGGCCCGGGTAAAGCTGGCCATGGCAAAGCGATCCGGCAGACTGGCAATGCATGACATAGCCACATCAATCTGGCCCGAATCGAGCATGGGCTTGAGCTCTTCAAACGAGAACGGCACGAACTCGAGGGCGACCCCGAGGTCGATGGCGAGGTACTGGGCCATCTCGACATCAAAGCCCACCAGTTCACCGTCCGGGGTGATAAAGCTACAGGGCAGATTTTCCGGGCGATAGCCCACCCGCAGCACACCCGTGTCAAAAATATGATCCAGGCGCGTTCCCTCGAGGCGGGTAAAGTCAGGCTCGGGCAGCTCGGTATGCACGGTGAACGGCAGCCACTCGTTCGCCAGCGAAACATTGGCCAGCACCTCATCGCGCGGCGGTGGCGGCGGCACGAAATGCGCAAAGTACAGGCGCAGGCCGCCAATCATCAGCACCATAGCCGCAACAGAGAGCCCCAGATAGCGCACCATAGAGCGCATCGAGACCCGCAACCTGCCAACCAGGGCCAGGCTGCCGATGACGGAGATGACAATAATATGCAGCGCCGCCAGCATCGCTCCGAACCTACCCGCGACAATGCCCGTGACCAGGAACAACTGGAACATATCCGCCGGAATCTGCAGTGAATTGAGCATGTAGGGCACAGCCACGTTAATACTGCCGAACAGGCTCAGCAACCCGCCAAATGCCAGCGAAGCCCGGTCGCCCATATCCAGAGCAGTGTCGGTAAACCAGGCTGAGAACAACACAAACAGCAACACCAGCAACTTGCCCAGCGACGGAAAGTTGAACGACACCGGCACCAGAATATCCACCGCGGAATGGGACTCCTCACTGTCCTCGCCATGGCGCTTGAGCAGCTCTTTACAGTTCTCGGCGATCTGTGGCAGCACCACAAACTGATTGCCTGTGGCAAATGCTGTCACCAGAGGGTCGCGGAAGGTATTGAAGACTTCCTTAAAGGGTATGCCACTCATGGCGGCGATCAGACCGGGGAATATCCAGAAGGTAATGAGCAATGCCAGGGCGATATACGTGACCAGGTACACCTGTACACGCCCCACTTCATCGATCGTCATGGTGCCGGCCGCAGCCGCGGCAATAGCAAAGATACCCAGCGGCGTAAGCTGCACCATCAGCTGGTTGATACGGGCCATGGCAGCGGCGACCGCATCGAATACCTTGAGAATGCCTTCTTTCTCGTCGATGGTGATCAACGCCACCCCAACCAGTATACTGAACAACACCACCGCGGGGACCAGATTGTTCGACAGGGAGTAGAAAATATTGGCCGGCAGATAGAGTTCCAACAGATTGGCCTCCTCCACCACCATGGGCGTGGAACTGCCAAAGAAGGAGGCTGTATCGACATCTGGGAAGGCCAGCGCTGCACAGAAAATGAGGGCCAGGGCCATTGCCCAGATAAACAACAGCACCACTGCACCGCGCCAGGCCAGGTTGCGCGCGTGAGCCATACTCATATGGCCAATACCGGCGATCAGCGAAGCCACGATATAGGGCAGAACGGTAATCTGCAGCAGCTGGACAAATACATCGCCAACAACCTTGAACCACGCCACCATCTCTCCAAAGAACAGGCCTGTGGCAACTCCTGCCAGCAGGCCAACCAGTATTCTTCCCGACAGTGTCATAGCTGTGCTGTTATTCCCCTAGATAGTCGCCGATAATAGCAGATGATGATTTGTGGGAGACAGCGCCCGTGCTGGAACAACTAGAACTGGATCGCGGCCTGCGCCTGAGCATGGCTGAACTGGGATTCGACGAGGCCACCGAGGTGCAACAGGCCGTGGTGCCCACTGCCCTGGAAGGTGGCGATCTGCGGGTGACCGCGGAAACAGGCAGCGGCAAAACCCTCGCCTACCTGCTGCCAGCACTGCAGCGCATTCTCACCAGTAAGCCCGATCGCAATGCCGGCGCCCTGGCGGTGATTCTGGTACCCACCCGGGAACTGGCGCGCCAGGTGCTCAAAAATTGCCGCGACCTGATGACCAAGACCCAACTGTCGGCACAGGCGATTACCGGCGGCGCCGATTTCAAGTACCAGAAAGCCCTGCTGCGCAAAAACCCGGAAGTCATTATTGCGACACCGGGCCGGCTTCTGGAGCACTGCGAAAAGGGCAGTGCCGATCTCGCGTCGCTGCAGACCCTGATTCTGGATGAGGCCGACCGCATGCTCGACATGGGCTTTCGCGAGGAAGTACTGGATGTCGCCAAGTACTGCGGCGACAAGCGCCAGGTCATCCTGTTATCGGCCACCCTCAAACACAAGGGCCTCGCGGTAGTCACCCGCGAACTGCTCAACAAGCCGCAAACCATCGCAATTAACGAAATCCGGGCGCCCCACAGCAGTATTCACCACCAGCGCATTCTGGCAGACAGCCAGGAGCACAAGGACAAACTGCTGGTGGCCTTGATGCAGAAAGGTGGCTTTACCCGCGCGCTGGTCTTCGCCAACAAGAGGGTGACAGCAGAGCGCCTCGCGGGCCTGCTGAGCCACAACGACCTGCGCTGTGGCTCGCTCCACGGCGATCTCAGCACCGAGGAGCGCAAGCATGTTCTGACGCAGTATCGCGACAGCAAAATTGACATTATCAGCGCTTCGGACGTTGCCGCCCGCGGTCTCGACGTAAAGGACATCGACCTGGTGGTGAACTACGACCTGCCCCGGTCCGGCGATGACTACCTGCACCGCACCGGCAGGACCGGCCGCGCCGGTGCCGATGGCCTCGCGGTGTCGCTGGTGGCCGCCAACGAATGGAACCTGATGATCAGCATTCAGCGCTACCTAAAGACTGAATTCGAAAAACGCGCCCTGCCTGGACTGAAGGCCAAGTACTCGGGCCCCAAGAAGACCAAGTCGTCCGGCAAGGCCAGCGGTAGCAAAAAGAGAACCAAGAAACCGGCCGCCAAGGCGAAATCGCGCGCACGCAACCAGAAAGCCAAGGGCAAGCCCGGCAACAAGCAGCTAAGCAACGATGGTTTTGCGCCCCTGATGAAGAAAAAGAAAAGCGACGATTAATGCGGCTGTTCTTCGGGCTGGAACCGCTTCCCGGGGAAGCCCGGGCCATAGCCGATTGGCGTGACCGCAGCCTGCCCGTGGATGGACGCGCGGTGCCGGCGGCGAATTTTCATATTACCCTCGCTTTCCTGGGTGAGCTGGACCAGCGACGCCTGGAGCGACTGTGTGATGCGGTTGACAGCTGTGTTGACCAGTTGAATCCGGCAGGGCTCACCCTCACCCTGGACAACATCGGCTACTGGTCAAAGCCGCGCATCTGCTGGCTGGGGCCCAGCCGCTGGCCCGACCACCTCCCTGCCCTCGCCAAGCGACTCAATCGCATTGGCGTCAGTGAGGGAGGCCGGCGCGAACGGAACAACTACCAGCCCCATGTCACCCTCTATCGCAGCTGCGATACACCACCCTCCGCACCGGCGCAGCCGCCAGCACTGCCAATGACCTGCGATCACTTCAGCCTTTACGAATCCCGCCAGGGACGTCAGGGCGTCAGCTATCACCCTCTGGCCAGCTGGGCGCTGCCCTTGTAAAAGGTCGGGACACCCCCCACAGTAAACAGATACCACCGCCTATTGGACAACCCGCCATGACGTATCCAGCAACGGCCGCCAACAAGCTGCCCACTTTCTCCACGATTGACGTAGACCAGATCAAGGCCAGGATTGAAGGCCTGATTGAGCGCAACAAACGCGACATCGATACCCTGCTCACCAACAGCGACACATTCAGCTGGGACGATCTCCCGGGCGCTATCGAGGCCATGGATGAGGAGCTCGCCAGCGCCTGGTCACCCGTGTCGCACCTGAACCACGTGCGCAACTCTGACGAATTGCGCGATGCCTATAACGCCTGTCTGCCGCTACTCTCCGCTTACAGCACCTGGAGCGGCCAACACCAATCCCTTTATCAGGCGTACCAGAGCATCGCCGACAGCCACGACTACGCCGCGCTGGATGCCGGTGCAAGAACAGCGCTGGACCACGCCCTGCGCGACTTCAAACTGGCAGGGGTCGCGCTGCCAGAGGATCGGAAACAGCGCTACGGCGAGCTCAAGGCGCGACTGTCTGAGCTGGGGGCCAAGTTTGGCGAGAACGTGCTCGACGCGACCAATGCCTGGTCGCGCCAGGCCACTGAGGAAGAGCTGGCAGGTTTGCCCGACAGCGCCCTGGCGGTAGCTCGGCAGGCCGCCGAGCAAAAAGGCCTCGATGGCTATCTGATCACCCTGGAGTTCCCTTCATACTTTCCGGTACTGACGTTCTGCGACAATGCCGAGCTCCGCCGCGAAGTTTACGAGGCGAACGCCACACGTGCATCGGAACTGGGCCCCCACGCCGGCCAGTTCGACAACGCCACCACCATGGTGGAAATTCTCGACCTGCGCCGGGAACTTGCCGAGATCCTCGATTTCGATAGCTACGCCGCGCTGTCACTGGCCACCAAAATGGCTGATGACCCCGACCAGGTCGTGGCCTTCCTGCGTGAGCTGGCGGCTAAATCCCGGCCCCAGGCACAGGCTGAGTTCAATGAGCTGGAGGCCTATGCCCGTGAAGAGCACGGCGTGGCCACCCTGAATGCCTGGGACGTGGGCTACTACAGTGAGAAGCTCAAACAGGCGCGCTACGAAGTCTCCCAGGAAGACATTCGCCCCTACCTACCCGTGAATCGAGTACTGCCCGGATTATTCGAAGTGGCAAAGCGTCTGTGGGGCGTCACTATTCGCGAGGTCGCCGACTTCGACAGCTACCACCCCGACGTACAGCTCTACGAAATAATGCGCGACGACGAGGTGATCGCCCGTTTCTATCTGGATTTGTATGCCCGCGCCCACAAGCGCGGTGGCGCATGGATGGACGGCTTCAGCCCCCGCCGAATGGCGGGCGACAGCATCCAGCTTCCCGTGGCCTTCCTGGTTTGCAACTTCACGCCGCCGGTGGGGGATGCGCCGGCGCTGCTTACCCACAATGAGCTGACCACCCTGTTCCACGAATTCGGTCACGGCGTGCACCACATGCTGACCCAGCAGACTGTGGCGGCCGTCAGCGGCGTTCACGGCGTGCCCTGGGACGCGGTGGAACTACCGTCGCAATTTCTAGAGAACTGGTGCTGGGAGCCCGGGGCGCTGGCATTTATTTCCGGCCACCATGAAACCGGCGAGCCGCTACCGCAGGCCTTGCTCGACAAAATGCTGGCAGCAAAGAACTTCCAAAGCGCCATGATGATGGTTCGCCAGCTCGAGTTTGCTCTGTTTGATTTCCTGTTGCACATGACCTGGAAAGGCGGCGATAGCACTGACGTACAAAAGATACTCGACGCTGTACGCAGCGAAGTCGCCGTGATGCCGATCCCCGGGTTCAATCGCTTTCAGAACAGCTTCTCGCACATTTTCGCCGGCGGTTATGCCGCGGGCTACTACAGCTACAAGTGGGCCGAAGTGCTCTCCGCAGACGCGTTCTCACGGTTTGAGGAAGAAGGTATTTTCAATGCCGACACCGGCTTGTCTTTTTTGCAAGAGGTGCTGGAGGTCGGCGGTTCCAAGGAACCCATGGCGGCGTTTATTGCCTTCCGCGGCCGCGAACCGAGCATTGAACCACTGCTGAGGCACAGCGGCATTGCGGCCTGAGGAAGCGCCTGCTGGCTTAGTTTAAATCCGCCAGCACCGCCCTCACCTCGGCTCGCACCCCATCGATGGCGGCGACAACCGCATCGGCCGCGGTGCGCTCCTCGGCCACCTCAGCCCAGTTCGCGCTCCACACCGATTTAAGCGCTGCGGCAGAGGCCACCACGGCCTCGCTGCAGCTGCCGCTCAGATCGTTAATCAACCCTACCTTGACCCAACCGTCCCGGGGGCTGCCCCGGTTCAGATCACGATCGTAGTGAGCGGCATAAACCACTTGTTCCAGTTCGGCCAGTTGCAGCAGTAACTCGAAGGAGGCCTCACGCACATTATTGTTGTGCTCGGTAACCTCCAGCCGCCAGACGTTGTAGGAGAAACCCACCAGAGCAAACAGCACGCTGAACAGTGCTGTCGCCTGATAAACCTTCAGCCTCGCGTCGGTGGCGCTGGCCAACCTGCCTGTTCCTTCAGTCTTCGTTGCCCAGCCACTTGTAGACAATACCGGCCAGCGCAGCACCGACAATCGGGGCTATCCAGAACAGCCACAACTGGCTGATCGCCCAGCCGCCTTCATACAGGGCAACGCCGGTAGAGCGCGCAGGATTCACCGAGGTATTGGTGACCGGAATGCTGATCAGGTGAATGAGCGTCAGGCCCAGACCAATCGCAATCGGGGCCAGGCCCGCCGGAGCGCGCTCATCCGTGGCACCCAGAATAATAATCAGGAACATGAAGGTCATCACCACCTCACAGACCAGCGCGGCGGTCAGGCTGTAGCCACCCGGTGAATGCTCACCATAGCCATTGGAGGCAAATCCTGCTGTCTCGAAGCCAGCCACGCCGCTGGCGATGACGTATAGCACGCCACCGGCGACAAGGCCGCCGAGGACCTGGGCGATGATATAAGGCACCAATTCATTCGCGGGGAAGCGCCCGCCGACCAACAGGCCGACCGACACAGCGGGATTCAGGTGACAACCGGATATGTGGCCGATGGCAAAGGCCATCGTCAATACCGTAAGACCAAAGGCCAGGGAGACACCCAGCCAGCCAATACCGACTTCAGGGGCACCGGCGGCCAGCACCGCACTACCACACCCCCCCAGAACCAGCCAGAAGGTACCGATGAACTCGGCGCCCAGTTTCTTGCTCATGCTCATTTTCACCACTCCTTTCTTATTGTCGCCTTGCGGGCGTTACAGGTATTCGGTGTTCACAAACAGATTAGCAAAGCTGTGCGGCACAGGGAGATCCGCGGCCTATTGCCTCCACAGGGCGCTGGCCCGCTGCCCCGGCCCGGAGGCGACCCACACCTCGAGTTCCACCAGACCATCGTCTGCACACTCTGCGAGCAGCTGTTGCAAGAGGTAATGGGAAAATTCCTCGACGGTTGCATTGCGCAAGGGTAGCAGCAGGCTATCACACTTCAGAAAGCTCATTTCCTCGCCGTTGAATCGGACCCGATAGCTTTCACCCTGCTCCTCGATCTCCTGATAGGGCGAATCGGCGGCGAGAATCATGTACTCATCCAATTTTTCACAGAGCGAGGCAATACGGCGCTTGTATACGTTGTAGTCAGCGGCAAAGCCATTGTCGCCCATTGGGGCAACAATTCGGGCCGACACGGAGTAATTATGGCCGTGCAGCCGCTCTCGCTCCGTGGCGGAGAAGATCGTGTAATGGGCCGCAGAGAACTTGTGGCTCTCCTTGTCGATATGCAGGGTTGTTGTTCTGGTCATCCGTCCATTGTGGTGCGTGCGTATGTAGAGCGCAACCGGGCTCGCTTGACGCTCCGGTTAAAATCATCGACTCTTTTACGCAATCAAAACAACGGCGGATTTATGAAGGCAGCAATTATCACTGGTGCCAGTGTAGGTATTGGCAGGGAAACAGCGCGGCTGTTTCTGGAACAGGACTACCAGGTATACAACCTCTCGCGCCGGGCCTGCCCGCTGGACGGGGTCAACAATATCAGTTGCGACCTTGCTGACACCGCCTCCATCGAAGCGGCCTGCAATGAGCTGACCTCCGCCCTCGCGGGAGCCGAGTGCATAACCCTCATTCACAACGCCAGCCAGATGCGCAAAGACGCCGCCGACGACTGTGCCAGTGACAGCCTGGCAGCCGTACTGGACACCAATGTGGTGGCTATCAACAGCCTCAACCAGGCGCTGCTACCGATCATGCCAGAAGGGTCCAGCCTGTTATATGTTGGCTCGACACTCTCCGAGAAAGCCGTATCAGGCTCCTTTAGTTACGTCATCAGTAAACACGCTCAATTGGGCATGATGCGCGCCACCTGCCAGGACCTCATGGGTCGCGGTATACACACCGCGCTGGTCTGCCCCGGCTTTACTGACACCGAGATGCTTAGGACCCACATTGGCACCGATCCCGAAACAGAGCAGGCTATCGGCAGCATGAACAGCTTCGGCAGGCTAATTGATCCCACGGAGATCGCCGCGCTACTTAACTGGGCGCACGCTAACCCCGTGATCAACGGTGCAGTGCTCCACGCGAACCTCGGCCAGAAAGAATCCTGATGAGCGAATTGACCAGCGGGCAACTTAACGAACGCCGCGAACGCGTTTTTCTGGTGCTGGCAGGAACATTCCTGTGCGCCATGACGCTGCTGAATATCATCGGCATTACCCGATTTGTACAGTTGGGCCCGATGGCACTCGCGGTAGGTGTGCTGCCCTACCCCCTGACGTTCCTCTGCACAGACCTTATCTGCGAGCTGTATGGACGCAAGCGCGCCAACTTCCTGGTCACAGTAGGGCTGGGACTGAACTTCATGATTCTGGGTGTATTGCTGCTGGGCAACGCGCTGCCTTCAGTACCCGCCGACCAGATGCCGCCCTGGCAGATCCTGCAACTGGCTGCACCCGTACACCTGCCCAACGGAGATACGGTGGAGCAAACCGTGGGGCTATATCAGTTGATCTATGCCACCACCTCCGGCGCGGTGTTTGCATCTATGCTCGCCTATATCGCAGCGCAGTACTGCGACGTGCAGCTGTTCCACTTCTGGAAGCGCGTCACCAAAGGCAAATATCTGTGGGTTCGCAACAACTTCTCCACACTGATGAGCCAGATGGTGGATTCGGTTATGGTGATTACTGTGACCTTCGGCGCCGCCTTCCTGCGCGACGAACTCACCTTCAAAATGATGATGGTACTGGTGGCGAGCAACTACATCTTCAAAGCGACCGTCGCCTTAATCGACACTGGGCCGTTCTACCTGGGCGTTCACTATCTGCGCAGGTATCTGGTATTGGAACCGGGTGAGACAGCCACCCACGTCTGAGTGGCTATTCCCTGGTTTCGTGGATATTGATCCAGAGCAGGACCAGGGCAATAGCCCCCATAATAAGATAAGACGTATTCAGGGTGCCGCGGGTGAGCCAGTTTTCGGCAACGATCCATGCTGAGCACAGCACCACTATCAACGGCAGGGCTATGGCGAGTTTTTGGCCTTTGGTTCTTGGCATTGCTAATCATCCCACTCGCTGTTCTTATTCAGCTGCACCAATATCTGCACTGACAAGAGCGCGACCACCAGACCAACGCCAACCATCGCGCCGACTATAAGCCCATCTAAATCAGACCCATCTTAGTAGGCAAACAACAGTCCCAGTCCGATACAGGCCGCGTATAGCAAACTCCCTCCATAGTCTTGCATCTCTACCTCCAAGAAAAGGCCGGTGGTGCTCGACTCACTCTCCCATCCATAGGTGTTGTCTATGGATAGCACCAGATCGCAGTTGTCTCCACAATTTCGGTAACGACCGAAAGTCGATCCGGTGGCTCGAACTTAACACTCCAGATAGATAATCGAGCCGAATCGACCTAAATTGGCAGTTCAGCGTAATTGCGATTCGGGCCCGGTGTACCTAACCTGATGCTCACGGACTGCAGGCAACACAAGGATGTGTGAGCGATGCAACTTTTTCGACAGCAAGCGCTGGACGCCCAGCGCCAGCGGCTCTCCGGCGAGGTTCTGCTCATGCCTCGCGTACCGCATTTGGTGTGTACAGCCCTTCTACTCGGCTGGTTTTTGCTGACCATCACACTCCTGATGAATGGCCGCTACGCCAGCCGTGAGATCGTGCAGGGATGGCTGCAGCCGGTACAGGGTTCCATCGATATCACCGCGCCCGCCGACGCCACTATTGCCGAGATTCACGTTCGCGACGAGCAGCATGTCGCCCCAGGAAAGCCTCTGCTCTCACTACGCCGCGCACGCACAATGACTTCTGGCGTAGTGATGGAAGAGAGCCTTCTCGACCAATTCTGGGAGCAACATGCATCGCTAATCAATCGTCGTGAGTTAACGCTATCGCGATTCACCCATTTGGCTCAGCGCGCTCGAAATTCCCTGTCACAGTCCGAACAGGAGCTTGATTACCTCGCTGAACAAATTCTCGCTGCGAGCGCAGAGGTCGATATTCTGCAATCAAGAGGGCGAGATGCGCGCGCTCTTGCTCAAGCCGGGCACCTGCCCCAGCACAGCGCTGACAATGCCGACCTGCGTCATCTGACTGGCGTCAGGGAACTTGCCGCGCTTCGGCAGCGTGAGCGGGCCCTGGCATCGCGCATAGCGATACAGCAAAGCGAACTCGAACTACTCCCTAATGACACCGAAGGATCCATCGCCGCGCTGGATTTTCAGATTAGCCAGGTATTGCAATCGATCTCCCAACTCGAAGCTGATGGTCACTTCACCGTTACCGCGCCCCGGGAGGGCACAGTCAGCAACCTCCAGGCAAGGCGTGGCGCAAAGGTCGCAGGGATAGCAGGCCCGCTGATGCGAATCACCACCAGCGAACACCTTGAAGCCAAGTTACTCGTCCCGGTTCGCGCCGCCGGCTTTCTACGCAAAGGGCAGTCCGTTGCTCTGCAATACCATGCGTTTCCACACCAGAAATTTGGCTCATTCGAAGGCGAGATTACGCAATTCTCCGGCCAGGCCCTGATTCCCAGCCACATCGATAACAATCCGCTAGTCCTTGCTGAACCGGTGTATCAGTTAACGGTAAGCCTTCGCAATCAGGAAGTGGAGGCCCAGGGGGATCGACTTCCATTGCTTCCGGGCATGACACTGGATGCCATCATTATTCTTGGCGAGCGTTCCTTGCTCGAATGGCTGCTTGCCCCGATCTATGTACTCAAGGGGCGTTTGCTGTGAACATGACCGCACTCGCCACAGACCGCGGCTCTAACGCCTTCTCGAGCGGGCTGCCGGTGATTTATCAGGCTGAGGCAGCCGAATGCGGACTCGCCTGCCTGGCCATGGTGGGCCGCTATTTCGGCCATGATATCGATTTGCGCTCGCTGCGCTGTCGTTTTCCGCAATCGATTCAGGGGGCCACTCTGAAGACATTGATGGACATTGCCCGGCAGATAAATCTCATGCCACGCGCGCTGCGCTTCGAGTTGGACGTGATCAAGGAACTGGAGACGCCATGCCTGTTGCACTGGAACATGAATCACTTCGTAGTACTCCGGGGCATGAAAGGAACTCAAGCAGTTATTCACGACCCTGCCCGGGGCAAGGTGCTGTGCTCTTATGACGAACTGTCCACTTCGGTAAGTGGCATCGCCATGGAACTGTCCCCGGCAATCGATTTCAAGCCTCTGCAGGATCGCCACAAACTCAGGCTCTCTGACCTATGGACAGGTGTTCACGGTCTGGGACGCAGCCTCGGCGCGGTGATCACGCTATCATTGATGCTGCAGATTGTATTGCTGGCATCACCGCTATATCTGCAGTTTGTAGTCGACGAAGCGATTCCACGCCGGGACATTGACCTCCTGCGCGCACTTGCTCTGGGCTTCGCAGTTCTGCTCGTGTTCGAGGTCATCAACCGCAGTCTACGAGCCATGCTGGTTCTGAACCTATCCAGCAGACTGAACCTGCAGCTCGCTACCAATCTGGTCAACCACTTGCTGCGCCTGCCCCTTAGCTACTTCCATTCGCGCCACCTAGGGGACATCGTATCGCGATACAGCTCATTGGGCGCAATACGACAACTTCTCTCTGAGGGCTTGGTCGCCATTGTTGTCGATGGCGTGCTATCTACAATTGCGCTGGTAGCCATGTTTATTTACAGCCCCCCACTGACGCTGCTGATGCTCTTGGTCACCCTGCTATACCTGGGCATCCGAATCGCACTGTTCCCGGCGATACGCCGCCGTACCGAGGCGACGATTCAGGCTGACGCGGTGGCGCAAAGTTCTCTGATGGAGTCGGTGCGCGCAATAACGCCAGTGAAACTGCACCAATGTGAAACAGAACGGGTGCAGCAATGGCAGCACCGCCTGACCAAAACAATCGCCGCCGATATTGGCGTACAGAAGCTGGGTATTCTCCACACAGGAATCAATACCGCACTTTTCGGCGCGGGCCATATGCTACTCGTCTATCTCGCAGCCGGTTTTGTCATGGCGAATCTTATGACGATAGGCATGCTCTACGCCTTCATCGCTTATTCGCAACGCTTCGTGCAGGGAGTAGGCAGCCTGATCGAGCAATGGATGTCGCTGCGAATGCTCAATGTCCACCTGGATCGTCTGGCCGACATCGCACTCACCGCCGCAGAGCCGCGACCGACACCCTTGATAAGCACATCCGCTGAGCAACAAACCCTCGACCATTGCCTCAAAATCGAATCGCTCTCCTTCACCTACAACGGCACCTCAGAACCGGTGTTCGAAGACATAAACCTGCTTATCGAGCCCGGCGAGGCAGTGGCGATTACCGGGGCCAGTGGATGCGGAAAAACAACACTACTGCAATGCCTTGCGGGCCTTATTCACCCCACTTCAGGGCGAGTACTGTGGAACAACCGGGATATCTTCAGTCACGATAACTACCGGGCGCAAATCGCCTGCGTCATGCAGGACGATCAATTGCTGAGCGGCAGCATCGCCGACAACATCTGCTTCTTCGACAATGTGCCGGACATGGACCGCATCGTTCAATCGGCAATATCCGCATGCGTTCACGAAGACATTACCAGGCTACCCATGCAGTACAACACGCTGGTCGGCGACATGGGCACCAGCCTTAGCGGCGGTCAGAAACAGCGCATCTGCATTGCCAGAGCACTCTATCGGAAGCCAAAGGTCCTCTTCATGGATGAAGCGACAAGTCATCTAGACACTTTATGCGAGAAAATCCTCTCAGCGAACATTTCCAGATTACCCATGTCCCGAATAATCGTCGCCCACCGAGAATCTACAGTCAGTTTCGCCGACAGAATAGTACATCTCAACTGCCCCACAACTTATAAACATTAGACCCCAAGGAGATAAAAATGATTACCGAGTAATGAGTAGATCCAGACTGGAAAGCATGGATGCATACTAAATCACTAAAAGGACAGGATCATGGAAGAACCAAACATGAAGATTCGAAAAATCTCATCTGAAGAATCTGCGATGGTCAGTGGAGGACTTTCGCCTCACCAGACCATACCGCCTCCAAGCAGATTCTTTTCAGTAGATCCATGGGGACGCACCAAAACCCCAACATATCGAATCCGGTCAACCGCAATGAACGGATCATTTGAGCTTTAAGCAAAAGGAACTTGATTATGAATGTTCAACAATATGAAGCTAGTAGAATTCATGACAAAAGTATTCGCATGATTAGCAATGACGAAGCGGGTTTCGTTTCAGGAGCAGGTGATCGCTAAGAGGCATTCGTCGGCGTAGGTTTAAGTGCCGCCGCCGGTTTTGGAGCTGGTGGAGTTGCTCTGTTTGTCTTTGGAGGCATCCCGGCCCTAGCCATTGGAGTCGCTGCTGGAGCCATAGTTGGTACCGGGTACATCCTCGCAACAAGCTCAGGTGGCGGAGGCAGAACGAGAATAGAACCAGGCGAAACCTCCGACTTGTAATCGCTTCACAGGGGGTCCAAGCTTAAGAGCATTGGATCTCCATGCAAAGAGGGCTGTCAAATGAACCGCTTTTCCAATGCATTTCTGATTACATTGACTTGTTTTATCGTCGTGGTCATTGCCACAGACCTACAAGTCTATGCATCAGCCACACCAGAGAGAAAAGAGTTACTGCTGGCCCTCATACCCATAAAGTACACACTGCCATTGGCGGTATGGCTGATCGCCAGCGCTTTCGCCCGGTGGAAGCCGGGCGCAAACCGCATGAAGGAACGCGAAGAGTAGCTACTGCTCTTCGCGCTTACCCTCTACCCAAATCGACACCATTTTCTCCAGCACGGGCAACGGGACTGCACCGCCGCCAAGCACCGTGTCGTGAAACTCGCGAATATCGAACTGGTCACCCAGGCGGCGTTCGGCATCCGCTCTCAGCGCCTGAATTTTTAACATCCCGGCTTTGTATGAGGCCGCCTGCCCAGGCGCCACCAGGTAGCGCTGGATCTCGGAGCGAACAGCGCTCTCAGGAATAGCCGAATTATTCAGCATGTAGCCCACAGCCTGCTCCTCACTCCACGCTTTCGCGTGCAGGCCTGTGTCAACCACCAGCCGAATCGCGCGCCAGATCTCTGCTACCAGCCGCCCGAAGTTATTGTAAGGGTCCTGGAACGCGCCCATTTCCAGCGCCAAGTATTCCGAGTAAAGTGCCCAGCCTTCCCAATAGGCTGAGTAACCCACATTGTTGCGGAACTGGGGAATGCCCGTCAGCTCTTTGGCGATCGACAACTGCATGTGGTGCCCTGGGCTACCCTCGTGGTATGCCGTGGTCTCCAGATCGGTCTTGTTGTAGGCCGTCATGTCAGATAAATGGATATAGTAAATACCCGGCCGCGATCCATCGGCGGTACCCACCTGGTAAAACTGGGCCGCGCCATCCTGCTCACGATAGGGCTCTACCCGTCTCACTTCCAAGGGTGATGTGGGCAGAATCCCAAAGTACTCCGGAAGCTTAGGCTCCAGTTCCAGGAGCAGGCGTTTCACATCGGCAATATAGGCTGCACGCCCCGCATCGGTATCGGGGTAATAGAAGCGCTCATCGTCACGGACGTAGGCAAAGAAATCCTGCAGACTGCCCTTGAACCCCACCTCACGCATAATTGTCGCCATCTCTGCCTGAATGCGCGCCACTTCAGTGAGACCCAGTTGATGGACTTCTTCCGCCGACATATCGGAATGCGTATAGAATGCCAGGCGCTCTGCGTAGTAGGCGTCACCACTAGGCAGGCTGTGCACACCTTTCGGGCTCGCAGAGGTATTTTCGATATCACCTTCATGCCAGGCGATGAGTGCTTCATAGGCAGGCTGAAAATCTTCGCGCAGGGCCTGCGCGAGCGCTTCTGTCAACGCTTCCATACGCCTGGCGTCGATAGTGCCAGCATCGTGCAGGGCCGCAATTTTGGCAAGACCATCTGCCCAGACGACAGAGTCTTCACCCTCAGCGGCGAAAGGCTTCCCTGAAATAACGCCTCGAGACTCGGTAATAACCGTTTCATACGCGAAACGCGGTGGACGAATACCCATGGATGCGGCCTTCTGTGCCCTCACCAGTCCCTGACCCAGAGCACCAGCAAGGCCTTTAACACGCTCTATATAGGCCACCATGTCAGCGTCGGAATCTACGCGGTGATAATTCAGCAGAAAACGCACCGGATAGGTGTGCAGTGCCCGAAACTGGTCAAAGACATATCCGTGATGCAGAAAAGGCAGCTGGGCGGCATCGCTGTCAGCGCGGAACGTCCAGAAGTCGAACGACACCTGTTCCTGGGGCGTCAGTGCATCGTAATCATAGAGTTGTGCCATCCGCGCAGCACTATCCACCAACGTCGCTGTCTCCTGCTCCTGCGCGGCTACGCTCCAGTCGTCTACCTGGTCGTATTTTTCCTTGCTCCCGTAGGCGGTCAGGGTCATGGGGCTGGCCTGCAGCTCCTGCTCGTAAGCCTGGTCCAGCCAGTTATTCAGGGGCGGCGGCTTCGGGCTGGCTGCCAGCACGGCGGTTTGGCCAACCAGCGATACTGCGACGGCGGCAATCAATGCACGCATGGTGATTTCCTTGTAGTGACAGATAAAAAAAAGGGATGGCAATAATGCCATCCCAAAGGGGGTTTGTAACAGCCTCGAGGCCGATCAGGCCGCCAGCGGCTTGCTGCGCGCAGAGTGCAGAATATCTTCTGCCAATGTCTCGGCAATAAGGTTGGTTTCGCGATGACTTTCGTCCGCACGCGTCAGTACCTGGGAAAGCGTATGTTCGATGTGATTAACGTGTTCACGCTTTTTCGCTTCAGTGGAGCCCACACGCTGATGATGCACATCGATAATACCGCCGGCGTTGATCAGAAAATCCGGGCAGTAAAGTATGCCGCGATCCATCAGGCGAGCGCCGTCCTGCTCAGTCGCCAGCTGGTTGTTGGCCGCACCGGCCACAATTCCCGCGCGCAGTTGCTCGATCGACTGCACATTCAGTACCGCGCCCATGGCGCAAGGCGCAAATACATCCGCCTCCTCTGAAAGAATACTGCCGGGGTCAACCACGTGGATGCCGTGATCTGCCACTGCGCGGTCGATGTTGGCCTGATTCACATCGGCAGCAACAACTTCTGCACCGTCGGCGACCAGGAATTTGGCGAGGTAATAGCCCACATGCCCAAGCCCCTGCAGCGCCACGCGTACACCCCGGGTATCGCTCTGCCCCAAACGGTGTCTTACCGCTGCGCGGATACTGACAAATACACCCCAGGCCGTGCTGGGCGAGGGATCACCGCCAAATTCATTGTCGTCCATACCACTGACATGGGGCGTGCGTTCGGCCATCAGGCGGATGTCTGCAACGCCTGTTCCGGAATCTTCCGCAGCCACATAGCGGCCACCCTGGGAGTGGACAAAGTCGCCCATCGCACGGATGAGTTCAGGGGTTTTGTCTTTGCGAGGATCGCCAATGATCACCGATTTACCGCCCCCAAAAGGCAGGCCCGCCAGAGCTGATTTATAAGTCATGCCACGCGACAGACGCAGCACATCATGCAGGGCGTCGTCTTCACTGTCATAGGGGAACATTCGGCACCCCCCCACGGCGGGACCAAGTGTCGTACTGTGAACGGCAATAATCGCACGCAGGCCGGTGGCCTCGTCTCTACCAAAGGTAACCAGTTCATGGCTATCGAAAGCCGGTGCTGAGAAGATGGACATCCACTTATCCTCTATTGTGTTGTTATATCGATATCAGGCAGCGTTAACGAACTGCACAGTCTCTTCGGAAACATCCCCTTGGAAACGTTTCATGAATACATCCCGCTGGGCCAACACCCGCTCGCGATTGCGGTCCTTGACGTGGCCATAGCCGCGCAGACGGCGCGTATCATCCACCGCTTCTACCGCAGCCGCGTAGTTGCCATCGTCCAGACCACCCGCAAACTCCGCCAGCATGGCGCGAAACTCCGCCAGATCCTGACGCTCACGTTTGCGTTCTGCGGTATAGCCAAACACATCTAACGCAGAACCGCGCAAGCCGCGCAGCTTCGCGAGCAGACCGAAGGCTTTCATCATCCAGGGGCCGTAGGCCTGTTTCTGCAGATCACCCGTATCGGGATCACGCTTGGCCAGCAGCGGCGGAGCCATGTTGAAGCGCAACTCAAAATCACCTTCAAACTGCGCTTCAATCTTGCGCTGGAATTCACCGTCGGAATACAGGCGAGCCACTTCATACTCATCTTTAATCGCCATCATCCGGAACAACTGCCTGGCTGCCGCCAGTGTCAGTGAATGGCTATTCTCGGAGTGGGGGTCACGCTTACGCAGTGCCTGTATTTCAGCGCGATACTCGTCGGCCAGTGCCTGTCCCTGGTAGCTGACCAGTCGAGCGGCGCGATCCTCGAGTATTTCATCGAGTGTTTCGGGAAACTTCTCAGGCGCCTCGCTACGCACCAGCTGCAGTACTTTCTGGGGCTGATGGGCACAGCGGCGCCCCCACAGGAACGCCTGTTTATTAAATTCAACAGCCACGCCATTGAGTTCAATGGCCTGCTCCAGGGCAGCGGCGGACACGGGCACCAGGCCCTGTTGCCAGGCAAAGCCCAACAGGAACAGATTGCTGGCAATGGAATCGCCCAGTAGCTGAGTCGCAATTTCGGTCGCGTTGATGAAGTGGCAGGCTTTGTCGCCGACTTCCGTTTCGATCTTGTCCTTCATCGAGGCGGTCGGGAACGGCGCATCCGGGTTTAACACAAAGGCAGAAGTGGCCACTTCCTTGTCGTTGACCACAGCTCGTGTACGCCCATGAGCAACCTTGCCCATGGCCTCGTAAGTAGAGGTCACGACCATATCGCAGCCTACCAGCAGGTCGGCCTCACCCGCGGGAATGCGCACCGCCTTGATCTCATCCTGGTGGTTGCTCACCCGCACATGGCTGACGACGGCGCCAAATTTCTGGGCGAGACCAGTCTGGTTCATGGTGGCACAACCCTTGCCCTCGATGTGTGCGGCCATGGCCACCAGCGCGGTAATTGTCAGCACACCAGTGCCGCCCACACCTGTCACGACCGTATTCCAGGGGCGCTCCAGTGCAGGCAGCTGGGGCTCGGGCAGGGGATCAAAGAGAACGTCAGTGCCGCTCAGGTCACCCGCCGACTTCTTCAGCTTGCCGCCCACCACGGTAACAAAACTCGGGCAGAAACCGTTGGCACAGCTGTAGTCTTTATTACAGGCGCTCTGGTCAATCTCTCGTTTGCGGCCCAGTGCTGTTTCCTTGGGCATAACAGACAGACAGTTGGATTTAATGCTGCAGTCACCGCAGCCCTCGCACACCTCGTCATTGATAAAGAGCCGCACGTTGGGGTCATCCATGATGCCCTTCTTGCGACGGCGGCGCTTCTCCGCCGCGCAGGTCTGCTGGTAGACAATCACCGAGGTGCCTTTGAATTCGCGCAGCTCTTTCTGCAGCGTGTCCATTTCATCGCGGTGATGCAGACTGAAGCCCGGCACATCGCGGAACTGGCCGCGCCACTGTTCTGGTGCGTCGCTCACCAGCGTAATGCGGCGCACGCCTTCGCCGCGCAATTGCAGTATCAGGTCACCCACACTCAGGGGGCCATCAATGGGCTGCCCACCGGTCATAGCCACTGCATCGTTGTACAGAATTTTGTAGGTAATGTTCACACCGGCGGATACCGCAGCGCGAATAGCGAGAATGCCCGAATGGAAGTAAGTGCCGTCGCCGAGGTTCTGGAACACGTGTTCAGTATCGGTAAACGGCGCCTGGCCAATCCATGTCGCACCCTCGCCGCCCATTTGCGTGAACGTGTGCGTTTCGCGGTCAGGCATCCAGGTGGCCATATAGTGACAACCAATGCCACCCAAAGCGTGGCTGCCTTCAGGCACTTTGGTTGAGGTGTTGTGCGGACAGCCGCTACAGAAGTGCGGTACGCGCTCAATGGTGTCGCGCGGTGTGGCCAGCGAGGCTTCTTTTTCCTCGATCCAGCGGATGCGCTGTTCCATGCTCTCGGAGTTGTAAAATTTGCGCACACGGCCGGCAATCGCAAGGGCTACTGTCGCCGGGGTAAGCTCACCCAGGTTTGGCAGCAGATCGCGGCCTTCTTCGTCGAATTCGCCAATCACGCGGGGGCGGGAGCCCACAGGGTAATTGTAGAGTTGGCCCGTTAACTGGTCTTCGATGATCGAGCGCTTTTCCTCGACCACAAGTATTTCTTCAAGGCCTTCGGCGAACTCATGGGTACCCTGCGGCTCGAGCGGCCAGGGCATGCCCACTTTGTAAACACGCAGGCCGATTTCCGCAGCCACGGCCTCGGTAATGCCCATATCCTCAAGCGCCTGCATAACATCCAGGTAGGCCTTGCCGCTGGTGATAATGCCCAACCTGGCGTTAGGGCTATCGACCACAATCCGGTCGATACTGTTGGCACGGGCAAACGCGCGCGCCGCGTAAATCTTGTATTTGTTGAGCCGCAGTTCCTGGTCGAGGGGTTTGTCCGGCCAGCGCCCGTGGACACCGTCTTCCGGCAGATCAAAGTCCTCCGGCATAACAATCTGAATACGCCCGGGATCGACATCGGCGGAAATCGCCGAATCCATGTTTTCGGTAATGGCCTTGAGTGCCACCCAGCAACCCGAGTAGCGCGACAGTTCCCAACCCATAACGCCAAGATCGAGCACTTCCTGCACATTGGCAGGTGCCAGTACAGGCACAGAAGCGCCCATAAACATGTGCTCAGACTGGTGAGGTAAGGTTGAGGACTTACAGGCGTGGTCATCACCGGCAACGGCCAGTACACCGCCATAGCGCGAAGTGCCAAAGGCATTAGCGTGCTTGATCACGTCCATGGACCGGTCGACGCCAGGGCCTTTGCCATACCACATGCCAAACACGCCATCGTACTTGGCGCCCTGAAAAAGGTTGGTCTGCTGGCTACCCCACACGGCGGTAGCGGCGAGGTCCTCGTTAATACCTGCCTGGAAGTGAATATTGTGCTCGGCAAGGAACGGCCGTGCCTTCCACATCGCCTGGTCGACGTTACCCAACGGGGAACCCCGGTAACCCGAGATGAATGCCGCTGTGTTCAACCCGCGCGCCACATCCCGCTGATGCTGCAACATCGGCAGGCGCACTAACGCCTCAATGCCTGTCATATAGGCACGCGTTGCATCCAGTGCATATTTGTCGTCCAGAGAGACTTTACGGAACTGAGCGGATCCCATTGCTATCACCATGCCGGCCATGCTTATTAGTGCCGATATTCTGAGCGATTCCAGTGGGAATTATTATTTGATTTACGCACATTTTAAGACAAAATATGCATAAATTATCCATTTGATAACACATAAGAGAATGATATGACCGAATCACTGGCCAAACAGGACGTAGAAATCCTGAAAATACTCCAGCGGGACGCCACGACAAGCACCGCCGCCATCGCCGAGCGCATCAACCTGTCTCAATCACCCTGCTGGCGCCGCATCAATCGCCTTGAGGAAGACGGCCTAATCAAGCGACGCGTGGCCCTGCTCGACCGAGCCGCCCTGGGAATGGACGTGGTAGTATTTGCCACGATTAACCTCACCTCTACCGGGCGCCAGAACCTGATCGAGTTCGAACAGGCCATTGTAGGCCACCCGGAAGTCACCGAGTGTTACACCATGACCGGGATATGGGACTATATGCTGAAGATCGTCACTCGCGACATTCGCCATTACGAGGAATTCGTGCGTAACACACTCACGGCCAGCCCCTCCATACGCGAGCTGCACTCGCATATGGCGGTTACCGAAATCAANAACACCACCGAACTACCACTGGATACCCAACTGTAAATGGTCACCCTGCAAACGAAGCTGCCCAAGGTCGGCACCACCATTTTTACCCGCATGTCGGCCATGGCCGCAGAGCACAATGCCATCAATCTCTCCCAGGGCTTCCCGGACTTCGAGGCTCCGCTGGGGCTGCGCGAGGCGCTCGCCAGGGCCACCATGGATGGCCACAACCAGTACGCACCCATGGCCGGCCTGCCCGCGCTGCGCGAACAACTGGCACATCAGTTGCAACTTACCCGAGGCGTTTCCGTAAACCCCGACACTGAAATTACCGTGGTACCAGGAGCCACCGAGGGCATTTACTGCGCCGTGATGGCCTGCGTGAAACCCGGCGATCAAGTAATTGTGCTCGACCCCTGCTACGACAGCTACGAACCTTCTATCGAACTAGCCGGAGGCGTGGCTATTCACGTGCCGCTGGGCAACGATGGTTTCTCGCCAGACTGGCAGAAAATTCGCGACGCCGTTACCCCGCGCACCCGCATGATCATGGTCAACACACCGCACAATCCAACGGGCAGCACATTTACCCCTGCAGACATGGACGAGTTGCAGGCGCTGGCGGAGGAACATGACCTGCTGGTCAGTAGCGACGAAGTCTACGAGCACCTGATTTACGATGGCAGGCAGCACTGCTCCGTTTTGCAATGGGAAGGCCTGCGCCAACGCAGCTTCGCCCACTATTCCTTTGGCAAGACATTCAGCGTCACGGGCTGGAAGACCGGCTATTGCGTGGCGCCGCCTGCACTCACCGCAGAGATGCGCAAAGTGCATCAATTCGTGGCGTTCGTGGCGGTAACCCCCGTCCAACAGGCCATCGCAGACTTCCTCGCGGCGGAACCAGGCTACCCGCAGACCCTCGCCAGCTTCTACCAGGCGAAACGCGATCTGTTCAACAATGCCATGGCAGATTCGCGCTTCAAAATCACCCCCAGCGGAGGCACCTATTTCCAGCTGCTGGACTACAGCGCCATTACTGATACGCCGGATTATGAGTTGTGCGAGCAGTGGACGCGCGACGTAGGTGTCGCCTCCATCCCCATATCCATTTTTTCCGAGCAGCCGCAGGCGCAACACTATCTGCGATTCTGCTTTGCCAAGTCCGACGAGGTACTGCTGCAGGCGGCGGAGATTCTATGCAAGATTTAAACGTCACTCTGGTTCAGCGGCCACTGGCCTGGGAGTCACCCGAAGACAATCGCCGGCAAATCGCCAAGTCGATCGCCGAACATGCCGCCCAGTCAGACCTGATCGTACTGCCAGAAATGTTCACCACCGGTTTTTCAATGAATGCCCTGGCCAATGCCGAGGCACCCGGCGGCGCCACCGAACAATGGATGCAGGCGCTGGCCCAACAATACGATTGCGCCATTACCGGCAGCGTCGCGATTGCGCCGGTTACCGAGGCGGAACAGACAACGGTCTACAACCGCATGCTGTTCGTCACACCAGATAACTGCCATCACTACGACAAGCGCCACCTATTCCGCATGGCGGGAGAGCACAAACGCTATGGCGAGGGCAAGGAACGCGTTGTGGTCGCCTGGCGCGGATGGCGCATTCTCCTCCAGGTGTGTTACGACCTGCGCTTCCCGGTGTTCGCCCGCAACCAGGGGGACTACGACATGGCACTGTTTGTCGCCAATTGGCCGGACACTCGCGCCCTGCACTGGCGATCACTGCTGGTTGGCCGTGCCATTGAAAACCAGGCCTGTGTGGTCGGGGTCAATCGTATTGGCAACGACGCCAATAATCTGAGCTACAGTGGAGACAGTCTCGCCGTGAAAGCAGACGGCACACTCGCTATCGATATGGCGGGNGCCGAAGACGTTCGCACCGCCACATTCTCAGGCGAGGAACTGGCTGAGTACCGCAAGCGTTTTCCCTTTGCCGCGGATGCAGATGATTTTAGGCTGATGTAAGTGAACGGAATTCAACCGGGGGAGTCGAATGAATATCGACAACGAAGGCACGGAGCAACCCATGCAAGCGGACCAGGAAGATCGTCCCTACGACGAATTCGAATCATCCAGCAGTGGACCACCCCTACTCCCCATTGTTATCGGCATTATCCTGATAGCGCTGATTGGCGCCTGGTTTATGCTGGGCTCGGAAGAGCCCCCCGCGCCCGAGCCGACAGTCACAGAGATTACGCCGGCAGCTCCCCCGGAACCGCTGCCCGAACCGGAACCGGTTGTCACACCCGCACCGGATATCCCCGAGCCAGATCCGATTGAGGCTTTACCTGAGCCGAACACACCGCCCCCACCACCCCCGCTTGCGCTGGAAGACAGCGATCCTGTCGTGCGCGACACCAGCGCCCCGATGGTCGCCGGCAGTGTGCTCGAGGCGGGCCTGGAGAACGACCAGTTACTGAATCGCATGGCAGGGCTTATCGATGCCACCAGCCAGGGCCGCGTCTTCTATGAGGTCTTTAAACTGGCGCCACCAGCGCCACAATTTGCCGTCATTGAGAAGGGCGATATCGCCTATATCGATCCCGCCAGTTACGATCGCTACGATGCCTACACCCAGGCGATTACCGGCCTGGACGCAGACACGCTGGCGGCAACCTTCCACACCTTCAGACCGCTGCTGGAAGAGGCCTATGCGTCACTGGGTTACAAGGAAGAACAACTGGATAATTCGCTGATCAGAGCACTGGATACTGTCATTGCAGCCCCTGTGCCTTCCGAGCCGGCCGCATTGGAGAAGGATGTAACTACCTGGCACTACGTCGACCCGGAGCTGGAAAATCTGAGCCCGCTGGCCAAACAGCTCATTCGCATGGGGCCTGACAATCAGCGCAAGCTACAGGCCCACGCCTCTGCCATTCGGGCAGCGCTCTTAAAGGCGCCTGCGCAATAGGTGGGCCAGCCGAGATACCCACGCAAGCAGGCTGCTTGCGCGGGTACTTTGCTGGCAAGCTTACTCTGCGTACTCCACTTCCAGCGTCGCCATGACACGTCGGTTTTCAGCGCGACCCTCACGGGTGGCGTTGTCCGCCACAGGCTGACTCTCGCCATAACCCTTCGCTTCCACACGCCGTGGTGCTATGCCGTGCTCATTAACCAGCAGGTCAGCCACAGCCTGGGCGCGGCGTTGTGACAGGCTCTGGTTGTAGCTCTCGGGGCCACTGCTGTCGGTGTGCCCTTCAATGTCCACATGGACGTCCTCAAAACGCTTGAGGAAGTCGGCGAGCTCGCTCACATCATTGAAGTACTTTTCCTCTACCGTGGACGAATCGAAGCCAAAGTTGACCATCATCTTGATCGAAGCGACCTGGGTGACCGGCAGCGGACAGCCTACGGAATCGACCCGTGTGCCGGCGGGTGTACCCGGGCACTGGTCCATATCATCGGCCACGCCGTCACCGTCTTCATCACTGAACGTGTATGCGCCGGCGTCGCTGGCACCTGCGCCCGAAGTGCCGTCTACATCACCGAGATAGTAGTTGAGACCAACGCTTAGCAGCGTGTCCTTGTAATGTTCGTCCAGGCTGTAGAGCATCCGCGCCTCTCCAGACAGACCCAGACGCTGAGTAATCATCCAGCGAGCACCAAGACCACCATTCAAGGTGGTCTCCACCGTATCGGCATCGCCATAGTCAATGTCGATCTCGCCAGCACCAAACGCCAGATAGGGGCGAATGCGTCCCGCATCACCGATATAGCTGCCACCGTAATACTTCATTCCGAGCTGCCAGGTGACAATATCGGCGCGGCCCATGCCATCTTCGGTGCGGGTATCGTCATCGGCATACAACACCTCAGCCGCCCACTTGTCATTAAATGCCCACTCCAGCCCCGCCCATGGCGTCTCGGTGTCATTCAGTTCACGAGAGCCATCGTTTTTCCACAGGCCCATACCTAAATTAAGGGTCAGGGGAATCTCGGCATGGGCGGCGGGCGTAACGACAGCCAGGCTTGTGGCCGCCAGTACGGCCGAACGGAGAAAAGTTTTTTTCATGGGTATACCGCTCTCTGAGGTTTGGTTACATGACTCCAAAGAGTAGCACTCGATTGTGACAGCGCCAGCCAAAGACACCGGTATTCGTTCGCTAAAACCCCAGCGTCTGTTTCACAAACGGTATGGATAACGCCCGTTGATAGGCCAGCGACGCTCGGTCGAGTTTATCCAGACAATCGAGCAACCCATCCAGGCTGCGTGGAGCACGCTTTACAAGGTAGGCGGCAACCTCCGGGGGCAGTTGCAGGCCGCGAAGCGCCGCGCGGAATTCGAGTATCAGGCACTTGCGTTCGTCGTCGCTGGCGGGCAGGTGATGCACCACTCCCCATGCAAGGCGGGAGCGAAGATCTGCCAGATCCACTTCAAGTGCTCGCGGTGAAGCAGCCGCGGCGAGCAACAGACGGCAGCCTGTTTCGCGGGCAGTGTTGTACAAATTGAACAACGCCATTTCCCAGGCGTCGTTGCCGACCACAGCATCCAGATCATCCAGGCACAGCAACGCCATATGCTCTGCGCCCGCCAACACATCCTGCGGGGCGTAGCCAGCCAGTTCGGCCAGGGGCAAATACAGCGCTCCACCGCCGGCCAGGTGACAGGCCGCCTGCAGCAGATGTGACTTGCCGCTGCCCGAGCCGCCGTGAAGATAAATGACCGGCTCGCCCTCGGCGGCAACCTGCTGACGCAGGCTACCGAGCAATACAGCGCCCCCGTCCCCCGCCAGATAGTT
Source organism: Halioglobus sp. HI00S01 (assembly GCF_001635445.1). Lineage (NCBI taxonomy): Bacteria > Pseudomonadati > Pseudomonadota > Gammaproteobacteria > Cellvibrionales > Halieaceae > Halioglobus > Halioglobus sp. HI00S01. The sequence goes on from NZ_LWEE01000015.1 coordinate 357,796, forward strand.
TTCAAATGTGGCGTCGTCTCGCAGGAAGACTGGCAGCGCCAGCTGAGCTTCACTCGCCATGGTACAACTCACTTTCTCGATAATGCGCCACCGCATGGCGCACAAAAACCATGATGACTGCGGCCACCGGTAGCGCCAGTACAACGCCGACAAAGCCGGCCAATTGGCCACCCGCCATCAGCGCGAAAATCACTGCCACGGGATGCAGGCCTATGCGGTCACCGACCAGCACGGGCGTAAGAATCATCGACTCCAGGGCCTGGCCAATGCCGAACACAATGGCCACCCAGATCAGGGCTGTCCACTCACCAAACTGCGCATAAGCTGCGATAAAGGAAGCCAGAATGCCCACCAGGAAGCCCAGATAAGGCACGATACTGGCGAGGCCAGCAATCAACCCGAGCAACAGCGCCAGCTCCACACCAACCAGCCACAGCCCGATACTGTAGATAACACCCAGTGCACACATCACCAGGAACTGTCCGCGGAGAAAAGCGCCAACCACTTCATCTGCCTCTCCGACCATGTATCCAACCCGGTCCTGCCAGGCCACCGGCAGCAGATTTAAGGCCTTGGCCACTAACAGATCCCAGTCACGCATCAGGTAGAAGGCAACCACAGGGACCAGGGCAAGATTGGCGAGCCCCAATAACAGGTTGGCACCCGAGCCGGTGATCTGTCTGAGCATACTGGCAGTGAATTTACCCACCGACTGCCAGTTGTTGGCCACCTGCTCCGACCAATCCATTTGCGGCAAGCTGGAGCCGGGTAGATCAAGACGGTCCTGCAGCCACGGAATGGCCACCTGGGTCACCCAATAGTAGATATCCGGCACCCGTGACACCAACGCATCCAACTGATGCAGCAACCTCGGCACGGCGAACAGCACAGCGGCAAGAAACAGCAAGGTGAAGAGTAGGAATACCACCAGTACACCGCCGGTGCGGCTGAGACCACGACGCTCCCAGGCATCCACCAGTGGATCACCGAGGTAGGCGATCAACGCTCCCAGTACAAACGGGCTGAGAATAGGCTCCAACAGATAGAGCAATACGGCGGCGACTACGAAAGTAGCCAGCAGCAACGGCCAGCGTTTCACAACAGCTTGCTCTGGGGGCGTTAGTTCTGCCACAGGTACTCCAGTGCGCCGGCGCTACCACCCTGGGCCGCCAGGTGTTCATTCAGTTCAATCAGCTTGGCAAGGTCGTCGGCCTCTGCCAGTGACACCAGCGCCAGTTCCAATCGATCGCCGGCGATTCGGCGCACATTGGCATGATCAACGAGCTCCAGATTTTCCAACCAAACCACCAGTTCCGCGTAAGCAGAAAACTCATTGATGCCAGACACGTTCAGCATCACCAGTGCATCATCGCCGGCACTGGTCACAACCGCGTATCGCCTGGCCATGCTCTCTGCGGCCAGCCCCACCCCCTGGCGGGAGAAACTGGCAGATTCCGGGGCAGATGCGTGGCGATCGAGGCGATTGCGACCATCGAGATAACTCCAGTCTCCCAGCCATTCGCCTGTCGACATGGCCACCACACGCCCAAACAGCACGTCTTCCATGCCATAGCGCTGGGACGCAGCCTGCAGTGCTCCACCGTCGAGGTTCCACACATCATCCACGCTAACAGCTGTCGCATCGGTAAGGTCGTACAGTGGCAATTGCGCGGGAATACCGCGCTGATCAAACTCCGCCATTAATTGGCGGGCCAGATCCGGCGTGGTATCCATGCTCACAAACTGCCGGTCGCCATTCTGCTCAGCCACCAGCCATGCGATTACCCGCGGCCGATTGGCCGTCCACAGGGGTAGCCCGGCCTGCTTGACCAAGCGCTGCACATATCCGGACTCAAACTGAAAACGCGCCACCAGCCCGCCCTCACCTTCGGCAAAGGCATATTGCTGGACATGGTCTCGCGCGCCGGCCATCGCCTTCTGAACCGAAGGATGATTGAGTGCGCCTTCACTGCCTGAGACCTTGATAACCACCTGGCCAAGGGCATCGCGCGAGGCCGCTGCCAGCGCCTGGGAGCTCTGGTCGGTCACCGGCACTGAGGCGGAGTATAGATTGCGAACCACATCGGCAGATGCGGCTGCGGCCAGCAACATCAGGCTGGCCCCTAACAGACGGGCGATTATTCCGAGCACTGGCATGCTCCCGTGATGGATCAGGCCGTCATTGTAGCAGCCCCCGCCACACTTACAATTTGCAGGTGCGCCGCGGGAGCTGGCGAGCTAAAATAGCCGCCCATTTCGCAACCATTCTGGACGCAACAGCCCATGACTGACAGCAGCAGCCCTTCTTCACTCAGCTACAAGGACGCAGGGGTCAACATCGATGCCGGTAATGCCCTGGTGGAACGCATCAAGGGTGTCTCCAAGCGCACTGCACGCCCCGAGGTCATGGGAGGTCTGGGCGGCTTTGGCGCGCTCTGCGAAATCCCCGAGGGTTACAAGCAGCCTGTACTGGTCTCCGGTACCGACGGTGTAGGCACCAAACTGCGCCTGGCAATGGATCTCGGCATCCATAATACGATCGGCATTGATCTGGTGGCGATGTGCGTCAACGACCTCGTGGTCGCCGGTGCCGAACCCCTGTTCTTCCTCGACTATTACGCCACTGGCGCACTCAATGTGGATACCGCCGCGGCCGTGGTTGAAGGCATTGGCAAGGGCTGTGAGTTGTCTGGCGCAGCGCTGGTCGGTGGCGAAACCGCCGAAATGCCCGGCATGTACGAGGGTGAAGACTATGACCTCGCCGGTTTTTGCGTCGGCGTGGTCGAGAAATCCGAGATTATCGACGGCAGCAAGGTGGCCGAGGGCGATGTGCTGATCGGCATTGGCTCCAGCGGCGCGCACTCCAACGGTTACTCACTCATCCGCAAGATCATTGAAGTCAGCGGTGCCGATCTCAGCCAATCCATGGGCGACACCACCCTGGGCGAGGCATTGCTCGCCCCTACCACCATTTATGTGAAAGCCCTGCTTGCGCTGTTCAAGCAGGTGGAGGTCAAGGCCCTGTCTCACATTACCGGTGGCGGGCTGCTGGAAAACCTGCCCCGGGTGCTGCCCGACAACACCAACGCTGAGATAAACACTGAGAGCTGGGAGTGGCCCGAAGTGTTCCAGTGGCTGCAGGCCCAGGGCAATGTGGAAACCCGCGAAATGTACCGCACATTCAACTGTGGCGTGGGCATGGTCGTTTGCGTCAGCGCTGCCGATGAGGCCGCCACCCAGGCCTCTCTCGAGGCCTCAGGGCACACCGCATGGCGTATCGGCAGCATCGCCGCAGGAAACCACGAGGTTGTGCTGTCATCGTGAGCGAAAAAGCCCGCATTGCGATCCTGATTTCGGGTCGCGGCTCCAATATGCAAGCCTTTATCGACGCCTGTGCCAAGGGCGACCTCCAGGCCGATATCTGCCTGGTCTTGAGCAATAACCCTGATGCGGCCGGTCTCGAGCGGGCGGCCGAGGCGGGCATCACCACGGTATGCGTCAATCATCGGGATTATGATTCCCGCGAAACCTTCGACGCGGCCCTCGTCCACGCACTGGCACCTTATGAGCCCGATCTGGTCATTCTGGCCGGGTTTATGCGTATTCTTACGCCGGTATTTATCGAACCTTTTGCCGGAAAATTATTGAACATTCATCCATCACTGCTGCCCAAGTATCCGGGGCTGCACACCCACCAGCGTGCCCTGGATGCCGGCGACACCGAAGCGGGCGTCACGGTACACTACGTGACGCCGGAACTGGATGGCGGCCCGCCCATTATCCAGGCCCGGGTTCCGGTAGAAGCGGGAGATACCGCCGAGACACTGGCACAACGGGTGATTGTGCAGGAACACATGATATACCCCATCGCCGCCCGCTGGCAGCTTGAGGGGCGACTGCAACTGACAGCGACCGGCGCCCGCCTTGATGGCGAGACCGTTCCCGCAACAGGTATCGATTATGCTGAAGGTACTCACTAAAACGTTTTTCTCTCTCCCGGCCTTCACGCTGGGCGTCGCGCTTGCTACGGGCTCTCCAGTGGCCTATGCCGCTGAAACCACCCTGCAACCCTACACTGCCCAATATCGAACCACCGCTCGCGGCATTGGCCTGAACCTCACCCGCAAACTGCAGGCGAACAAGGATGGCAGCTACACCCTGACCAATGGTGGCAAAATCATGGTGGTCGGCTTCCAGGAGATCAGTGTCTTCAATACCGACGAAGAAAAAGTCCTGCCTAAATCCTATGTCTATCAGGGGTCGGGGTTGATCAATCGGCGTCGCGAAGTGCACTTTACGCCAGGCTCCGACGTTATCCGCAGCCTGTACAAGGACCAATGGTACGACCTGCCCTATACCGAGGGCACGCTGGACCGCATGAGCCAACAGGAACAACTGCGGCTGTTTCTGCTCAATGATCCCACCCCCAAGGAAGACATCACCATCCGCGTGGCCGACGGTAAACGGGTTAAGGACTACACGCTGACCTTCCGCGGCGAGGAAGAGATCGAAACCCCCATGGGCAAGTTCAATACCCTGCACTTCGAGCGTATTCACGACGAACCGGACCGCTCATCGAAAACCTGGATTGCCCCCGAGCTGGATTACCTGATGGTGAAAACCGTCCATATTGAAGACGGCAAGCCGGTAGAGATGGTCCTGCTCAACGCTGACATCGGTAAGTAAATGAAGCGCAATCAAAAACGGGGCCATTGGCCCCGTTTTTGATCAAAGACTCGCTATCAGGCTTTGGGCAGCGTCACACCCGTCTGTCCCTGATACTTGCCACCACGGTCCTTGTAGCTCACATCACACACTTCATCTGACTCGAAGAACAGCATTTGTGCGACGCCTTCATTGGCGTAGATTTTCGCCGGCAGGGTGGTGGTATTGGAAAATTCCAGGGTGACATGCCCTTCCCACTCGGGCTCCAGTGGCGTCACATTCACGATGATGCCGCAGCGCGCATAGGTGGATTTACCCAGGCAAATCGTCAGTACGTTCCGCGGAATACGGAAGTACTCGACGGTGCGGGCCAGGGCAAAGGAGTTTGGCGGAATCACGCAGACATCGCTGGTGACATCAACAAAGCTGCCCTCGTCAAACCCCTTCGGATCAACCGTTGCAGAATTGATATTGGTGAACACCTTGAACTCGTTAGAACAACGAACGTCATAGCCGTAGCTGGACGTCCCGTAGGAGATCAGGCGACTGCCGTCCTCACCGGCGCGAACCTGGCCGGACTCAAACGGCTCAATCATGCCCTGTTCTTGCGCCATCCGGCGAATCCATTTATCTGCTTTGATGCTCATCCTGATCGCTCTTGTTAATTAGTCGTCTGAAATCTTGATCTCGGGGAACTGTTTCACCGCGCTGTCGTCACGGTTTGCCAGGCTGGCGGCAATCTTGTCCGCCATCGCCAGGTATAGCCCAGCGACCGCTGAGTCTGGCTCGGCGACAACGGTGGGGTTACCTGCGTCAGTCTGTTCACGAATACTGCGCTTTAGTGGCAGGCTTCCCAGCAAGGGTACGCCGTACTCGGCCGCCATTCTCTGGCCACCCTCTTCGCCAAAAATATGCTCAGCATGGCCACAGTTACTGCACACATGCATCGCCATATTCTCCACGATACCCAGGATCGGAATATCCACCTTGCGGAACATTTCCACACCTTTCTGGGCGTCTAGCAGGGCAATGTCCTGGGGCGTGGTCACGATCACCGCTCCGGCAACCCGGGCCTTCTGCGACAGCGTTAACTGCACATCACCGGTGCCGGGAGGCATATCAATAATCAGGTAGTCCAGCGGCCCCCACAATGTCTGCTCGAGCATTTGCGCCAGGGCGCCACCGGCCATAGGACCGCGCCACACCATGGGCGTTTTGTCCGTCACCAGGTATCCCATGGACATGGTTTTCAGCCCCTGGGCTTTCACCGGCAGCAGGAACTGCCCCCCCTGCTGTTCGGGGCGCACATCGTCTGCCACCCCCAACATCACCTGCTGACTGGGGCCGTAAATATCGGCATCCAACAGGCCGACCTCGGCACCGCGCGCCTTCAGGGCCAATGCCAGATTGACGGCAGTAGTCGATTTGCCAACGCCACCCTTGCCGGAGGCGACAGCAATAATATGTTTAACTTCGTTCATGAGTGCCCTTATTTAACCTGCATACCCGGCTGGGCGCCAGCGTGGGGCTCCAACAGGTAGATATCTTCACTGCCCGGCCCTGCCGCCAGCACCATACCTTCAGAAACACCGAAGCGCATTTTGCGCGGCGCGAGATTGGCCACCAGAATCGTCAGCTTGCCTTCCAGATCCTCGGGCTGATACGCCGCCTTGATGCCGGAAAATACCTGCTTGGTACCCAACTCACCCACATCCAGGGTCAGCTGCAACAACTTGTCTGCCCCTTCCACATGATCGGCGGCGACAATTTTTGCCACCCGTAAATCCACCTTGGCGAAATCATCAAACTCGATGATGCCTGGGGCCTGTTCAGCGGGCTTGGCCTTGGCAGCTTTGGCCGGCGCTTTCTCCACCGGAGCCTCCGCAGGCTTGCTGGCCTCTACCATCGCTTCCACGTCCTTGGGATCGACGCGCTGTATCAGGGGTTTGAACTTGGTCAACTCGTGGTCAACCAGCGGCGCCTTAAGTTCAGTCCAGTCCAGCGACACATTGAGGAAGGCTTCTGACTTCTCCGCCATCACGGGCAGCACGGGTTTCAGGTATGTCATCAACACCCGGAACAGATTAATGCCCACGGAACAGGCCGCGTGCACTTCGGCTTCGCGACCCTCCTCTTTCGCCAGTACCCAGGGCTTCTTCTCATCGATGTACTGGTTGGCCTTGTCGGCCAGAGCCACAATTTCACGAATGGCTTTGTTAAATTCGCGGCACTCATACAATTGGGCAATCTGCTCGCCCGCTGCAATAGCTTCACCTACCAGCTCCGGTTCAGCGCACTCGGGCGCCAGGCGATTGGCAAAACCCTTCTTGAGGAACCCGGCGCAACGACTGGCGATGTTAACCACCTTACCTACCACGTCAGAATTGACGCGCTGCACAAAGTCCTCCAGGTTCAGGTCGATATCGTCGACCGAATCACCCAGCTTCGCGGCGAAGTAATAGCGAAGGTACTCTGGCTGCAGGTGTTCAAGGTAGGTACTGGCATTCACAAAGGTGCCGCGACTCTTGGACATCTTGGTGCCATTTACGGTCAGGAAGCCATGAGCGAAGATCGCCGTTGGCGTGCGCAGGCCCGCAGAGTCGAGCATGGCCGGCCAGAACAAGCCGTGAAAATTGATAATGTCCTTACCGATAAAGTGATACAGCTCCGTATCACCACCGGGTTGCCAGTACTCGTCAAACGCGTGCCCGGTGCGCTCACAGTAGTTCTCAAAGCTGGCTATGTAGCCGATCGGGGCATCCAGCCAGACATAAAAATACTTGCCGGGTTCACCCGGGATCTCGAAGCCGAAATAAGGCGCATCGCGACTGATATCCCATTCCTGCAGGCCCGCGTCCGTCCACTCACGTAATTTGTTCGCGACCTGTGGCTGCAGGGTATCGGAGTCCAACCACGCCTTGAGCATGTCTTCAAATTCTGGCAAGCGGAAGAAAAAGTGCGTGGACTCACGATCGACCGGGGTCGCACCGGAAATCGCCGATACGGGGTCTATCAGGTCAGACGGGCTGTAAGTAGCGCCACAGTTCTCGCAGTTGTCGCCGTACTGATCCGGCGTTTTGCAGCGCGGACAGGTCCCTTTAATGAAGCGATCCGCCAGAAACAGTTCCTTTTCAGGGTCAAAGGCCTGCGTGATCTCACGGCTGGCAATGTGGTTGTTAGCTTTCAGGCGCTTGTAGATTTCCTCGCTCCACTTGCGATTTTCCTCGGAATGGGTGGAGTGAAAATTCGCAAAGTCGATTAGGAAGCCTTCGCTGTCTGCCATGTGCAGCTGACGCATATTATCGATGTGCTGCTCAGGGGTAATGCCCAGCTTTTCAGCTGCCAACATAATCGCCGTGCCGTGGGCGTCATCAGCACACACATAGAGGCAGTTGTGGCCACGCGATTTCTGGAACCGCACCCAGATATCGGTCTGCACCTGCTCCAACATATGCCCCAGGTGCAAGGGGCCGTTAGCGTAGGGCAGTGCACTGGTCACGAGAATTTTGCGCGGGGCGTCAGCAGCCATGGGGTTGGGTGTCCGTATGCTCGAAAAAATGGGGCGCTACTATAGCGGTTTTGCGGTTCCCCGTCATGCTCGCCGCCGTTGCGAAAAAATACTGGACTAATGATCGTTAGTTTGGGTTTACATACTGCCATTGCACCGGTGACGGGTTAGAATGAGTGATTGGACAATACGGCAAAAAAAAGTCAGTACTGACTGTTTTGCAATCTTGCGGTAAGATAACCTCATGTTGGCTGATTATTCCATTCTGTTGGTCGGGGCGATCCTGGTGAACAACTTTGTGCTGGTGCAGTTCCTCGGACTGTGTCCGTTCATGGGTGTGTCCAACAAACTGGAAACCGCCATGGGCATGTCTATGGCCACCACCTTCGTGCTGACGCTGGCCTCAGCCCTGTCCAATATCACCTACCATTTTCTTTTGGAGCCGCTGGGGCTCGCCTACCTGAAGACGATCTCCTTCATCCTGGTCATCGCCGTGGTCGTGCAGTTCACTGAAATGGTGGTGCGCAAATCCAGCCCATTGCTGCACCGGGTGCTCGGCGTTTATCTGCCGCTGATCACCACCAACTGCGCCGTACTCGGCGTCGCCCTGCTTAACATTAACCAGGAACATACGTTTACCCAGGCGCTGTTTTACGGTTTCGGCGCCGCGGTCGGGTTTTCGCTGGTGCTCGTATTGTTCGCCGCCATGCGCGAGCGCCTTGCCGTAGCGGATGTGCCCACACCGTTTAAAGGGGCGGCAATCGGCATGATTACGGCTGGACTGATGTCTCTCGCATTCATGGGCTTCGCGGGTCTGGTGTAACTCTACATGTATGAACTGATCGCACAATACCCGCTGTTCGCCGCGCTGTTCGCCCTGGTAGCGCTGGGTGTGGTATTCGGCGCGCTGCTGGGGTTCGCCGCGGTGCGCTTCAAGGCTGAAGGCAACCCTATCGTCGACGAGATCAACGCCATTCTGCCCCAAACCCAATGTGGTCAATGTGGTCACCCTGGGTGTCGGCCCTACGCCGAAGCGATCGCCAACGAAGGCGAAGCAATCAACAAGTGCCCCCCTGGCGGCCAGGCAGGTGTGCAGGCACTTGCCGACCTGCTCGATATGGAAGCACCGGAGCTGGATGCAGAACACGGCGAAGAAACTGAAACCATGGTGGCCTACATTCGCGAGCCCGAATGTATTGGCTGCACCAAGTGCATTCAGGCGTGTCCGGTGGACGCCATCCTCGGCGCAGCAAAACAGATGCACACAGTCATCGCCAGCGAGTGCACGGGCTGTGATCTGTGTGTTGAACCCTGCCCTGTAGATTGCATTGAAATGCGTCCGGCAGAGGCCGCCAGCCTGCAGAACTGGGTATGGGACCTGCCCGACCCAGTGAGCCGCGAGGTGGACATTATTGCCACCGATGCCAAGCCTGAGAGCGAGAGAGCCGCGTGAGAAAGATTTTTGATTTTCACGGCGGCATCCATCCGGCCGAGAACAAGTATCAGTCGGTGCGCACACCTATCGCCCAGGCCGGCATCCCCGCGCAGTTGATTCTGCCGCTGGCGCAACACATTGGTGCACCGGCAATGCCTGTTGTTGAGGTCGGTGAAAAAGTCCTCAAAGGGCAGGTCATCGCCGAGCCAGTGGGTTTTGTCAGTGTTCCTCTGCACGCACCCAGCTCTGGCCTGATCACCGCCATTGAGGATCGGCAAATAGCACACCCCTCTGGCCGCACAGCGCGCTGTATCGTGATTGATACCGACGGTCAGGACGAGTGGATAGCTCACAGCGGTACGGACAACTACCGGGAATTAGACAAGAGCGAATTGATCAATCGCATTCGCAATGCAGGCATCGCCGGCATGGGCGGCGCGGGTTTTCCATCTGCCGTAAAACTCTCCGTACGCCCGGATACCCGCATTGATACGCTGATTATCAATGGCACAGAGTGTGAGCCCTACATCACCGCTGACGATATTCTGATGCGCGAACGGGCCGACAAGATTATTGCCGGTGCGCAGATTCTCAGCCATCTGATCAGCCCCGGTGAAATCCTGATTGGTGTGGAAGACAACAAGCCGGAAGGTATTGCTGCACTCACGGAAGCCGCAGCAGACACCGACATTCAAATCGTCATCTTCCCAACCAAGTACCCCTCCGGCGGTGAGAAGCAGCTTATCGAGATTCTCACCGGCAAGCAGGTTCCCTCCGGTGGCCTGCCGTCTGATGTGGGCATTGTCTGTCAAAACATTGGCACCACGGTGGCGATTCGCGACGCTGTCATCGATGGCAGACCACTGGTATCAAGGGTTACCACGGTCACCGGCGACAGCGTGGCCGAGCCGCAGAATTTTGAAACCCTGCTGGGCACCCCCATGGGCTACCTGCTGGAACAGGCAGGCTATGCGCCGGAAAAGAACAACCGATTGATCATGGGCGGCCCGATGATGGGCTTTACCGTGCCCCGGGCAGACGTACCCATCGTCAAAACCACCAACTGTGTACTGGCGCCCACGGAAGCCGAGCTACCCACCCCGCCCCCCGCCCAGGCCTGCATTCGCTGCGGTACCTGTTCCGAAGCATGCCCGGCGAGCCTGCTGCCACAGCAAATGTTCTGGTTCGCCCAGGGCCAGGAATACGAGAAGCTCGAGCAACACAATCTGTTTGACTGCATCGAGTGCGGCGCCTGTTCCTACGTGTGCCCAAGCCACATCCCCCTGGTGCAGTACTATCGCGCCTCCAAGGCAGAGATACTGCAGCAGCGTAAGGACGCGGAGAAATCCGAGTACTCGCTCAAGCGGTTCGAAGCGCGGCAGGAGCGCCTGGCCAGGGAAGAAGCCGAGAAAGAAGCCAAGCGTGCCGCTCGCAAGAAGGCCGCTGAAGCGAAAGCCAAACAAGCCGCAGAACAGGGTGCTATTGAAGAAGATCCTATCCAGGCAGCGATCGAGCGCGCCAAGGCCAAGAAAGCCGCACAGGCCGAAGGGGCTAGCGGCGAGAATGAGCTGGAAAAACTGGAAAAGGCGGTAGTCAACACGCGCAAGCGGCTCGACACAGCCACCGCCAAGCTGGAGACCGCCAAATCGGAAAACCCGGATCTGGTCGACGCACTGCAAACCGGCGTGGACAAAACCAGGGCCAAGCTCGCAGCAGCCGAAAAGGCACTGCAAGATTACCAGCAGGCCAATGCGCCGGAGTCAGCATCAGCCGCGGCAGAGCCCGCCGATGCCGCGCAACTCGCCATCCAGAAAGCGATGGCGGCGCGCGAGGCAGACGCCAGTAAGAGCCCCGAGGAAAAAGCCAGGGACAACCTGACCAAACTGGAATCCCGGCTGGCGAAGTCGCAGGCCAAACTGGCCCAGAGCCGCGACGCAGGCGACGAGGAAAAAATCATTGATGCGCTGGTGTCGACGGTTGAACGCCTCACCGGCAAGGTCGAAGAAGCCCGCGCGGAACTTGCCAAACTCGCACCTGCAGCCGAACCCGCAGCAGCGGCAGCTGAACCGCCGAGTGCGGCCGATGCAGCAATTGCCCGCGCCAAGGCAGCCCGGGAGGCTACTGCCGCCATGTCGCCGGCAGAAAAGGCTCGCGACAACCTGCAAAAGCTCGAGGCCCGGCTGCAGAAATCGACAGAGAAGCTCGCCGCCGCACGCGAGGCAGGCGACGATACCGTGGTCGAGGCACTGGAAGCATCCTTGGAAAAAATGAACGCCAAAATTGACGACGCCCGCGCGAAAGTTGCCGAGATGGGAGACGCATAACATGGCACTGATGCGTATCACTTCTCCCCACGCGCATACCGCGCGCTCCACATCCGACCTGATGCAAAACGTGCTGCTGGCTACCGTGCCCGGCGTGCTCGTGCTCACGTACTTTTTCGGTTTCGGCATCCTGCTCAATATTGCCTGGGCCTGCGTGCTGGCAATCGCATTCGAAAGCCTGGCGCTCAAGCTGCGCGGCCGCCCCCTGGCGTTTTATCTCAAGGACTGCAGTGCGCTGGTGACGGCAGTGCTGCTGGGCATTGCCCTGCCGCCCTACTCGCCCTGGTGGCTGATTGCCGTCGGCATGGGCTCGGCTATTCTGCTGGCCAAGCACCTCTACGGCGGCATGGGCTACAACCCCTTCAACCCTGCCATGGTCGGCTACGTGGTATTGCTCATCTCTTTCCCGGTACAGATGACGTCCTGGGCAGCGCCGCGGGGTGCAGGCGAACTCCCCGATCTCATGGCCTCGATTCAGGCCTTGTTTACCCCGGCCGCATTTGACGCCGTCACCATGGCGACACCGCTGGATGTATTGAAACAGAACAACAGCCTGCTCATGGAAGACCTCTGGCGGGCCAACCCGCAGTTCGGCCGCTGGGGTGGTCTGGGTTGGGAGTGGGTGAACATTGCGTTTCTCGCCGGCGGCCTGTGGCTGATTTATCAGCGCGTATTCACCTGGCACGCCCCGGTGGCCATGTTGGTGGTTCTGGCCTTGATGAGCGCGCTGTTCTACGACGGCGGTTCCAGTGCCAGCGGCGGTTCACCGCTATTCCACCTGCTCTCTGGTGCGACGATGTTCGGCGCGTTTTTCATCGTCACCGATCCCGTCTCATCGGCGGTCTCCAACCGTGGCCGCCTGATCTACGGCGGTATGATCGGCCTGCTGGTGTATCTGATTCGCGTCTGGGGCAACTACCCCGATGCCGTGGCCTTTGCCGTGCTGATCATGAATCTGGCAGCACCCTTTATTGATCAGTACACGCAGCCGCGCACCTATGGACACAACGCACGAGGCACCAAGTAATGCTGGGGCAGTCCATCACTCGCAACTCCTTGCTACTGGCGGCATTCGCCATCGCGGCCGCACTCACCCTGGCGGGCAGCTACCTGGGCACTAAAGATCGTATTGCCGCGGAAATCCGCAAGGCCGAGGAGAAAGCCCTGCTGCAAATTGTGCCGCGAGATCGGCATGACAATTCCATGCTTGACGACNCCCTGGCTGTCGGCCCGGAGGTCAGCGAACTGGGGTTGCGCAGCGATAAACAGATCTACCTGGCCCGCCAGCAGGGTCGCACTGTAGCGGCCATTATTCCGGCCACCGCACGCGACGGCTATAGCGGTGATATCGACCTGATTGTCGGCGTCAATGCCGATGGCAGCATTGCCGGCCTGAGGGTGCTGGCACACAAGGAAACACCCGGACTTGGCGACAAGGTCGACCTGAACAAGTCGGATTGGGTGCTGGACTTCGAGAACAAGACCCTGGCGAATACCTGGGCAGTTAAAAAAGATGGGGGCGAATTCGATGCCTTCACAGGAGCGACCATTACACCTCGCGCGGTCGTTAATGCCACACGTCGGGTGCTAGAGTACGCCCAAGCCAATCACGCGCGTCTTTTTGCGGAGGAAAGCTGATGGCTGCAGATGTAAGTTATAAAGACCTGTCGCTAAACGGGCTGTGGAAAAACAACCCTGCCATCGTGCAGCTGCTTGGCCTGTGCCCGTTACTGGCCGTGACAGGCAGCGTGGTAAACGCCATCGGCCTGGCACTGGCAACCACTCTGGTACTGGTGACCTCCAATACCTGCGTATCACTGATCCGCAACATTGTCTCTGATGCGATTCGCCTGCCCGTCTTTGTCATGATTATTGCCGCAGCGGTGACTTGCACCGAGCTCCTCATGCAAGCCTTCGCTTATGAGCTGTATCAGATACTGGGGATTTTCCTGCCTCTGATCACCACCAACTGTGTCATTCTCGGACGCGCTGACGGCTTTGCCTGTAAGAACAGCCTGCTGCCCTCTATTTATGACGGCCTGATCATGGGTGTCGGCTTTGGCGTGGTGTTGGTATTACTAGGAGCGATGCGCGAGCTGGCAGGCACCGGAGCACTGTTTGCAGATATGGATTTGCTGCTGGGCCCCGCCGCCGTGGACTGGAAAATCGTGGTATTTGAGGAATACGAGTCGTTTCTGCTGGCGATACTGCCGCCCGGGGCATTCATCTTCACGGGGCTCATTATCGCCATGAAGAACATCATCGACGGTCGCATTCAGGCCCGTATCGACGCGGCCCGGGAGAAGCCTGAAAGCGGTTCGCGCCGGGTGCGGGTCACCGGCACCATCAGCTGAGCCGGGGCTCTGTGCTACAGAGCCTCCAGCGTATCCAGAATTTCATCGACAGCGGCGTCGTCCATGCCGCGGTTTTCTTCTTCGCAGCTGTAGGTCACAAATAGCAGCATCCCGCCGAGCGCCACATACCACTCGCGAATGGCGGCCTCTTCTTCCACATAGCTGCTCGTCAATCCCTTGAACGGCCCCAGACTGGCAGATTTCCACACCTGCTGAGGGTCTGATTCCTCGCGCACGATCTGCTCTACGGTAGCGGGGTCAAATGCCCCGGTTTCCTTGTGCAGGGTAGATATTTCAATACACCCAACACCGTCGTGGTCGCCCACCAGAATGCTCTCTTCCTGGGCTTCAGCCCACCACTCCGGCGGCAGCGCCAGGCTCCACCACTCTGTCTCGAGTATGTTTATCGACAATTCACCATCTCCTGGACATTAACAGGGCGTCCTCGCGCCCTTCGGCTGTCTTGTAATAATCACGGCGCCGGCCGTCCAACTGGAAGCCGCGTTTCTCGTAAAGGCCTCTGGCCGCCACATTGCTCTCACGCACTTCCAACATGCATCGCACGGCACCCAGTGCCTGCATTTGCTGCAGTGCCGTATCGAGCAGCAACCGCCCGTATCCCATTCCCTGAGCCTCGGGAAGCACGGCCACATTGTCCACGCTTGCCTCGTCGAGTACCAGCGCGTAAATCAGGAACCCCCAGACATCGCCTGACTGCTCAAGCACCAGGGCATGACAATGCGATTCGTGATTAAAGTAGCGCGACAAAGAGTCGGGTTGCCAGGGCTGATCAGACACCAGGGCATCGATGCCAGCCGCTACCGCAACATCGGCGTCAGCGCCAGGCCGCACCATGTCAGGCAGTGACTATCGGCTGTAAGTCAGCCCAGACCTGGCGTTTGCAGGCGGGTGTATCCAGCATCTCCCGGGTGCTGAGGGNAGCGACACTCGCAACGCCCTGAAGCATATCGGCGATGACCCAGTGCGCCGCCGGCGCACCGAGAGAGACCAGGGCGCGGCACCTGGCCTCACCCAGGTGACGCTGCAGGTATGCCGTCAGGCTGGCGCGAGCCGCATCCTCCCCCTGGTCCAGCTGGGGGTTACTGTGCATTGGCCAATCGAACTGTGCCACCCGGGGCTTGGCCTGCTGAGCCCCTACCGCGCGAGCCATGGCGTGCACCAACTGCACCTGCTCTCTGGCCAGGGGCATCCCCTGAAGCACTTCCAGCCAGGCAACATCGCCACAAATGATGACACCCAGACTGAATTTCACACCGGGTGAAGCGTGCCTGGCAGGCGCCGCCGGCGCTGCAGCCTGTTGAGTTGCTACGGCACTGCCGCGGGAGCCGACATCCACCTCGAGATTGGGCATTGGCGGCACTTCCGCACGCGTGTCTGGCTGCCCATGTGCCGGTGCGGACTGCGGCGCAGGTGCCATAGTTTCTATCACCGTCAGGCGCTGCGTCGGCGCCGCCCCGGGCAGCTGCCTGCGGGACACATAGGCATCAATGCCCATGGCCTGCAGATAGTGCGAGCGGCGAATGGTATCAGCGGCGGTGGATAGCGGGGAGTTCACGGCGTTATCCTATCACGCCCAACGCCAGCCGTGCTGGCGGAAAAAGCGAATCCCGGCACTGGCAAACATTTTCACGTGGGCGAAGCCCTTGCTGCCCGCATATCCGCCGTGGTGAACAATCCGCATGGCAGGCAGGTACAACACACGACCCAGAGTAGCCATGCGCAACGACAGGTCAAAATCCTCGAAATAGAGGAAGTAACGCTCGTCGAAATCACCCGCAGCCGCTAACTGCTCGCCGCGCGCGAGCATAAAGCAGCCACTGGCAAGGGGTACCTCAACCTCGCGGTCGCCCCGGCACACATCCGACATTTCGTAATCAGCCATCCGTTCGGGGCACCAACGCCTTCCCAGCCCGGGCGCAAAAGCCCGGAGCGCCAGCACCAGTACCGACGGATATCGCTTACACAGATACTCGCGCTCGCCATTGCTTCCCGTGGCGTCTGGGCTGAGCAGCACCACCTCGGGCGCGTCGCGCAACCGGGCGAGGCCAACTCGCAACGCCGCCGGGCCAATTTCCACGTCGGGGTTGAGGATCAGGTGATAGTCACCCCGGACACGGCCCAGGGCCACGTTATGCCCGGCACTGAAGCCGCGGTTAGCTGCCATGGGGAGGTAGTGAAGCTGACAGGGGCCATCGGCGCAGGCCGTTTCGAATTCAGCCAAGAGGGCGTTCAGTTGGGCCCGGTACACACCGCTTGAGGCGTTGNCCACTACAGTCACCGCCACTGACGAGACCAGCTCCGCAGCACGAGCGTTCTCCGCTGCCTGGACCAGGCTGGCGAGCGTTTTGCGCAAATAGTCCAGAGAACTGTGGTAAGTGACAATCGACACGGTCAAATTCATCGGCGCATGGTAGCAGTTACTGCCGATCAGGACAGATTTGTGGGCTATTTAGTGCCAAAAACAACGTTTCATAACTTTTTACACTATTTTTCTTTTCTTCCCATTCCACAGGGCTATTATCGTGCTAATTGGGGGTGGCTAAGACTTTGTGTTAAAAATCACAAAACACGGCTATCACCATGTTTTTATGGGGTTTTTACAAAACCCCGTGTTAAGCTGTGAAAAGTGTTAGCGGAACGTTGACACACTGGTGCATATCACCAGAATCAGTAGATGCCGGATCACAATATTAAGACTCGCAGGATGTGAGCTACAGGGGAACAAGATGATTACTCGATTCGCCTCTCTCAGCAGCCGATTGGCTGCTACTTTAATCGCGCTATGTGCCATTACCGCCTGTGGCGGCGGTGGCGGCGGTGGTGGAGGCGGCGGCTTCCTCGGTGACTCCGGGGGCAGCAGCGATACCTACTTTATTCAGGTCGCACTGAAGGATTCAGACGGCAACGAGACCAGCACGGTCACACCTAACTCCCCCGGCACCCTGCAGGTGCTTGTGACCCAGAACAACCCCAACGGCAACCCGATTGCCGATGTGATCGTTACCGCTTCGACCAATAGCGGCCTGCTATTCCCCTCCAGCGGTTCCAAACTGACCAATGCGGAAGGCGCTGTGACCTTCCGTATCGAGGCAGGCAATGAAAGCCGCGGCGCAGGCACCATCGAGGTCTCAGTAGAAGACCCGAGCGGTAATGTCGTTACCGAATCCATTAACTTCCAGCTTGGCGTCAACGGCCTTCGCCTCGGCTTTATCCTGGACGGCGTTTACTACGATGCGGAAATCGGCATTGCACCGAACGAGCCGATTGCTGCCCAGGGCAGCGCCATCCTCGCGCTGGCCGTTGTCGACGAAAACGACGTACCAGTGGCCGGTGCCGAAAGTGTCCGGATCACCAGTGCCTGTATCAATTCCGGTGAATCCACACTCTCTCCCGAGAATCCCATCGCGGTACCCAACGGCCAGATTACGGTCGACTATCAGGTGGGTTCCTGTAGCGGAATCGATCAACTGACCGCGGAAATTATCGGTACTGAGGCCCAGGCCTTTGGAACGATCGAGATCGCCGAGCCCGCTGCCGACTCACTGACTTTCATCAGCGCCGACCCCACCCTGATCGTACTGCGCGGCACCGGTGGCGGCCCCGATCGCAAAGAACAGTCTGAAGTTAAGTTTGAAGCTGTCGACTCCCAGGGCAACCCCCAGGAAGGCGTGATGGTTGATTTCTCCCTGACCACTGACGTGGGCGGCATTACGTTCAACCCGGCCTCCGCCACTACTGACGCGGAAGGCATAGTATCCACCTTCGTTAACTCCGGCGATGTGGCCACGGTGGTTCGCGTTGTGGCGACCATGGACGCCATGAACGGTGAAGGGACTGTCTCGGCAGTATCCGACGTGCTCACCATCAGCACCGGTCTTCCTGACCAGAACTCCATCTCACTGTCTGTGGAAGGTACCAGCGTGATGATCGAAGACGCCATGCGCGTCGACGGTATTACCCGTGCTATCACTGTGCGCATGGCGGACAAGTTCAACAACCCCGTACCCGACGGCACTGCAGCGGTATTCACCACTGAGTACGGCTCTATTGAGTCTGCGTGTCAGACCACCAATGGCGCCTGTAGCGTGACCTGGACCAGCCAGGCTCCTCGCTTCCCCACGCTGCCAGAGAATCAGGAGCTGGTTCGCACCATCTATGATGCTGACTACGCTTGCCCCAGCCACAATGCCAACGGTGGCCCCTGCCCCGATGACCTGGGCTTCATCCGCGGCGCACGCTCCACCATTCTCGTAACAGCCATTGGTGAGGAGTCCTTTATTGACGCCAACGCCAACGGTATTTACGACGAGGGCGAGCGCTTTGCCAACCTGACCGAGGCCTTCCTGGATAATAACTGGAACGGCTTCTACGACCCGGCGCGCACCTACTGCGTGAACAACCCCACGCTGCGCGAGTGTCGCGCTGGCTCTGAAGAGATATTCACTGACTTCAACAACAACGGTGTATTTGATGCCAACGGCGATGACCCCGCCAACGGCTACCCCGATGAGGGCGTAACCGCCGTCTACAACGGCCTGCTGTGCCCGCCTGAAGGTGACGGTGTTTACTGTAGCCGTGAGTTGGTTAACGTTCGCGACGATCTGCAAATCATCCTCTCGGATAACCCCGCCTGGGATGTCCTGGTGGTCGATAACCGGGGCAACGCGGTCACCGACACCGCCTTTAACGGCGGCGAGTACCAGGTGTACGTCTCTGACACCTTTAACAACGCACCGATTGCGGGAACCACCATCTCCGTAACCTCCAGCGTGTGTGAGGTCAATCTCTCAGGCAACACCGAAGTGCCCAACGCTATTCTCCCGGGCGCCTTCGGGGTCTCCCTGACCCAGGGCGGATCGGTGACCTACGCATCCTGTCGAGATGAGGAGCGCCCATCCAACACCAGCGAGTTCCAGATCAATGTGGGTAGCGAGTACAACGAGACCTTCAGCTGCGTCATCCAAGTGATTGACGACGCCAGTGACTGCCCCGAGCCCGAGGGTGGCGGCGGTGGCGATGACGGCCTCTCCAACGGCGGCTGATTACCAGCACTCAATAAAAGCCGCGGCACCAGCCGCGGCTTTTTTTTGCCTGTAGAAATGGCGAATATGTGCTTTATTTATAGTCGCCCCAACATAAAGGATTGCGCGACTTGAGCATAAAAAGGGTACACACCACCATCCGGATGACGGTGGTCACCGTTTTCGTATTAGCCACCGTGTTCACAGCTGCCGTGGCTATCGGCCTGCAGTATTATTTCAGCCACGCGATGGCCCGCAATGCGGCCGCTGACCTCTATAAAAGTACCGCCGAGAGTGTGGCCGCAGAACTGCAGGGAATCGGCATGGTAAATACCAATGTCATCGACCTGCTGGCAGAAAATCAGGACCTGGCCGAGCGCGACCGAGAAGCAGCCACACTGAAGATTTTCGTCCAGGTGCTGGAACTCAATCCCATGATTTACGGTGCCTACGTGGGCCACCGGGATGGGCACTTCTTCCAGGTGGTGAACCTGCAGGTCAGTGAAACCGCACGCGCCAAACTACTCGCAGTGCCCTCCGACCGCTGGGTGGTGATACGGGTCGACAAAACCCCGACAGGCGCCGTGCGCACCTACGATTATCTCGATGCCAATCACCAGATCCGAACCAGCCGCAGTGAACCTACCGACTACAATGTTGTGTCGCGCCCCTGGTATCAGGCGGCTTTCGCTAGTGGCGAAGTAGAGACCTCTGCTCCCTATCTGTTCGCGCACCTTGGTGCGCCCGGGCGCAGCATCTCCCGCCGCATTGTCGGCTCGGATGCGGTTGTGGGCATGGATATGACCATGGCCACCACATCGGAGTTTCTGGCCACGCGCAATGTCGCGGGCGACAGTTCAATCTACCTCTATAAAGCAGACGGGACGATTATCGCCTCCAGCGTCACTCACGCCGATGACGCTGCCCAGCTGCCGCTACCGGAGATGCAGCTAACCCCGAGTGATCGCTCCTTCCTCGCCCGCCTACCCACGCTGAAAGTCTCTAACGAAACCAACTGGCCACCGTTTGACTACAGCCAGGAAGGCGAGCCAAGGGGCTACTCCGTAGACACGATCAACCTCCTGGCGGAAATGCTCAACCTGAACATCGAGTACGTGGACGGCATGACCTGGAACGAATTGGTGGCAGCCTTCCAGGCCGGCGATATCGATTTGCTCCAATCCGTCATTCTCACTGACAGCAACAGTAACTGGGGCTTGGCCGGTGAACCTTACGTGCAAATTCCCTACGCCTTGCTGACCAGGGAGGGTGAGCCCAACCTGAGCCGTCTGGCGTTTGTGGGCGAGCGAAAACTGGCGATCCCAGAGGGCTGGTCCGTTATCGATGTGGTGCGCAAAAACTTCCCCGAAATTAGCATTGTCGAGGTCGGCAGCACGCTGGACGCCGTGCGCAAGGTGGCTAGCGGCGAGGTGTACGCGGCCTTGGACAGCGAGATCATTCTCCGCTACATCACGCGCCACTATTTCATCCCCGGCCTGCAATACCATAAAGATATCGACCTGGGCGCAGGTCAAATCCCGGATAAGCTCCACATACTGACGAGCGCGGATGAACCCAGATTACGCGAACTTCTGGACCGGGCCATTCTTGCTATCGACGAACAACACCAGGCGCGGCTCGCTGCCAGCTGGCTGAACTTCGATTCCCAACTCGATGAGACGACCTCAGAGACGCTCCCGGGCCAGTTGATGGTTGATATCGCCAATACGCCAGCGATGCAGGATCAATTGCATGAGACAACCCTGTCAGAGCGGGATCATATTGTGTTCGGCATGCCGATATCCTCGGCCAACAGCAGCATGATGCTGGGGATCGTCACGCCGCTGGATACGGTCATGGCACCGTACCTGGAAAAAGTCCGGCTATCGATTCTCGTCACTTGCGGGTTGCTGTTGCTAATCCTGCCGCTGTCCTGGTTATTTGCCAACCCTATCGTCAACCCTATTCGCCAACTGGCACGAGAGAACGACAAGGTGCGCCGCCGGGAGTATGACAGCGTGGCCCCCGTGACCTCGCGGGTGAAGGAACTCGATGAGCTGAGTGAATCCATGGTCAGCATGGTGACCTCCATCCGCGCCCACGAAGAGGCCCAGCGCGAGCTCATGGATGCCTTTATCCGCCTGATCGCCGAAGCCATTGACCAGAAGTCGCCCTACACCGCCAGCCATTGCGAGCGCGTCCCTGAACTGGCACTCATGCTCGCCAGGCATGCCTCCGACAGCGATTCGGGCCCATTCCAACATTTCAGCCTGACTACGGACGACGAGTGGCGTGAGTATCGTATCGCCGCCTGGCTGCACGACTGCGGCAAGATCACCACACCCGAGCATATCGTGGACAAGGGCAGCAAACTCGAATCCATTTATAACCGGATTCACGAAGTGAGAATGCGGTTCGAGGTATTGTGGCGCGACGCTGAAATACACTACTGGGAACAGCGTACAGCCAACCCGGAACAGGAGAGCGCGTACGCGGCCGAGCTCCAGGCAATGCAGCGGCAGCTGCAGGAAGACTATACCTTTGTCGCGCAATGCAACGTGGGGGGTGAATTCCTCGATGAAGCGTCCCAGGAGCGATTACGGACCATTGCGGACCGCAATTGGACGCGCTATTTTGATGATCGGATAGGACTGTCACCTGTGGAAGAGCTGAGACTGCAGGGTGAAGGAGCACCCACTCCGGCTGAGGAGCCGCTGTTAAGTGACAAGCCTGAGCATATTATCGAACGCACCCGCTCCACCGACTATGACCCCAGCCTTGGCATCAACATGGATATCCCAGTGCACCTGTACAACCAGGGCGAAATCTACAATCTCTCGATATCAAGGGGGACGCTGACGGCTGAAGACAGGTTCAAGATCAATGAACACATGATCAGCACGATTAAAATGCTGGAGAGCCTGCCGTTCCCGCCAGAGCTCAGCAAAGTGCCCCGCTATGCATCGACGCACCACGAGACCATGCGCGGCTCTGGCTATCCGCGCAAGCTGCCTGGAGAAGAACTTTCCATCCCCGAGCGTATCCTCGCGGTAGCCGATGTCTTCGAGGCACTGACGGCTGCAGATCGACCCTATAAGAAAGCCAAGCCTGTTTCCGTGGCTATCGATATTCTGCACAAGATGGTGGAAGATCAGCACATTGATCGTGACTGTTTCGAGCTATTCATCCGTGAAGGCGTGCACATGGAATACGCCGAGACCTATCTGGCCCCGGAGCAGATCGATGAGGTGGATGTTGCGAAATACCTGAGCTAGCTGCTCTGCTGCTCACATTCCTTGGAACCCCGTGACCGCCAGCCATACAGCGTATTATCCGACGTGTCATAGGTCATTCCGGGACAACGGGCATCCATAACGCCGTCGCGATCCAGATCATATGGCGAGTGGTGAACCACACCGTGGGTGGAACAGCCGGCCAAGGCGGCCGCAACTACGATAAATACTAAAGAGCGCATCCATTTTTCTCCTTTATTCTTCCTGCTCACAGACTAGTCCAAAGAGGTCATTTGGGCCAACTTCCCGCCAAGGCCAAGTCACCTACCTGGCTATGCTGAGCCCCAAGTCTTGTGTGAACAAGGTAACAGTTTCGGTATTCCAACGCTTTTCAATAGCTTAATTGCGATTTGTCACTGCTACCCCACGAAAAGCTTATAAAAACTCGGGCATACATTTTGAGTGACGCTCCCGACCGCAGCGATTAAATGAATTACGTGATCTTTGGCAACAGCGAGGCCGATGCGATTACCGATCTCAGCGCCAATGCGACGCTGAACTGGGAGAGTGGCAGATCCGATGGGGGACAGACCACGATGAATCCCTGGCAAGCAGAGCAATCGGGGGCTGTTCCAAATAGTGTTTTAGGGATTAATCGTGGTCTGTCCCCTTTTCCGGGCTAACTCATCCCTAACCTCACCCGTGAGAACAGGTTATCGCCTGGGTAATCTATTCTTCTATTCTCTGCGCGCATAAAAAAATCCCGCTAACGGGATTTTGGGTTAGAACGAGGGGCGCCTCCGCCACTGGCGATGACCTACATTGGGTTGCGAACGGTGCTCGCAATCGCTTCGCGATGCCTGCGGCACCCCTTCGCCGTTCACCGCTGGTGAACAGGCTGCGTCACATGGCAACCCTGCGGGTTGCTTAACGGGGCAGAGAATCAACCCATCCTAAAAAACAAAACCCCAGTAGCACAAGCGCTACTGGGGTTTTCTTTTTTAGAAGCCTGGCGATGACCTACTCTCACATGGGGAAGCCCCACACTACCATCGGCGATGCAACGTTTCACTTCTGAGTTCGGGATGGGGTCAGGTGGTTCCATTGCTCTATTGTCGCCAGGCAAACTGGCTTGCTGTCGTTGGTCTCACGCGCACTTTGCACTGCCTCGTCTCAACAAATAGGGTGGTAAATCAAACTGTCTGTTCTTCGTGTTTCTCAACACCGGACTTGTCACAACATCCAACTGTCTTCTTTTGTCTCACCTGGCGGTGAGCAAATAACTTGGATTATATGGTCAAGCCTCACGGGCAATTAGTACTGGTTAGCTCAACGCCTCACAACGCTTCCACACCCAGCCTATCAACCTTGTAGTCTTCAAGGGCCCTTCAGGGGAATTAAATTCCCAGGGAGAACTTATCTTGGGAGGGGCTTCCCGCTTAGATGCTTTCAGCGGTTATCCTGTCCGAACATAGCTACCGGGCAATGCGTCTGGCGACACAACCCGAACACCAGAGGTTCGTCCACTCCGGTCCTCTCGTACTAGGAGCAGCTTCCCTCAATTCTCCAACGCCCACGGCAGATAGGGACCGAACTGTCTCACGACGTTCTAAACCCAGCTCGCGTACCACTTTAAATGGCGAACAGCCATACCCTTGGGACCGGCTTCAG